>JAOMWM010000030.1 GCA_028357285.1 Schleiferiaceae bacterium | reverse complement strand
ATTGGTTAAAAAGTATATCGAAGAGAACTTACCCGATACGAAAGTCATTCTTACCCGAGATGATGACCGATTTATTGAGCTCTATCAACGCACAGTAATCGCAAATCGGGCGAACGCCGACGTTTTCATTTCCATTCACTGCAATGCAAATGACAATAAGAGTGCCTACGGTACTGAAAGTTTCGTCCTCGGAATGGGGGAACGGGACCAACGGCTGAACAAAACCGCGCAACTCGAGAATGCAGCTCGGTTGTTAGAAGAAAATTGGGAAAGCAATTACGAGGAACTAGATGCAAATAACCCAGCGGCGATTATCGCTCTTCGCTCCTATCAAGATGCTTTTCTAGAACAAAGCATCAGTATTGCGGACGAAATACAACGCCAGTTCGAAGGTCGAGTAAAACGCCGCAATCGTGGCGTTAAGCAACAACCATTGGCTGTACTACGTGGCTCCACCATGCCGGCAGTTCTTGTTGAATTGGGCTTTTTAACCAATCCTGGCGAGGAAGACTTCTTACAGAGTAGCCGCGGAAAAGAATTGCTCGCGAGTGCCATTTATAGAGCTGTGAAAGAATATAAATTCAAACGAGAACAACGCGATGCAGGTATTCAAACAGAGGGTTCGAGCCTCACTCCAACTATTGAAGCCCCAATAACCACGCAAAGCATTAGTACTGAAGAAGCATCAGTTGCCGCAAACTCAGAACATGAAGCGGAAACTTCAGAGATTCAAGTGGAAATTGAGGCGGGTATGGATCTGTATTTTGCGGTGCAAATTGCCGTCTCACGAAATGATCTTCCTTGCCTTCCCGAAAACTTTAAAGGACTGGACGACGTATGGAAACAAGATCAATACGGTTTGTTCAAATACTATTGCGGTAAATTGGCAACATTTACAGAAGCCGAAGCGTTAAAAGAAAATGTACTGGAGCACTATCCAGACGCCTACCTCGTTGCATTTGAGGAGGACAAGAAAATTGACTTGAATGAGGCTAAAAAGCGCGCACCTTAATGTATTTTAGCATATAAACGAAACGACTTTGAAAACAGAATTTAAAATTGGCTTAGCCATAGTTCTTGGTATATTCCTATTGTACTGGGGGGTAAATTACCTCAAGGGAAAGGATGTTTTTAGTACGGAGAACAAATATTACGTCGTTTACGAGAACACTGAAGGCTTGCTAGCTACACGACCTATCACCATTAATGGTTACCAAATAGGACAGGTTAGTGATATTTCTTTCCTTCCTGGTGCTTCAGGTAAATTATTAGTTACCCTGAATGTTGGTAACGACTTCCCCATTACTCAGGGAACCGTCGCAAAGATTTACTCTGCGAGTATTATGGGCGAAAAAAGCATCTCTTTAACAGTCAATAAAGGCGCTCCACTTGCATTGAGTGGTGATACGCTAGTGAGTGCCACAGAACGTGACCTTACTGAGGAAGTAAATATGCAACTCGCCCCGATTAAAGCGAGAACAGAAGAATTATTAGGGACTCTTGACACAGTAATTGGATTGGCCTCCGGATTTTTAGATGAACGTACCTCTCAAAATTTCAAATCCACTTTTGAGAGTTTGACTAAAACGTTTGCCAGTGTCGAGGCTAGTGCTGCGGAAGTCAGTGATTACCTAGGAGACAATAAAGGGAATTTTGATGCCATGAGTGAAAACTTCAGAATACTCAGTGAAGAATTAGCTTCAAAAAGTAAAGACATCAGCAGCACCATTACTAACCTAGAGGCTATCTCAGACAGTTTAGCCAGCGCAAAACTCACGGAGACGGTGAACAATATGGAAAGTATTACCGCGCGCTTTGATCGCTTAATGGCGGAATTAGAAACCGGTGAAGGTGCAGCGTCAAAATTGATTTACGACGAAGAGGTCTATGCCAACATGAAAAAAGCGACGGAAAATTTAAACCGTCTCTTATTAGATATTAAATATAATCCGAACAAATACCTGCACGTGAGTATGTTCGGCAGCAGAACACGCTACACAGAGGAAGAAATCCAAGCCATCGAAGAGGCTATGGAAGAAAGCAATCCAGAAAAATAATCATGACCTATTTGCCCAATATTCTATTCATTGCCACGTTGGCCACCGCCGTCGCAGTATTCGCTAAGAAGGTGGGACGAATACGTGAAAATATTGGTTTAGGAAAGGATACTGATCGCAGCGATCGCTCGAGCGATCGTTTGCAAAACATGCTTAGAGTAGCCTTCGGCCAATCTAAAATGCAAGCGCGTCCGGTCGCTGGAGCCCTTCATTTTATCGTATATGTGAGCTTCCTCATTATCAACATCGAGGTCCTCGAAATCATCGTTGACGGTATTTTCGGAACGCACCGAGCCTTTGCACCATTTTTAGGTAAAGCGTATGGCCCTATTATCAGCGCTTTCGAAGTATTAGCAGTACTCACAGTGATTGCCGTGCTCATCTTTTGGTGGCGCAGAAACGTGAGTAAATTAGACCGTTTTCACAAACCGGAAATGAAAGGTTGGGCATTTACGGATGCTAACAACATCTTGTACATCGAGTTGGTCCTCATGTTTGCTTTCTTGAACATGAATGCATTAGAAGCCAATTTCGCCGATGCGCACCACAGCTTCCTTATCAGTCAATACATAGCTCCGCTTTGGAGCGGTGCGAGTGAATGGGGACTACATTTTGTTGAGCGACTTTTTTGGTGGCTTCATATCCTCGGCATCTTTGCATTCTTAAACTACCTACCCTATTCAAAGCATTTTCACATCATTCTCGCATTCCCGAATACCTATTATGCCAACCTCGAAGCCAAAGGTCGTTTTGAAAACAATGCAGCAGTAACGAAGGAAGTCGCATTGATGATGGATCCTACGGCAGATCCATTTGCTGCGCCAGCACCGGATGCCGGTGCTCCCGTAGAGCGCTTCGGTGCAAAAGACGCCAACGACCTAAGCTGGGCGAACTTACTCAATGCTTATACCTGTACGGAGTGCGGTCGCTGTACCAGCGAATGCCCTGCTAACCTTACGGGTAAAAAATTATCGCCGCGCAAAATCATGATGGACACACGCGACCGCATCGAAGAGATCGGTACTAACATCGCGGCTAATGGTTCTTTTGTAGACGATGGTAAGAGTTTATTAGGTGATTATATTACCAATGAAGAATTGTGGGCTTGCACCAGTTGTAATGCGTGTGTACAGGCTTGTCCAGTAGATATTGATCCGTTAAATATCATCATGAAACTTCGCAATTTCGCTACCATGGAAGAAAGTAGCGCCCCCGGCGCACTCAACGCCATGATGACGAATGTGGAGAACAATGGCGCACCTTGGCCCTTTAACCAAATGGACCGTGGGAACTGGATCAACGAATAACGCAACCCAACATACTAACAGTAATTCTAAAAACGCGTCAAACAACACACATGGAAAAAAGCGCAAATGCACACATCGATAAGCTATTAGAAGAAGCCTCTGAGGACGGTCAATTGATCAGCCCAATGCTGCCGGCAGATGTGAAGAATTACCTGATCGACATTGACGGCACAGTCTGTGACGATATCCCTAATGAGGAACCCGAGCGAATGGCGACAGCGAATGTCTACCCTGATGCTTTAGACACACTTAACAAATGGTACGAAGAAGGACATGTAATTACGTTCTTTACTTCGCGTACAGAAGATCACCGTGAGGTGACTGAAAAATGGCTCAAGGACAATGGATTTAAATGGCATGGACTTTTGATGGGTAAACCACGTGGCGGCAACTACCACTGGGTAGATAACCACATCGTTCGTGCTACACGTTACACAGGAAAATTCACTGACCTTGTAGAAAAAGAAAGTACAATTCAAGTTTTCGAAGACTAACTATGACCACATTTCAAGTTCCCACATTGGCACAAATGACCGCCGAAGGCAAGACTCCAGAAGTCTTATTTTGGGTCGGGTGCGCCGGTAGTTTTGACGATCGCGCAAAAAAGATCACCAAAGCCATGGCGAAAATTTTGCACCACACTGGCATCAGCTACGCTGTGCTGGGAACTGAAGAAGGTTGTACGGGTGATCCTGCAAAAAGAGCTGGTAATGAGTTTTTATTCCAGATGCAGGCGATGATGAATATTCAAGTCCTCAACGGCTATGAAGTAAAACACATTGTGACTACCTGCCCGCATTGCTTCAATACCTTGAAGAATGAATATCCAGAATTGGGGGGGAACTACCATGTAGAACACCACAGCCAGTTTTTAAATCGCCTGCTTAAAGAAGGTCGACTCAAAATTGAGGGTGGAAGTTTTAAAGGGAAAAAAATCACTTTCCATGACCCCTGTTACCTAGGTCGCGCAAACGACGAATACGAGGCGCCGCGCGCACTTTTAGAAAAACTTGATGTTTCACTAAAAGAAATGCGTCGTTGCAAACAAAATGGTCTATGCTGCGGCGCCGGGGGTGCTCAGATGTTTAAAGAAGCGGAAAAAGGAACGGCAGAAATCAATCACGTTCGAGCGGATGAAGCAATGGAAACGGGCGCGGAGATTGTTGTTGCGGGATGTCCTTTCTGTAACACCATGCTTACGGACGGTGTGAAAAACCGTGAAAAAGAAGATCAGGTCCAAGTCCTAGATTTGGCCGAAATGATCGCATTAGCAGAGGATCTTTAGTATGAGTAT
Organism: Schleiferiaceae bacterium; assembly: GCA_028357285.1. Classification (GTDB taxonomy): domain Bacteria; phylum Bacteroidota; class Bacteroidia; order Flavobacteriales; family Schleiferiaceae; genus UBA10364. The sequence goes on along the minus strand of JAOMWM010000030.1, from coordinate 10,607 downwards.
GTATTCCATGCATCCAGAATCGCGTATGTGGTTCTACGGTCTCCAGCAGCCGCTGACTGACAAACAAGCACAAATTCTTAGCGGTCATATGGATGATTTCGTAGGGCAATGGAAAGCCCATGGGGCGCAACTCGCAGCCGCCTACAGAATCATAGGTAACCAATGCCTCATTATAGCAGTAGATGAACGTCAACAGCAGGCAACGGGATGCAGCATCGATAAAAGCGTACATCTGTTGATGGAATTTGGCCAACAGTATGGCGTGGACTTCTTCAACCGCATGTTAATTTTTACCGCGGATGAAAACGGCATTCAAGCGTATACTCCATCTAGACTAAAAGCAGCTATTGCTAGCGGTGCGATCACTCCGGAGACACCTGTCATGCATACCCTCGCCCCTACCCTAGGAGCAAGTGGAACTGGGATGATTCCCTTAAGCGAAAGTTGGGCGAAGCGATACCTCTAGAAAATTGCACTAGCAATCTCATAAATATTTTGACTCTTACCCATACTGTAGTAGTGTAGGACAGGAACCCCAGCATCTCTAAGCTCTTTGCTTTGTTGAATACACCATTCGATTCCTAATTGCTTCACTTGCGCATTGTCCTTGCATTTGATGGCCTGAATAGCCAATTCGTCCGGAATATCCACGTGAAAAATCTGAGGCAGTATACTCAATTGACGCTTCGTTGAAAGCGGCTTCAGTCCTGGGATAATAGGAATTGTAATCCCCGCAGCGCGGCATTTATCGACAAAGGCAAAATACTTACTGTTGTCGAAGAATAGCTGCGTCACGATGTAATCGGCTCCAGCTTCCACTTTTGCTTTTAAATATTCTATATCTAAGTTCAGTGAAGGAGCCTCGAAGTGCTTTTCAGGATAGCCCGCAACGCCGATACAGAAATTCGTTGACATCGTATTTTGTAAATCTTCATCAAGATAATTGCCTTGATTCAAATCTTTAATCTGTCGTACCAAATCAATAGCGAAGGTATTTCCTTCTTTATGTGGGGTAAAATAGCTTTCGTGCTTTGCTTGATCCCCACGCAGCGCCACCACATTCTCTATACCCAAGAAATTCAAATCAATGAGAAGATTCTCCGTTTCTTCCCTCGAGAATCCCCCACAGAGCACATGAGGAACAGTTTCCGTATCGTATCTGTGCATGATCGCAGCACAAATACCGACAGTACCGGGACGCTTACGAACCACTTTTTCTTGGAGTAATCCATTGTCTAAACGCTTATATATGGTTTCCTCGCGGTGATAAGTCACATCAATGAACGGAGGTTTAAACTCCATCAATGGATCCAGGTTATCAAAGATTTCCTGGGCCTTTTGTCCTTTTAAAGGGGGAAGTATTTCAAAAGTAAACTGGCACTCCTGGACCTCTTGTAGTAAATCGGTAATCTTCATTGCTTAATAGTTAAGGTTAGGCGCCAACCACTTTTCAGCAGTTGCCACATCAATGCCTCGTAGTGCGGCGTAGGATGCTATTTGATCTTTGGCCAATTTTCCAACCGCGAAATATTTTGAATCCGGATGTGCGAAGTAATAACCGCTTACGCTCGATGCCGGATACATCGCTAAACTTTCGGTCAGCGACATTCCTATCGACGGCGCATCCAACAAGTCAAACAACGTTGTTTTATCCAGGTGGTCTGGACAAGCTGGATACCCCGGTGCGGGTCGAATTCCTCTATATTTCTCGGCAATCAACTGGTCGTTCGTCAACTGTTCCTCTGGTGCATAGCCCCAGATTTCGCGGCGAATCTTTAAATGCACATACTCCGCAAGACCTTCTGCTAAACGATCTGCTAATGCCTTCAGCATCAAACTGCTGTAGTCGTCGTGTGCGGACTCAAATTTCGCCAGCGTTTTCTCTATGTCTAGTCCTGCCGTTACTGCAAAACCGCCTACATAATCCTGAACAGTGCCTTCAGGAGCTACAAAATCTGAGAGGGCTTGGAACTTCGATTTTTCACCGGTTTGACGCAGCGAATAAAAGCTGCCCAAAGCACCATTCTCTCCCAGAATAATTTCTTCTCCTCTACTTTGAGCGGGGAAAATACCGTAGGCCGCATTCAGCGTTAGCCATTGCTCTTTTTGCAGTGTACGCAGCATTTTCTGTGCATCGGCAAAGACGCTTTTAGCTTGCTCCCCAACAACTTCATCTTCTAAAATTCGGGGGAATTTCCCGAAGAGTTGCCAAGTCTGGAAAAATGGCGTCCAGTCAATATAGGGAACTACCTCCGCAATAGGAATACTGCGCAAAAGCTTGGTACCTATAAATTTTGGTGTAGGTACTGTGGTCGCATCAAAGACCAATTTAGGCTTGTGCTCCTGCGCATAGGCCAACGGTACCAATGCCTTTTTCTCGCGGTGTTTTGCGTAGCCCTCACGAACCTTTGCCAATCCTTCTTTTTCAGTGGCAGCATAGTCTTTTCCGAGCTCGCTCAATAACTTTGAACAGACCCCTACTGCACGACTGGCATCCACCACATGCAACACAGGCCCGTCGTACTCCGGATCAATCTTTACCGCTGTGTGAGCGCGTGAGGTCGTAGCACCACCAATCAAAAGTGGCTGCGTCATACCTAAACGTTTCATTTCTTTTGCGATATGTATCATTTCATCAAGCGAAGGTGTTATCAACCCACTTAATCCGATAATATCTACCTGGTGCTCTTGCGCCGCTGCGAGAATTTTCTCGGGCGGTACCATCACTCCAAGATCAATGATTTCAAAGTTGTTACACGCCATGACAACGCCAACGATATTTTTACCAATATCATGCACATCGCCTTTTACCGTAGCGAGCAACACTTTACCAGCACTTGAAGAAGTACCCACTTCTTTCTCATCCTCTAAATAGGGCATCAAATAAGCTACCGCCTTCTTCATGACGCGCGCACTTTTCACCACCTGAGGCAAGAACATTTTACCTTCTCCAAAAAGATCACCTACAACGTTCATTCCGTCCATTAAAGGTCCTTCTATGACATGCAAGGGTTTCGCAAAGGCCTGACGGGCTTCTTCGACATCTTCATCGATAAACTCAGTAATTCCTTTGATTAAAGCATGTTCGAGACGCTTAGCAACAGGCTCATTGCGCCATTCCAAGACTTTGGCTTCATCTTTAACCGTTCCAGCAACCGTTTGGGAGAACTCCAATAAGCGTTCCGTAGCATCTTCGCGCCTATCAAGCAATACGTCTTCGATATGCACCATGAGCTCTTTATCCACTTCTGCATAAACTTCTAACATGGTTGGGTTGACGATACCCATGTCCATCCCGTGCTTAATCGCATGGTATAGAAAAGAGGCATGCATGGCTTCGCGTACGGCATTATTACCTCTAAATGAAAAACTTACATTAGAAACACCACCGCTAATCTTTGCATATGGCAGATTTTCTTTAATCCATTTAGTGGCATGGAAAAAATCTAGGGCATTCTTCCTGTGCTCCTCCATTCCAGTAGCTACAGGAAATATATTGGGGTCAAAAATGATGTCTTCTGCTGGGAACTGTAGCCGCTCTGTCAAAATTTTATAGGAGCGTTCACAAATTTCGATACGACGCTCAAAGGTGTCCGCTTGACCGTCTTCATCGAACGCCATTATAATGACTGCAGCGCCGTAACGTTTGATGGTACGCGCTTGGGCAGTAAACTCTTCCTCACCTCCTTTTAAGGAAATGGAATTCACGACACATTTACCCTGCACACATTTCAAACCCGCCTCGATAATTTCCCATTTGGAACTATCGATCATGATGGGCACGCGAGCAATATCCGGTTCTGCAGCGATTAGATTAAGGAATGTCGTCATGGCTTCTACACCATCAATCATACCTTCATCCATGTTGATATCAATGATCTGCGCTCCCCCCTCTACTTGATCTCGGGCAACATCAAGCGCCTCATCAAAATTACGCTCTTTTATTAGGCGCAAGAATTTTTTCGATCCTGTTACATTGGTGCGTTCACCAACATTTACAAAATTGGTATCCGGTGTAATCACTAAGGGTTCTAAACCCGAAAGACGCATGGGTCGGTCTGCAAGATTAAGCGACATACGTGCGGGGTTTATAGTTTTTTGCGAGTGCTGCAATAGCTGCAATGTGAGCGGGAGAAGTCCCACAACATCCACCAATGATATTGATCAAATTCAAATCCAAATATTCTTTAATCTGCGCGGCCATTTGATCTGCTGTCTCATCGTATTCACCAAAAGCGTTGGGCAATCCTGCATTAGGGTGTGCACTAACTGCAAAAGGTGCTCTAGCATCCAATGTCTGTAAATACGGCATCAGCTGCTTCGCTCCCAATGCACAATTCAATCCAATGCTGAGTAAGGGTGCATGCCCAACTGAAATCAAGAAGGCTTCTGTAGTCTGTCCGCTTAAGGTACGGCCGGAGGCATCGGTAATGGTTCCGCTAAGCATGATGGCGACTTCGCGACCCGACGCTTCAATGGCATCTTGAGCAGCGAATAGAGCAGCTTTAGCATTTAACGTATCGAACACAGTCTCAATTAATAACGCATCCACCCCAGCGCCGACAAGCGCCTCGCATTGTTGAAAATAACAAGCGCGTAAATCGTCGAAGGAGACTGCTCTAAAACCTGGGTTGTTCACATCCGGACTTAAAGAGGCCGTTTTGTTGGTTGGCCCTACTGAACCTGCGATATATTTCGAATCTGTACCCCCATTCTTACGGTACTGCTGTATGGCACGGCGTGCACTTTCAACCGCTGCAACATTCAACTCTACCACGAGATCACTCATGTGGTAATCTTCCATGGAAATGCTGTTCGTGTTGAACGTATTGGTCTCGACAATATCAGCGCCGGCCTCTAAATAGGCCAGATGAATGGCGTCTATAGCCTCAGGTTGTGTGAGAACTAAAAGATCATTATTGCCCTTGAGTGAATGTGGGTAGTTGGCAAATCGTTCGCCACGGTAATCCTCTTCCTTAAACTTGTAATCTTGAATCATGGTGCCCATGGCACCGTCCAAAACTAAAATCCTCTGCTGTACAGCTTCTGTTATTGTCATCTCTTCCAAGGTTAGGTGCTAAGAAGAAAGGTGGTGGCGCTGCGTCTGCGATACGTATCATTCCCTTTTTCGGGTGGGTTGTGGCACCCGGCTCTTCCGGGTTGCCAAGACATCGCAGGGCCCAATCCCTCAGTCTTTCTTGATAGCGTGGTAAAATTAGAACGTATTTTTCGAAAAAGTTGCATCTCAGGTGTAGAAACTCAAATTCTTTTCTACTTTTGGGGCAGTGGAAGGATTTGACTGCTTGCAACCACGATAAAAAATGCTAAATAGAGCACACATCTCGTAGGGCAAGCAGCTTGAACATTTCCACATAACTTAAGTAAACCCTAATAAATCATAGAGATGTCTTATTTCTTCACTTCTGAAAGTGTCTCTGAAGGACACCCGGATAAAGTAGCAGATCAAATATCAGATGCCATTATCGATAACTTTTTGGCCTTTGATCCGCAATCCAAAGTAGCTTGTGAAACCCTAGTTACCACTGGACAAGTTGTACTTGCCGGTGAAGTCAAATCCTCAGCGTACCTCGATGTTCAAAGCATTACTCGCGAGGTCATTCAACGCATTGGCTACACGAAAAGCGAATACATGTTCGAAGCCAATTCTTGTGGCGTTTTAAGTGCTATTCACGACCAAAGCGATGATATCAATCGTGGTGTAGACCGCGGAAATCCTGAAGACCAGGGTGCTGGCGATCAAGGTATGATGTTCGGTTATGCTTCAAATGAAACTGAAAACTTCATGCCATTGGCCTTAGATTTGAGCCACCGCATACTGCAAAAACTAGCCGATTTCAGGAGAGACGGTGCACAAATTCCTTACTTGCGCCCAGATTCAAAGAGTCAAGTAACCATTCAATACAGCGACGACAACAGACCCGAACGCATAGAAGCAATCGTCGTCAGTACGCAACATGATGATTTCGACGCTAATGATGAAGTGATGTTGGCGAAAATCAAATCGGACATTGTTAAGCTGGTAATTCCTGCTGTAAAAGCAGACTTACCTGATAACATTCAAGCATTGTTTGGCGAAGATATTGCCTACCACATCAACCCTACAGGTAAATTCGTGATCGGTGGACCTCACGGTGACACAGGGCTAACCGGACGTAAGATTATTGTCGATACCTACGGTGGAAAAGGTGCCCACGGTGGTGGTGCGTTCTCAGGAAAGGACCCATCTAAAGTAGATCGCTCCGCTGCATACGCAACGCGCCACGTTGCGAAAAACCTCGTAGCTGCCGGTGTTTGTGACCAGGTGCTCGTGCAGGTTTCTTATGCGATCGGTGTAGTTGAGCCTATGGGAGTCTTTGTCGATACCTACGGAACGTCGAAGGTTGATTTTACCGATGGTGAAATTGCCGCTAAGGTGAAGGAACTTTACGATTTCCGTCCAGGATTGATTGAGAAGAATTTAAAACTACGTCAACCGATGTACAGTGAAAGTGCGGCCTACGGCCACATGGGACGTACCAATGAAACGGTGACAAAAACGTTTAAATCTGCCGACGGTAGAACAGAGCTCAAGCTAGATGTCGAATTGTTTACTTGGGAAAAACTCGACTTTGTCGATGCATTCAAAAATGCATTCAACTGCTAGAAGCAAGAATATAAGAATGTAAAAAAAAGGGGCTGCGCGTTGCGCAGCCCCTTTTTTAATTCCTTAATACACGCGCTTAATCGGCTGCGTTAATGGATTATGCCCACCGACCTACGGACGACAAATTCATCGCCTCTAAAGACCAATTGGTAGGTACCCACTGGATACGAACGAAGATCTAATCTTGTATCGAAAGGCCCTTCAAAAACTAATTGTCCAGCAGGACTATACAACTCCATTCGGAGCACCTCAGCCGTAGTCTGAACTTCAATGAATCCCTGCGTTGGGTTTGGATAGAGCGCTAAATCAATCGCTAGGTTTTCATCCAATCCAATACCGCTAGTAACAACGACGGCCTTATTATCAGAACCCGAACAACCGGCCGAATTCGTGACTAGTAAGGTTACGATATAAGTGCCTTTATTCGCATAAGTGTGTTGCGGATTAGGAGAAGTAGCATTACCTCCGTCTCCGAAGTACCACTGCCATGAATTTGCGTACATCGAAGAGTCAATAAACTGCACTGCCGTGCCGGCTTGCACCGTATCCGGGAATTCAGACGCCACGTAAAGGATATCATTCAGCGCAACATTCTTGTACAAAGTATCTGATCCACCAGCATTTGAAGTCACCAACATCACCTGATAGGTGCCTGGTTTGGTGTAATTATGCGTGGGATTAACTGCCGCTGAGAAAGTACCGTCGCCGAAAGCCCAGAAATACTGCGACCCATTCGTACTCTCATTGATAAAGGTTACCTCTCCATTACAAGCGTTCTGTACTTGATACTGGTAATCCGCATCCGGTGCAAAAATTACATTTGCACTGAGGTTGACGTATTGTATACTGTCATTATTCGTGATAGTAAGAATCCCTGTTTGCTGCGTTGCTGTCGTCGCCGTGAACGTCACATCTAACCAAGCACTTGCGCCTGCAGCGATGGTCTTAGACGTCCAGCTCGGTGCAAAATGCGCATTATTCGAAGCAACATTGGTAATGGACAAATCGGTACAACCGTCATTCGTCACTAAGATACTATCGAGTACAGGGGTGGTATTGTATACATTACCATAATTCACCGCATTAGTCGCTAATACCATATCCGGCTCGCTCACCACATTTACCGTCATCGGTACTTGATAGAGTGGATCCTGAGGATCGTTCGTTTCAAAAAGTACTGACGTATTGTAAGTACCTACAGCAAGGTTACTCACTGTTACTAGTAAGGACTTTGTAACACTGTTGCCGGCAGCAACTGAACCCGTGGTCAATCCTACTGGAGATGCCCAGGTTACAGGGTCTTTTTGACGCACCTCAACCGTACAGGTCTGCCCTGCGGTATAGGTGTAATTATACGAATACAATTGAATCGTTAAATAGCCATTATTGATAATGTTCGTAAGCTGAGTACCGGTGATGAATCCTGAAATGGTATCGTTGGTATAATTCGCAACATTATTATCGTAGAGGGTTTGGATGTAGCTTCCATTCGCATAGAGGTAGAAATAATTGTTTGTAGCACTATACTCTCCATTGAGAATGATGTCGTAGAACAAGGTATCGGAATCTATAATGTTGTTGAAGGTATGTACCTGCGTGTTCGAATAGTTAGGAGCTGGATAGAGCCAATTCTGTGTTGAACTCGAATCGTAAACTTCCGCGACACTAACTCCATAACTCAATGCCGCTGAACCATTGTTAGTAATGGTATAAGGCACTGTGGTAAAGCTGTTACACTTGTTCACCGTTACGGATATACTGCTCGGACTTACACTGATGTCTGAAGCACCAACGATAACACCAGATAAACAGTGTGTAATGGTATCCGCATTGGTGTAAATACTTAATTGATCACTTACGCTGCCTAGCGTACTTGAATTTAAAGTCACCGGAATATATCCCGTATCGCCAGGGGCAATACTAAGTGAGGGGCTCCCCGCCGTAAAGACAGTTGTACCCGTCGCTGTACCCGTCAACGTCAATGTATCACAACCGACATTATAGAATGGAACGTCCTCAATGTGATCCATATTTTGATACACTGAATCCCAGTTCGTACAAGCAGATTCCACTGCCGTCTCTCCTAAACCATTCACATTAAAAGTAACTGGAATAGAGAACGAAGGATTCGTCGGGTCGTTAGTCGTAATAGTAATGGTCAACTCATGCGTACCTGCTGTAAGGCTGTCAGAATAGGCCGTACCACTGACTGTAGTAGTATCACCTCCTGCAGTTGTACCGCTGTTCGGCTGCATACGAATCCAGTTGGGACCTTGATCCTTGTTAGCTAAAGTGGTTTCGAGAATATTATCCATCATGGTCGTAATCTCGCTGTAAACGCTATTGAAGTTAAAACCATAATAGATGAATTCCCCATCTCCCATCGGTAAATAGCTTAGCGCCTGGCGGTAATAGGTGTTATATACCAAATAGATGAGGCCTGTATTATAGATATAAGCATCCAAAGCAGCCGATTGGGTCACAAAAGACGTACTCACACCCTGAATGTATGGATGTGTAGAATAGGTTGAATTGACATAGTGCGTATACCCCGTATAGTTGCCGTAGTAATAGCCACTGATCCAATTCATAGCTAATATGTTGCCCACCTCGGTACTTCCCATTACAATCATCTTCCCTCCGTCTTCAATCCAATCTTCCATATCCGATTGCACTGCAGTGTAATCCGAAGAATTTGAACTGTTCGTAATTGGTGGGAAGAGTACAACATCTGCCCAGGCCAATTCTGAAACCATCGCAGAGATGGACGTTACCGTTTTGACTGAAATATTGCTTACCGTTCCTAAGTAGTTTTGAAGGTTCGATAACAATGATGGGTATACGTTTTGATTCACCACGACAACATTCAGAACCGGGTTTGAGGATGCTGACCAATTCAAATTTGTATTCGCTGCAGTGTTGCCTAAGTTGAATGTAAAGTTTACGCTGTCGCCACAATTCTGGGTGCTGAGTGTAAGCGGCGCAGTATCTACCCAAGCGGCCGGTGCTTCAGCAACATATCCTGTGTAACAAACAGGCCAAACCGTATCTGAGGTTGAAATGTATACAGTATCATTAATAGCACCAGTTCCTGTAGGATTGATGGTAACCACTACCCACGCACTATCGCCAACATACATTTGTGAGGTCGCATTGACCGCAGTAATAAATGTATTCGAAGTAGTAAGTGTATTGAAATAAAGGCTATCACAACCCAAATTCTCCACAAGAACACTATCTACAATAGAGCTGTTTTTTACAATCGTATCCAGATCTAGGCATGTACCGCGGTCGACGTAAGTCTCACTCTCTCCGTCAAGTGTTAGGTTCACAGTAAGATATACGGTTGAATCCACGGGGTCATTACTATTAATGTATCCCTGGAAAGTGTGTAAGCCTTGTTGTAACGAATCCGTATAAATAATGATGTTTACCAATTCGGAATCGGCAACTGCCGTATTACCCGTATCTGGACTGAACGCCAAGTTCATTCCTAGGCCGGCATCCACTTCGAAATCATCCACAATCCACGCATCGTAAGATGAACCGGTGTACGACTGCTGGTACAATCTCAACTGGGTAGATGAGGTCATTGCTGCCGCAGGTAAGGTTGCTGTTGCAGTCATCGAGCTGTAGGTGTAGAAATATTGAATGTTATACCAGGTATAACCGTCGGTACTGTATTGCAAATAAATTCCTTCTGAAGATTCTGCATTATCACAATTGCCCTGATCCATTTCAAAGGAAACTGTACCGCCATTCGTTAAATTCAGTGCTACAGTGGCCGCATATCGTGTTCCTCCGTAAAAATGCAAGCTATAACTACCGTTAATCGACCCACAACCATATGTAGAGGACTGGATATTTGCGCCGGTACCGAAATAACTCCATAATGAAGTATTCATCGTACCAGATTCGAAGTCTTCCGTTATGCTCATTCCTA
>JAOMWM010000003.1 GCA_028357285.1 Schleiferiaceae bacterium | reverse complement strand
ACGAAATCTCGAAGTTGCTTTGCTGTTGACAGTAGAATGTAATGCCCTGGTGGTACTGGAACCAACGTTTTTAGATACTTGGGCATGGGTATTGTATAAAATGGGACGGTATGCAGAAGCACAGGTTAAAATCGAACTAGCTTTGCAACTGCTCGAAGAGGCCGATCGAGCCGGCACATATATGCATGCTGCGAAGATCGAACAGGCTCTTGGGGATAAAGAGAAAGCAAAGGTCTACAGAATGAAAGAGGCCCTGTTAAAACAATTATAATGCACGACCAACCGCGGCATATATTGAGGATTGCAGCACACCTTTTTGTAGGTGTAGCTTTGGCTGTGCTCACAGGCTGTGGTGGTCCTTTATCTGTCGAAAAACCACTGCGAAGGGAAAAGATAAACGACGGTGTATCGCGAAAGATTATCGTTGAAGATCGCTTTGCTTGGACACAAATTTTTACACGCATTTCTGCAGAAACCCCTGATGGTGAGCAACGCTTTCGCGTTCAAGTACGTTCCAAACAAGACAGTATTCTTTGGGCAGCTATTTCCGACGATATGATTGGGTTGCGTGTAGGTAAGGCTATTGTTATTAACGATAGTGCTGCTTTTTCCTCTACACTTCTTGGTGTTGAATGGACCGGCTCCGCACATGATCTAGCGGACGTTACCGGCATTGAGATCCCATTTCAATATTTGAACAGGCTCTTACGCGGCCAATTAATAGGTACCAACGAAGCCATGCGCTATCGATACGACGGCAATGGCGACCATTGGATTACGCAATACTCCATAAGCAGAGGTCGCGCGGTTACAGTGGCTCTGGATAGAGACTTACGGATGAGTTATGTGCTTATTGAAGATCCTTTGGAATCGGTTTTTATTCAATACACGAGTGTTGATGAAGAGACCGGATATCCGTCTGTAATCGAAATTACTGTTAAAAGCCAACCCGACTACAAAGTCACGATTGAGGTTACTGAAATCCGCACTGGCGGACCTTTTAATACGCCATTTAGTCTGTGATGAAGAACCTTTTATTCGTGTTTCTAGTCCTTTTAACTACTGGTTTGCAAGCGCAGACTAAAGAAGAATTGCAGCGCCAAAAAGTGCTCCTGCAAGACCAGATTGATCTGGCGAGCGAATTACTCTTGAAGACTAAGAATACCAAAGAGGCGAGCCTGTCGGAACTGCAAACGTTGAATCAAAAGATTGAGGCGCGCAATAAGCTCATCAGAACGATGGACCGTCAAATTCGTTCGATTGACCGTGAAGTAACGCGTAAAGCCAAAGAGATTAAGAACCTCGAAATTCGTGTCGATTCTCTAAAGAGTGATTATGCGGATCTCATTAAGCTCGCGCAACGTCAGCAAAAACCGCGTGATCAAATACTCTTTATTTTAAGTTCAAGCAGTTTCGCACAAGCCGCAAAGCGCATGCAATACTTCAAGGACATGGCCGCTTACCGCGAGCAACAGGTACAACACATTGCTGCTGCTCAGGAAACTTTAGCGAGCGAGCGATAAACGCTCATCGCCAAAAAGGCTGAAAAAATTCAAGTTCAAACAGCCCAAGAAGGAGAAAAACTAGCACTACAAGCGGATGCTCAAATCCAAGAATCAACCGTGCAAAATCTACAATCAAAAGAATCGACACTAAAGAAAGATATTGATAAAAAACAGCGCGAAGCTCAGCAATTGGAGCAACAAATAAAACGCATCATTGCAGAAGAAATGCGGAAAGCAAAAGAACGTGCAGAGCGGAGTAGTTTAGAAAATGAAGCTAAAGAATTAGGGCTTGTTTCAGGTAAAGATTATTCGAGACGCACCTCAAATAAGGCCTTGAAAAAACTTATTGATAAAACCCGTTCGGCAAAGGGGTTAGATGTCCGAGATGATGGGCCTTCTTTTGCCATGACCCCGGAAGCAAGAGCACTAGCAAATAATTTTGCCTCAAATAAAGGAGCACTTCCCTGGCCTGTAGAACGTGGAATTATTACTGGAAAATTTGGTAAACATCCGCACCCGATTGTTAAAGGTGTGATTGTGGATAACCCGCATATCGAAATAACAACAGAAGAAAACGCAATAGTTCGCTCGGTATTCGAAGGTGAAGTCAGTTCTGTCGTACCTATTCCTGGAGCCAATGTAATGGTCCTTGTACGTCACGGTAATTACTTCACCGTTTACAGCAATCTCATAAACGTCAAGGTGAAAGCCGGTGATGCGGTCAGTCTAAAAGAGCCTATCGGGACGGCTTTTACAGATGAAGAAGGAAAAACTATGGTTCAATTAGGCATCTGGAAAGATGCCAACATTCAAGATCCTAATCCCTGGCTCGCAAAATAGAGAACTATGTCAAAAATTTACTACCTCAGCACATGCGACACCTGTAAACGAATCATAAATCAATGGAATATTGACGGTGTGCAGTTACAAGATATCAAGCACGAACTCATCACCGAGGAGCAGATCGAGGAAATGATAGCTTTGGCAGGTTCTGCCGAAGCCCTCTTTTCAAAACGTGCGAGGAAATACAAGGAATTAGGTCTTAAAGACAAAACACTGAACGATGGCGATATTAGGGCACTGATTCTCGAAGAATACACCTTCTTGAAGCGTCCTGTACTGATCCATGATGGTGCTATTTTCATTGGTAACAGTCCTAAGGCAGTCACTGCTGCAGCAGCGGAACTAGCGTAAGGCATGGAGGCGGTACCGAGAAAATCAGTCCTCATTGCACACCTCGTATTGCTCGGCGTTGCACTCATTTACGGCGCATCCTTTCTCATCGCAAAAAGCGCCATGCAAGGAGCCGTTCCACCTCGGGCATTTATTCAATTTCGAGTAACTGGTGCTGCCCTTCTGTTTTGGATGCTCTTTCCCTTTTCAGGGAAAGACAGGTTAAAAAGCATTCCACGAAAAGACCTGCTGAGGCTACTGATCTGCGCGGCCTTCGGGGTTACAGCAAACCAATTGTTTTTCTTCGAAGGATTAAAAATCACCACGCCCGTTAATGCCTCAATCATGATGGTTAGCGGTCCCATAGCGGTGCTCATCGTAGGAGCACTTTTAGTGAAAGAACGCATTACCACGGATAAACTAATTGGTATTTTATTAGGTGCCTTCGGGGCGTTTTGGCTCATCTATTCCGGAAACCAATTTGACCTTAGTGGCCTCTTTAGCAATGATGTTTCGCGTGGAAACGTGTTCGTGCTTATCAATGCCACCTGTTATGCTACGTATCTCGTCCTTGTCAAACCGCTAATGTCAAAGTATAATGCACTCTTCGTCATTCGGTGGGTCTTCACTTTTGGGGTGTTTCTCGTACTGCCCTTTGGCGGCCCGCAAATTCCCGAAATACCGTGGGAGCTTTGGAACGGGCCCATAATTGGTTCTGTGGTGTTTGTTATTCTCGGCACAACGTTCCTCACGTATTTAGGTAACATCATTGCTCTTAAAACCTTACATCCCGCTACAGTAGGGGCCTACATATACCTGCAGCCGCTCGTTGCCAGTATACTAAGCTTCTTTTTTGGAGGCGAGCAGTGGAGCATCCATATGCTTTTTGGCGGTGCGGCAATTTTCCTTGGCGTTTATTTCGTGAGCTTTTATGGTCGAAAACGCAACGCCTAACGTGGCTTGAGTTTCCTACCTTAGCGAAAATTTTGTTTCCATGATTCAAAGCATGACCGGTTTCGGTAAAGCCATTGGCCAATTTGCTGGTAAAAAAATCACCGTAGAAATTCGCAGTTTAAACAGCAAAGGGTTGGATTTAAACGCGCGCATTGCATCCCTATTCCGTGAAAAAGAATTAGACATCCGCAAGATTGTGGGTGCCGCATTAAATCGTGGTAAAGTCGATATCAATATTTATGCTGAGGTTACAGGTATTGAAAGTGCTTCGAGCATCAATATGGACTTAGCGAAAGCCTATCTGGAACAACTGACTGTTTTAGAACGAGAAGCTGCCACCAAAGGTGATTTGATTGCTGCCGTAATGCGTATGCCTGACGTTATGAGCAGCGGAAAATCGGAAATGAGTGAAGAAGAATGGACCTTTTTAAAAGGCTTACTTCATGAAGCTATAGCTGCCTTAGTAGAATTTAGAACTCAAGAAGGAGCGTCCATTGCTGTAGATTACGAGGAACGACTGGCATCCATTGAAGATGCCATGAAGGGAATCGAGCCCCATGAAGGCGCACGTCTAGATGCCGTTCGCGAACGACTTATGAAGGGCCTAGAGGGCGTTGAAGTGGATTCGAACCGATTCGAACAAGAGGTCGTTTTCTACATTGAGAAACTCGATATTAATGAAGAGAAAGTACGCCTAGCGAATCACATTAAATACTTCCGCGAAACCATGCAGAAGGAAAATACCGGGAAAAAATTGGGCTTCATCGCTCAAGAAATTGGTCGGGAAATAAATACTGTAGGTTCGAAAAGCAATTATGCCCCGATGCAACAGTACGTTGTTCAAATGAAGGACGAATTGGAAAAAATCAAAGAGCAAATCGGGAATACACTCTAATCCACGAACAAAGCATATGAATACTTCACAAGGTAAACTGATCATATTTTCTGCGCCCTCGGGCAGTGGGAAGTCTACATTGGTGCAATACCTGCTAAAGGAAGTTCAAGGGTTCGATTTTAGCATCAGTGCAACTTCACGTGCTCCACGCGGTTCAGAAAAACACGGAGTGGACTATTACTTCCTTTCTACCGAAGTATTTCAGCAGCGAGTCGCTGATGAGGCCTTTCTAGAATGGGAGGAAGTCTATCCAGGGATATGTTACGGCACGCTTAAAAATGAGGTTGAAAAGAGCTGGGAAACCGGAAATGCTGTGGGATTTGATATTGATGTCGTTGGCGGGAAAAATTTAAAGGCACTCTATGGCGAGAGAGCGCTTGCGCTGTTTATCCAAGCGCCGAGCATAGAAGAATTAGAGCGTAGACTCATTACCCGGGGAACAGACAGCAGCGATAAGATCAAACAACGTATTGAAAAAGCTTCCTGGGAAATGGAACAAGCTGCATTCTTTGACCACACCATCATCAACGACGACCTAGACCGAGCGAAAGTAGAAGCTAAAAAATTACTGATTGAATTTTTAGCACAGTAAAATGAAAGGTAAAATAGGTTTATTCTTTGGCACCTTTAACCCTATACATATCGGGCATTTAGCATTAGCTGAGTTCTTCTACCGTTATACGGATTTAGACAAAATTTGCTTTGTAATCACACCGCACAATCCCTTCAAGAAAAAATCAAATTTATTACCCGATCGCGAGCGATTGCACCTGGTTCATCTGGCTTTAGAGGATCAAGAAGGGATGACTGTTAGTGCAATAGAGTTTTCGCTACCCCAACCAAATTTTACTGCGCAGACGTTGGCCTACTTGCGCGAGCAACATCCGGAAGCACAGTTTTCACTCATCATGGGTGAGGACAATCTCCGCGGATTACACAAATGGAAAAACGTTGAAAGTATAGTGGACGGGCATGACATCTTCGTGTACCCCCGTCATTCAAATGAAGTGGTCGCCGTAAATCCGCATTTTGAAAAGCATCCCAAAGTGACTGTGGTTCAAGCGCCACGAATGGAAATAAGTGCAACGCTAATAAGGAACAGCTTTAAAGAGGGAAAACCACTCCGGAACTTGCTGCCTAATGCAGTTTTTGAGTACATTGAGGGAAGTAATCTGTTCCAATAATTCATGTCCACTTTTATCTCACGTATCGCTCTAGAATTAATCGATGGGCCGGGTATGCTGCATGAAAAACTCGTGCTTTTGCCCAACCAGCGTGCAGAACTTTTCTTACGTGAAGCGCTTAAAGACCACATCTCAGATACGGCACTCTTGCCCATGTTTACCACGGTTGATCAGTTCATTGCGCAGGCAGCTAACCTCGTTGTAGTCGAGCCTCTTGCATTAATGGCGCGTCTTTTTGATTGCTATGAACGTACCCGCGCACAAGCTTTACCACAGGGTACTAGCGAAGGCTTAGGGAGTTTTTTAAACTGGGGCCAAACACTGTTGTCCGATTTTGGAGAAATCGATCGCTACCTACTCAACCCAGCGCATGTATTGGGCGATTTATACAACGTTCAAAAATTAGCAGAATGGGATTTAGAGCCGGGTGAAGAAACCGCCTTAATGCGTCGGTATTCCGATTTTATCGCACTGCTTCCAGCAACGTACGAGACCTTTACTTCCTCCTTACTTGAAGATGGTGAGGCTTATAGTGGATTGGCAGCGCGACACCTCGCGACACATCCGGAGGCTGTTGCTGCTTATCTCAATAAAAACGGTGTAAAGCACGTACTCATTGCGGGTCTAAACGCGCTGAATACAGCGGAATTGAGCATTATTCAGTCTGTTCGCGAAGTATGCCCTGCACGTACGTTTTGGGATTTAGACTCCCATTACTTTAACGATCCTTTGCACGAAGCAGGTCATTTTCTTCGAGGACACGTTCAGCGTCAGAAAACATTTGGAAATGATGTGCCCACGACAAAGGGAGTCGAGAGTGAATGGAAAACCTTACCCAAGCAAATTCGTCCCGTGGGAGCAAGTCAATATACGGGTCAAGCTAAAGCGGTCGCCGGGGCGCTCGAAGACCTGAGAAGGTCTGACATTGCACCCAAGGACATCGCCGTTATTCTTGCCGACGAATCACTCCTAAATCCTGTGCTCAGTTTCTTACCGGAGGCCTACGATAAAGTAAACATTACCATGGGCTATCCACTGGATCAAACGGCTTTATCCGGAACCGTACGATTATGGATTTCGGTCATAGAATATGCCTTAAAAAATCAACGCAAAGCGGGGAAATGGACCTTTTACTACCGCTCATTGTGCGCTTTGTTTACCGACCCGCTTTTCAACAAATATTGGAGCGGACCGGAAGGTGAAAGTCCGCTGGATTGGAACACAGAGATTGTTAAAGCCAACAGAGTATTCACTAGTGCATCCGAATGGGTTCGCCGGTCTTCTAAAGGTCCTGAGAGCTATGGGGCACTCTTTGAGCCACAAGATTCGAAAGGCTGGATTACCGCATTACAAAACTGGCTGAAGCACGTCGGGCGAACAGAAACACAAGATCCTGTTGTTCAAAACACAGCCTACCACATACACACCCTATTAGCGCAACTCACTCGAACGCTTACCATTGAAGTAGAGCCGCTCGTACTTTTAAAACTCATCAAGCAGCAGCTTCGAAGCGGAACGGTTGATTTTGTGGGTGAACCCCTTGAAGGATTGCAAATCATGGGAATTCTCGAAAGCAGGACCTTAGATTTCAAACACATTATTCTGGCTGGTGTAAATGAGGGGATTTTACCCGCCGGTCGACGCTTTAATTCGCTCCTTCCGTACGACATTAAGCGAAATTACGGCCTGCCTACCTACGAAGAGAAGGATGCTGTTTATGCCTACCATTTCTATAGAATTCAACAGCGCTGTCTTTCATCGACCATTACTTTTAATACCGATAATGAAGCCATGGGAGGCGGTGAACCCAGTCGTTTTTTAGTCCAATTAGAAAACGAACTGCAAAATACCGCATGCATCGTGCATCCGCGTGCCTTTCTTCAAGGACCGGTCGCGCCAAACTCTATGGAACAGCTGTTCTCAGCTGAAAAAACACCCTCCGTTGTTCAAGCTTTTGAAGCCTGGATGGCGTGTGGAATCAGTGCCTCTTCACTGAATGAACTGACCAGTATGCCGGACCGATTCTATCAAAAACGATTGATCCGTGTCAAAGAAGAGGATGAAGTTGAGGAACAGGTTAGTGCGATGGTCATGGGAAACCTCATTCATAAGGGATTGGAAAAAGTGTACGAATCTCATGTGGGCAAACCCATCACAAATATTGACGTAGATCAGTGGACAGAACAGGCGTATGAAGCCGGTTTTAATTATTTAATCGAGGTAGAGCGCTACTCAAAAAATGCATTGACTCAAGGACGAAATTTACTGACGCTTGAGATTTGCAAAAAAATGATCCGCCAGTTCTTGCACTACGATGCTCGCCGTGCAATACAAGGTGCACTCATCTTAAAGGGAGTAGAAACAAAATTGGACTTTGAAATGCAGCACCCTACTCTAAAACTTCCGATGAAGTTTACCGGTGTGGTTGACCGACTAGAAGTCTATGACAATGCCTTTATCATTTGGGATTACAAGAGTGGTGCTATTGGGCAGAGTGACCTCAGCCTATCCGGACTAGGCGACCTCTGGAAGGGTAGTAAGGGGAAACCTTTACAGATTCTTCTATACGCTTGGTTGCTCTGGAAAAAGGAATTAGTAACGCATCCTTTCCCTTGGTATTCGGGTATGTTTAAGCTACAAAGTGGACAGCCGGAACATTTGCTTCGTGGAGCGGCACTGGGCAAATCCAATGATATTACAGAAGCACTTCTCATCGAATTCGAGCAAGCGCTCTGTGATTACCTCTTAGAGGTACATAGTAATGGATTGCCCTTCGTCGAGAAACCGAGGTATGAATTCAATTAATCGGCTACCATGACTCCACTACAACGCATACCCACAGCAGAAGATTTAAAGGCAGCACAGGAAAGAATCGCCCCTTATATTCACAGAACTCCTGTTTTTCAATCTCAGAAATTTAACGACCGCGTTGGAAGTAACTGCATATTCAAAGGCGAACACCTGCAAAAAACCGGTGCATTTAAAGCCCGAGGCGCAATGAATGCGGTACTGGTTCATAAAGAACATGCAAAGGGAAACGGGTTTGTAACGCACAGCTCGGGCAATCACGGCGCCGCTTTGGCTTGGGCTGCGAGAAATATTGGCGAGAAAGCACACATTATTATGCCCAGCAATGCCCCAAAGGCAAAAATTGAAGCGGTGCGCAGTTATGGTGGAATCATCGAATTCTGTGCCCCTACTTTAGCTGCACGTGAGCAAACAGCCAAAGCGGTGGAAGAAAAAGAGGGCGCTTTTTTCGTTCACCCCTACGACAACTATGATATTATCGCTGGACAAGCAACGGCAACCATGGAATTGCTCGAGGCACATCCCGATCTAGAATATCTTTTCGTGCCGGTTGGCGGCGGGGGCTTATTGTCCGGGGCAGCTCTTGCAAATACCTACTTTGGAACAGCAGAGCTTATAGGGTGTGAACCTACCAATGCTTCCGACGCACACGAGAGTTTTTACAGTGGACACTGGGTTCCTGTGACCACTGCTGATACCATTGCCGATGGGTTGAAGACCTCGTTGGGGAAGCTAAATTTCCCCATTATTCAATCCCATGTCGATGAAATTTCGCTGGTTACTGAAGAGGAAATTACAGCCGCTTGGCATTTTGTTTTGGCGCGATTGAAACAATTCATTGAACCTAGTGCAGCGACGGGAGTTGCAGCATGTCTTAAGAAATCAGCACGGGGGAAAACGGGAATTATACTTTGCGGAGGCAATATGGATACCCAAAACTGGGCACTACGATAAGTTTACAGCTACTAGGATAAGTCTGTTTGCGCTATTTTGAGTAAATCACTTACGTTTACATCACCAACCATCAAACCTAGGAGTTACTCCTATGAAGGCATCGTCATTACGACGGTGCCTTTTTCTTTTTGAAAAGAGGTCATAACCGTCCAATCCTTTGGTCTTTTACTCCGAGATTTATTAAACGCCATCCGATCATTGATCAACTGCAGTCCGTGTCCAGTACCTCCTTGTCTAGTGTATTCACCGTATCCCGAATCTTCCACCTTTAAAGTGAGTACATTCTCCTCAGAAAGATGCGCCTCTACGCGAATGCTCGGAGACTTACTTTCCTCATGACCGGCATACTTAAAACTGTTTTCAACGAGCGGTTGGAGCAAACCCGTGGGAATTCGCACTTTGCGCAATTCTTTCGGAATGTCAATAGTCACTGCCACGTGCGCATAAGATCCCTTTTTCTGGAGCGCGATATAAGCGTGTAATTGCTTTTCAACGGAAGCCAATTCTATGGTCTGATCGTCCTGTTCTTCAAGGAGGGAGCGTAAAAATTGACCCAAATCAGATAAATATTCCTGAGCCTGCTCAATAAGCTCCTGATTAAGAAAAGCACTAACATTGTTTAATTGGTTAAAGAGAAAATGAGGGCGAATGGTGTTCTTGTAATTCTCTAAAGCCAATTCCGCTTCTTGCTGACTCAATTTTGCTCGAGCCGTCATGATTCGACTGCGGTAGTTTAAAACTATTCCTATCAATAACACCACAAATAAGATCACGGTTACACTCAAGGCTATTTTCCGCAACCTTACCTCACGCTGGTATCCATATATTTCAGTCTGTCCACGGGCCAGCTCAAAAGCTAAAAACTTGCTCTGACCTTCATCCACCTCGGCAAGGGCCCTTTTATTCGCCTCTACCTCGGCTTTAAGTGCCATTTCCTTCGTCTCACCTAGCAATTCGTAATCCGTAAATTTTTCCCTTGATTTCGCCTCTAAGGACCAAAATTCTTTGTCCTGTGCAAAACGAATACAGCGGGCCAAAGCGGGTTGATCCAAGGCATTTAAATTCAACGCTCTGAAGTAGATGTTCTTTTTATCTACATCAGGAATCGTTCTGTCAATCAGTTCTAGGGCTAGTGTGATTAGGGTGTCAACAGCCGTAGAATCGCGACCTAGATTCTGCAATGCCTCTGCACGAACTGCATATGCTTCACTGGGATTAATCCCTCCATCAACTTGACGACATATAGCCAAAACAGAGTCGCTGTAGGTCAAGACTTCTTCGTACCGTCCGTAATCCAGTAGATAGGTAGTATAATTTCCTGCAGCTGTAGCCCATCCTTTTAAATTTCCTGCACGAAGACGCATGGTCTCTTCTGAAATCGCTAATATTTCTTCCCCGGCGCCTAACGACCAATAGGCGTGTGCCTTGAGCAATAAAATTCGTTTGATTCCCTCTTTATTATCTGCAGAGCGAAAAAGAACTTCTGCGCGTTCTAAATAGGTCAAAGCTTCAAAATTCACTCCTTTTCGTACGATCTCACGTGATAATAAATACGCTCCCCAAGCTTCCTCTATCTTATCATTACTCGCTAACAAATCGGTAACCAATGCATCGATAGCGTCAGATTCGTGATCCACTTCGAAAACGGCACGAACCGATGTTGGCACCTCTGAATATTCAGTCTGTGAACACCCTAACCATAGAATAGAGAACGTTGTAATGAAAAGAGATTTATACATCACTACCCAAGGCTTTTAAACGGGCCTTCGCGGCATCCAGTTGTGTTCCGTCAGTAAGAACAATATGGGCTGGATTACCGGGTTGGATTGAGGCAATCAAAGCGCGTTGTACTACCATGCTTTTATGAATACGAACAAATCCATCGCTCAGTACATCAGTGAAACTTTTCAACGTTCGCGCCATCAAGTGGTGTTCACCGTTTATCAAAACTACCTCTGTATAATTCCGCTGGCCGCGTAAAAAGGCAATATCGGCCTCAGGCAGTTCACGAAACGTCCCTTTTAACAGCAGTTTTATCTTTTGTTCCTGACTCACCTTTACCGGAACAAGTGATTCCACTTTTGCCAGGGCTTGTTCTAAACGCTTTGGAGTAATGGGCTTTAAAATGTAATCTACCGCTGTTTCAAACGCCTCTAAACTGTAATGAGAATGCGCCGTAACGAACACTATATTTCCCACATCCGGCTGTATTCTTTTCGCTACATCAAGCCCCATGGCATGCGGCATCTCCATATCCAAAAAAACCAATTCTGGAGCGTTGTTTTCGCACCACAATTCAAATTCTCGGTACTGGGTAAACCCTTTCACCTCTGCTTGTGGCAACAATTTTTCCAATTGAAAAACCATTCCCCGTACAGCGATAATTTCATCGTCTAAAACTCCTATGTGGCGTACGGTTTTCACTTTTGATAGCCGCTAAGCATACGAGCGACATACTTTCCTATGATGTCAAATTCTAAATTGATTCTATCGCCCACCTTTAAATGATGGAATACCGTATACTCATAAGTGTAAGGGATAATGGCAACACTGAAACCGCCCTCTATGGAGTCGACTACAGTAAGCGATGTTCCATTCACTGTAATGGACCCTTTTTCTACCGTAACATTGCCTAATGAGGGATCATAAGCAAAGGAAAAAATCCATGATCCATCTTCTTCGGTAATGGAAGTACAATGGCCAATTTGATCCACATGCCCCTGAACAATATGGCCGTCTAAACGTGCGCCCATCGTCATACAACGCTCTAGGTTAATAGGGTCGTCTTCCTTTAAATCACCGATAGCAGTTTTTGCAATAGTCTCCTCAATAGCCGTTACACGGTACGTTCGGTCACCAAAAATTTCTACTACGGTCAAGCAGATGCCGTTATGGGCAACGCTTTGATCAATTTTTAAATCGCTTGCGAGATCTGAAGTAACATATAATTCAAGGTTTCCGCCGCTCTTTTCGACCTTAGCAACCTTGCCTAATTTTTCAATAATTCCAGTAAACATGAAGGGTTCTTTGTGGTTGGTTAAAATAGTACATTTGACACTAAATGAATGACGCAATGAAAATCACAACATACACTCCTGATTACAATGGCAGCATCGCTATTGTTTATACCGAATCAAAAGAACTTTCTCAGCATTTAAGCGAGGCACAACTCGATCGCGTTCATACGCTTGGCGAAAAGTTTGAAGAAAAATGGTTGGAGGTTCAAGCAGGCACAGATACTGCTTGGGTGTACAAGCTTGGAAAAACAATAGATGCTGATGCGCGCTCAGAGAAAATGCGTCAAGCTGGTAATACATTGGTCCTTAAGGCAAATGCCGCATATCTGGACCGCATTGCAATTTTTGGCGCACACGTATCACATGTGGCCGAAGGAGCCATCCTGGGTAATTACCAGTTTCTCCGCTACTTCTCAGACAGTCATAAGCGTAAAAATTCCATGGCCCAATTGTTCGTTTCAAAAGAAGATGAACAAACCCTTGCTCCCATTGCTATTGCAACTATGGGTGCACTCTTTGCGCGTGAATTAGTTAATACACCTGTTATTGACTTAACCGCTACGGACCTCGCAAACCAAGCTAAAGAAGCGAGCAAACGCCACGGTTTTTCGATAGAAGTCTTAGAGAAAAAACAGATCGAAAGCCTCAAGATGGGTGGATTATTGGCAGTGAATTACGGTTCTCCTGAGCCTCCGGTGTTCATCATCATGGAGCACAAGCCGAAAAATGCAACCAATGAAAAACCACTAGTATTAGTCGGTAAAGGGGTCGTTTACGATACCGGTGGTTTGAGCCTCAAGCCATCCAACTACATGGACGACATGAAATCTGATATGGGAGGTGCTGCTGCCGTTATTGGGGCAATGAGCGCCGCTGCAGAGGCAAATCTTCCAGTACACATTATAGGCCTTGTTCCTGCAACGGATAACCGCCCCGGAGGCAATGCCGTGACACCAGGTGATGTCATTACTATTTCAGACGGGACCAGCGTTGAAGTCATGAATACAGATGCTGAAGGTCGATTAATTTTATCTGACGCCTTGGTCTATGCAAAACGCTACAATCCAGAATTAGTGATCGATCTCGCTACATTGACTGGAGCGGCAGCAAGATCTATAGGTCGCTATGCGATTGTTGGAATGGGTAATGCACCGAAAGAACGTATGCTCTCACTTCAAGAAAGTGGTTACCGAACACACGAACGCGTTGTTGAATTTCCGTTCTGGGATGAATACAAGGACTTACTAAAAAGCCCCATTGCAGACATGAAAAATATTGGTGGCGCTGAGGCAGGAGCCATTACAGCTGGTAAATTCCTAGAGCACTTCACTGATTATCCTTACATTCACTTAGATATCGCTGGGCCTGCATTTTTAAAATCGCGAGCCGGCTACCAAGTCGAGGGCGGAACCGGTATCGGGGTCCGATTACTTTTTGACTTCATAAACAACTTGAAGTAACACTATGAGTGACGCTAAAGAAAATACGCCGAATAAATCGAATGCAGCAGAAGGCCAGAGTAAGGACGGCAATGCACGGAGACGAAGTCGTGGCGGAAGAAATAGAAACCGTAATCGCAGCAAAAAAGAGGGTGAAGCAAAAGATGGGGCAGACGCGCAGTCTAAACCAGCGGATACTTCAGAAAATGGCCCAAAAGAAGAGGGTAACGGAGGAAACAGAAACAACCGCGGTCGCAATGGAAACAGCCGTAATAAACGACGCGAAGGAAAAGACGTAAAAGCAAGTCCGGTAAGTGAAGAAGTCCAATCGGAATACGACTTACAAAATGACCTCTACAATGTCGATTTCTCTAGTTCATCGACCACCGCGGTGTATGAAGAAACCGTTCTTGAAAAGCCTGTAATTGGTATCACTTGTGGTGATCTTAATGGCATCGGTATGGAGGTAATCATTACAATGCTAGAAGATACCCGACTCACCGAGTTGTGTACGCCGGTAGTTTTTGCTTCGAGTAAATTAGCCTCTTATCATAGAAATGCCATCGATAAACGCGATTTTCAATTCCGTTTGTGTGATACTATTGAGGACATCAAAGAAGGCGCAAATAATCTAGTGCTGTGCTGGGACGACAATGTAGAAATCACGCTTGGTTTACCTACTGACGTAAGTGGCGCGTATGCTTTAAAAAGTATTGACGCAGCCATTGACGCAGCTAAAAACGGCAAAATTCAAGCCTTGCTGACGGCGCCTATCAACAAACACAATATAGCTGCAAGCGTTGAAGGCTTCTCGGGTCATACAGGCTACCTAGCAAAAGAATTTAGTAATGAAGTGCTGATGATTCTGTCTTCGGATAAATTAAAAGTGGCTACAGTAACGGGGCATGTACCTATTTCTAAAGTAGCTGATGGCATTACTGAAGCTTCTATTACTAAAGCCATAGGACTGCTTGCACAAAGCCTTGAAAGAGACTTTGGAATAGTAAAGCCGAGGATTGCGGTATTAGGTCTGAACCCGCATGCTGGTGAAATGGGAACTATTGGAAGTGAAGAAAAAGACATCATTCGACCGGCAATAGAGAATGCACCACATAAAAATGCAATAGTCAAAGGTCCATTCCCAGCCGACGGATTCTTTGGACAAGGCTTTGAATCAAAATTTGATGCCGTCTTAGGGATGTACCATGACCAGGTTTTGGTTCCATTCAAATCCTTAGCCATGGGTAGTGGAACAAATTTTACTGCAGGTCTAGAAATAGTTCGTGCCTCTCCTGATCATGGGACAGCAATGCACCTTGCCGGTAAAGGCAAGGCTGATGCGACTTCAATGAGAAATGCGTTGTACACAGCGATCGATATTTATCATGCAAGAACGGGTTACGATGAAATGACAAAAGATCCGCTAAAAAAACAAAAAGAGAAGAGCTAGAAGTTTTCAACAATTTCAATATCTTTGCCCGCTCATTCAGTGATACTTGACCTGTGAAAAAACGCGATTTTGACATTGCCTTTAGAGGCTTAGCGTTAGGACAACACGAGTTCCAGTATGATTTGGATGATACGTTCTTTACGCTCTTTGAATATTCAGACTACCGCGGCTTACGTGGCACGACTGAGCTAAAAATGTTGAAAAGTGAAACGGTTCTAGATTTAGAATTTCATTTCGCTGGAAGCATAGAAACGCCCTGTGACATTACTAATGAAACGTATACACAGGTGCTAAAGAATAGCTTTGTAATGCAAATTAAGTTCGGCGATGAGTACAATGATGAAAATGAGGAACTCCTCATTTTACCGCACGGCAACTACGAGTTTAACGCAGCTCAGATGATCTACGAATTGGTAGTGCTTAGTATTCCATCGAAGCTCTTAGGCCCAAATGCCGGTAATGGTCTTGAAGATTTAATTGAAGAGGAAGAAGACGAAACAGAAGAAAAGACAGATCCTAGATGGGATCAACTAAAAAACTTGTTGAATAAATAATTAAGTAGAGATGGCACATCCTAAACGCAGACAGTCGAGCACGAGAAGAGACAAGCGTAGAACACACTACAAGGCAGCTGATCAGCAATTGGCTATCTGCCCAACCACTGGTGAAGCCCACCTGTACCACCGCGCGCATTGGCACGAAGGTAAGTTGTACTACAAGGGCAAGGTAGTTATGGAAAAGGCTTAAGCCATTCTATAAAACATTGATTGTTAAAAAAGTAGCCCAGATTTGGGCTACTTTTTCTTTTTTATACCCCTTTAAGTGTTCCACACGGGCTATTTTAGCCCACTACAACTGAAGAAACCATGAAAGCAGCAATCACCGCTATTGGCGGATACGTTCCAGAGTATGTGTTGACCAATGAAGAATTGGCAACCATGGTCGAAACCAATGACGAATGGATTACCACTCGCACAGGCATCAAGGAACGCCGCATCTTAAAGCCTGAAGAAGGTATGGGTGCTTCGTACCTCGCTATTAAGGCCGTTGAGGCCATGAAAAACGAATATGGTGTTACCGTTGACGATGTTGATCTCGTTATACTCGCCTCCGTTACACCGGACATGCCGGTAGCTATTACCTCTGCCTACATCGCTCAAGAAATTGGTGCAAAAAACGCCTATGCATTCGACCTACAAGCAGCTTGTTCCTCTTTCCTTTATGCCGTTAGTAACGCTTCCGCATACATTGAAAGTGGTAAATACAAGAAAGTTCTAGTCGTAGGCTCGGATGTAATGTCTTCCATTGTAGACTATACTGACCGTACGACTTGTATTCTTTTTGGTGACGGTTGTGGGGTAGTACTCATGGAGCCTAACTACGAAGACCTCGGGGTTCAGGACGAAATTCTTAGAACAGATGCAACAGGACGCGATTTCCTCCGCATTGAAGCTGGAGGTTCTTTCCTTCCGCCTTCGCACGAAACTATCGATAATAAACAACATGCCATTCGTCAAGAAGGGCAGAGCGTTTTCCGTTTTGCCGTGAGCCGTATGGCAGATACCTCGGCTGAACTACTCAAAAAAAACAATCTTACAGGCGAAGATGTCGCCTACTTAGTGCCGCATCAAGCCAATCTAAGAATTATCGACGCCACCGCGCGTCGGATGGAGTTGACTAAAGAGAAAGTAGTCATCAACATTCAAAATTACGGCAATACCACATCGGCTACCATACCGCTTGGACTGTGGGATTACAGGGACAAGTTCAAAAAAGGAGATAACATCTTCTTCGCTGCATTTGGCGGTGGATTTACCTGGGGCGCCATGTGGGTCAAATGGGCCATTGATAAAAAATAACTCGTAACTTCATATTCCTAAATACATTTAAAATGGACTTGAAAGAAATCCAGGCGCTCATCAAATTTGTCGCCAAAAGTGGTGCTCAAGAAGTGAGCTTAGAAACAGAAGATTTCAAGATTAATATTAAAACCGGCCCTGATGCTAGTGACCAGCCTACGATTATACAGGCCGTTGCACCGCAGCAAATGCCTGCTGTCGCAGCACCTGCAGAAGCAGCACCGGCACCAGCAGCGCCTGCACCAGCAGAAGCCGACGAAAATGCAAACTACATCACTATCAACTCTCCAATGATCGGAACATTCTACCGTACGCCATCGCCAGATCAAGATGCGTTCGTAAAAGTGGGTGATTCGATTAAACCGGGCGATGTACTTTGTATCGTCGAAGCCATGAAGCTTTTCAATGAAATCGAAAGTGAAATCAGCGGTAAGATTGTCAAGATTCTTGCAGACGATCAAACTCCAATAGAATACGACCAGCCATTATTTTTGGTTGATCCTTCTTAATTCAGTTTAAACCTACAAGGTTATGTTTAAGAAAGTACTCATTGCCAACCGTGGTGAGATTGCCCTTCGCGTCATTCGTACGTGTAAAGAAATGGGCATCAAAACGGTTGCTGTTTATTCAAAAGCAGATGCTGACTCCCTGCACGTTCGCTTTGCCGACGAAGCCGTTTGTATCGGACCTGCTGCTTCATCTGAAAGCTACTTAAGTATTCCGAATATTATTGCCGCTGCCGAAATTACGAATGCGGATGCCATTCACCCAGGCTATGGATTCTTAAGTGAAAACGCAAAATTCTCAAGGATTTGTGCAGAGCACGGAATCAAATTTATTGGTGCTACTGGAGATCAGATCGATAAGATGGGAGATAAAGCGACCGCTAAGGAAACCATGAAAGAAGCAGGTGTACCGTGTGTACCGGGTTCTGAAGGTATTCTTGACTCCCTTGAGCATGCACGAAAAACAGCGAAGAAAATAGGCTACCCAGTGATGATGAAAGCTACCGCAGGTGGTGGTGGTAAGGGTATGCGTGCAATTTTTGCAGAAAGTGAACTAGAGGGTGCTTGGAAAAGTGCACGAAGAGAATCTGCTGCTGCCTTTGGTAACGACGGTATGTATATGGAGAAACTCATTCTAGAGCCACGACACATCGAAATTCAAGTTGTTGGTGATAGCTATGGTAAAGCCTGTCATTTATCTGAACGCGATTGTTCGGTACAACGTCGTCACCAGAAATTGGTAGAGGAAACGCCATCGCCTTTTATGACGGATGAATTGCGCAAAGCAATGGGAGATGCTGCTGTAAAGGCCGCTGAATTTATTGCCTATGAAGGCGCTGGAACGGTCGAGTTTTTAGTTGATAAAGACCGGAATTTCTACTTCATGGAAATGAATACTCGTATTCAAGTGGAACACCCAATCACAGAACAAGTGGTAGGCTTCGACTTGATTCGTGAGCAAATCAAAGTTGCTGCGGGAGAAAAAATCTCAGGTAAAAACTATTTCCCAGAGATGCACAGTATAGAAGTCCGTATTAATGCTGAAGACGCTTTCAACGACTTCCGTCCATCGCCAGGAATGATTGCTTCGTTCCATGCGCCAGGAGGTCATGGAGTTCGTTTAGACACGCATTGTTACAGCGGATATATGATTCCACCGTTTTACGATTCAATGATTGCAAAATTGATTGTGACAGCACGCACACGTGATGAGGCTATTGATAAGCTTGAGCGTGCCTTAGGTGAATTCGTTATTGAGGGTGTGAAAACGACTATTCCATTCCACCAACAATTGTTACAAAACGAAGACTTCCGTAGAGGTGTATATACCACGAAATTTATGGAAGATTTCGAATTGGTCGAATAAGCGTTCAAGAGAAGATTGTATAAAAAAAGCCCGGCGCTGCGCGCCGGGCTTTTTCGTTTCCGCCATTTTTTTGCGGTTAAAACAGTTTCCTTGGGGCGTGACAATACGGAGTACCTCCTTTATTGTCGTAATAATCTTGGTGGTAATTTTCAGCTGAATAGAAGGTTGCCGCTGGCAGCACCTCTGTGGCCACATCGTAGCCCTTGGTTTCAAGCAAACCAATTAGTTTTTCAGTAACCTCACGTTGCTCCTGATTCTGGAAAAACACGGCACTACGGTACTGTGGACCTATATCAGGTCCCTGTCCATTGCGTTGAGTAGGGTCATGCGTTTCGAAAAATACGCGTGCGATTTCTTCAAACGATACCTGCGCTGGATCAAAGACGACATGTACAGCTTCATAGTGACCTGTGCGCTTGCTGCAGACTTCGCGATAGGTAGGATTCTTTACCATCCCACCCGTATATCCACATGTCGTTGCGAGCACACCTGGGATTTTTTGCAAATAAAATTCTGTACCCCAAAAACATCCCGATGCTAATACAGCTACTTCCTGTCCTTCTTCGGGTGCCGGTATGGTGGCCATTGCATATTCGTCGCTCATCTTCTTGTTGGTTTGGGCCGTACAGCTCGCCATAAAGGCAAACAAGGCCATTGCTATTGTTTTAATTCTCATACCTCAGTAACACAAAAACAATAAAGGTGGTTCGGTTGAAGTATGATCCAATTAAAATTATCCGATGAATCCTTTCTTCAACAAGACCTCAGCAATTTGAACGGTATTTGTAGCAGCCCCCTTACGAAGGTTATCGCTAACAATCCATAGGTTCAGGGCGCGATCGGCGGTGAAGTCGCGGCGCAATCGGCCCACAAATACATCGTCTTTTCCCTCCGCCATAAGCGGCATGGGATAGGTATTGAATTCAGGGCGATCCTGAAGGGTGATGCCCGGAGTGTCATTTAAGATCTTTCGCACCGCATCCAAAGTGAATTCGCGCTCAAATTCTACGTTCACGCTCTCACTGTGTCCGCCCTGCACAGGAACGCGAACGGCGGTAGCGGACAGCTTTATCCCGGTATCGCCAATGATTTTTACGGTTTCCTTGGTCATCTTCATTTCCTCTTTGGTGTAATCGTTCTCGAGGAAAATATCGCAATGCGGAATACAATTGCGGTCAATTTTATACGGGTAAGCCATTTGTGGATCTTCGCCAATACGCTCTCCCTCGAGCTGATCAACAGCTGCTTTACCAGTTCCAGTAACGCTTTGGTAGGTGCTTACGATGACGCGCTTCGCCCCAAAAGCTTGGTGCAGCGGATGCAGTGCCATGACCAATTGGATGGTCGAGCAATTGGGATTTGCAATGATGAAGTCTTGAGCAGTTAATGCATCCGCGTTGATTTCTGGTACTACTAATTTTTTGTCGGCATCCATGCGCCATGCGCTCGAATTATCGACAACACGCGCACCAGCCGCGGCAAATTTTGGCGCCCATTCTAATGAGGTTTCGCCTCCCGCGGAGAAAAGTGCGAGATCAGGTACCGCAGCAACGGCCGAGTCCAGGCTTTGAATGGTCCAATCCCGTCCGCCAAAAGCGACCGATTTTCCCACGCTACGCTGGGATGCCACAGGAATAAGTTCCGTGACAGGAAAGCTGCGTTCCGCCAATACTTTCAAAATAATCTGGCCAACCATTCCCGTGGCGCCGACAACTGCAATTCTCATAAAAATTGACTTAACTTATATAGTACCCCGCAAAGCTACTTCTAAACTGCCTTATGTTCACCGACTTGTTTCGTAGTGCACTAACACTCTGTTTCTGCCTCATTTTTAACGCGGCCACAGGCCAATTTTACCAACTTCTCGACTCCTTAACTGCTCCACATGTAGACTGGGAGGGCGATACCGCGTGGATGCAATTTTCAGCAGATGGGTTGCGGAGCGCAGCGCCTGCTGCGGGTTCTTTGGAATGGCGTCGCGAGAGTCGCGCTGCGCTCCGCGGAAATTGGAGCCTCAAAATACAGATGGATTTTAATCCGTCCACAGCTAATTTTTGCAGTTTTAAGTTCATCGAATCGGACTGGGGTTATTACGCCATTCAACTCTCCGGATCCAGTGGCGATGATCTTTCCTTGATGCTGCATACCCCTGAAAAAGACAGCGTTCTCGCTGCAATTTCAGGCTACGTGAACCGGAATGCAGTAGCCGTTGCACTTCGGGTTGAACGCGATAGCAACTACACTTTTCACGTGTATGATACGGACACACTCTTATTCAGCACGACCGACAGCACGCTTCGCTCCTCAAAAAGTCTCAGTCTGCACTGCACCTTTACCTCAAGCCGTGTGGATAAATTTTTATTTTCAACATTGAAGGCCGAAGGCTATGCTTTTCGTGATACCGTGGCGCCGAAATTGCGAGCCATTGATGTTTTATCGCCACGGCACCTCAGGCTTAATTGGTCAGAACCTGCCTTACCTGCGCCCGGAAGTTTAAACGGCGTCATTGCGCGCGCGCAGGACGGAACAGCTCTTGATACCGCATTTTATCCCTATCTGGGGCCTTCGCATTGGGACGTGTTCTTCGATCGGCCCGTTCCTCTGGGTCGGTGGGCTATAGAAGTTCCCCTAGCCGTCGACACAGCGGGTAATCTCACCTTTTTCGCTGTAGACTCCGTACTACTGAACTATCCAGACCGTCAAAGCGTACAAATTATCGGCATCCACCAGATTGAAGGAAGCCAGGGCGATTATTTTATTGCCTACAGTCAAGTTCCCATGCCCGAAGCAGTGTTGGACCTCATCACGGAGAGTGGAACAAAAAAAACCATTGCTTGCCCCCTAGATTCTGGAATAATCCGCTACGGAAACGGTCAAAACGCACAAAACCTTACAGGGTTTTCTCTGCCCGATGAAGGCGTACTCATTCTGAAAAACGAAGGCATCTCTGTTGCTGTTCAACCCTACAATTTTCCGTATGCCCCGCATCAATCCTTTGGTGATTTCCTATTACTCGCCGATTCCATATCCTATACCACTACTCAATGGCGCGTCGTTCCCACTGCAACCCCCATTAATGAACCAATTCCGTCTAAAAACCTTCCTAAAAACCCACCCAATGGTCTTTTTGGGGATCAAAACGGTACCAACTTTGTTCAATTTTCCCATTCGCTCTATTCCTACCTTCACCTGCTTTCACCACAACTGCAAGCACAATGGACCTCCGATGCGCCTTTCTTACTGCCCGTGGTGCAAACGGCACTCCCACCAATACTGGGAGATTCTAGCCTCCAGCTTTTACCTGCTGAATTCCCGGATTCAGGAACCGTGTTCATCAATGAAGTCCACGCCGCTCCGGACCAATTAGAAGAGTTCATAGAACTGGCCTCCACCAGCCACAGGCCCATTCGTCTTGACCCTCTGCGCCTTCTAAAAACTACCGCTTCTAGAACTTCAGCATACCGATTTTACGATACCCCACCTACATTTTGTGCGCTACAACTACCCCTCTTCCCGTTACTCGCTCCACATCAAATTCGTGCCTTTCCAAGCCCTACAACCTTACCCAACGATACAACCGCACTGCTCTTGCAAGGAACCGGCGCACGAACCTTTGACGAAATGACCTATAGACCGTGGGAAGCGCCGCTCGAACACAGAAGTTGGGAACGCATTTCCCTAGACAGTCCTGGTCGCGCTCCCTCGAATTGGACGCCCCACCATGCACACTGGTGCTGCCCTTCAGAAGCCTCACCGAACGCCATCAACAGCTGCGCCTCCTCCATGGGTGGCGTCGAAGTCAGCGCGCATCTTAAACGCTCCCACCTCAGCTTTGACCCTAATTATTACCTGCCTTCGACCGATCTGTGGGTGTCCATGGCGGCCGGAGACATCCTCTCCCTTCGGCTTTTAGATCGCGGCGGCCGCCCCATCACCCAGTGGCATTCTTTTGAGGGTATTGCAGGAGATAATCCTATCGGAATAGGGCCGTATTTGTGGGGTGAAAAGGATTTATCTACTGGAATTTATTCCGTTCAAATCCGACTAAAAAATGCTTCATCCCTACAAATAAAAAATCTACCAATGTCTATCTACAATCCATAATATGTGCCAAAATCAACAAGCAGAAAAAAGGAGTATCAGGAAGTCTTTTTGATGCTCAATATCCTCAAAGATGGAAAGGCAACATCTAGATGCATACCATCGGCGTTACCAGTCGCATATTCTACTAAAAGCACGTACCTTTGTTAAAATTATTTTAAGCTAGTTGCTATGAAATTCGGTGTAATCACCTTCCCAGGGTCTAACTGTGACCACGATATGATGTATGTACTCGGAACCATTATGGGACACGAAACGGTCAATCTATGGCACAAAGACACGGATCTTCAAGGAGTGGATTGTATAGTATTGCCGGGCGGTTTCTCTTATGGAGATTACCTACGTTCTGGCGCCATCGCAAAGATGAGCCCGATCATGGGTAGCGTGATTGAGTTTGCTAACAACGGCGGTTATGTTTTAGGTGTGTGCAACGGGTTTCAAATTCTTACGGAAAGTGGTTTATTGCCTGGGGCACTGCGACACAACAACAGCCACAAGTTCATTTGTAAAAACGTATATATCAAACCCGTTTCTAAATCGGCCGGTATTAGCGCAGATCTAGACCACACGCGCGGCTATAAAATTCCTATCGCACACGGTGAAGGAAATTACTACTGCTCAGAGGAGACATTGGCAGAATTAAAAGCCAATGATCAAATCCTTTTCCAATACAGTACTGCTGAAGGAGAAGTTGGTGCTGCCGTTAATCCTAACGGCGCGCTAGAGAACATTGCTGGGGTTTCTAATGCAGCTAAAAATGTTTTTGGAATGATGCCTCACCCAGAACGTGCAGCGGACGCAGAGCTTAGAAATGAAGACGGATTAGAATTATTCAAAAGCATGATCGCACATATGGTTGTTGCGTAATCACCCAAATCTTTTAAACATAAAGAAGCCCCGAAGCAAATACTTCGGGGCTTTCTATTTTATATAAGTTTTATCTTACTGCAATACAATAGCTTCATTCGCTACGCCCGCATCGGTTATAATCTGTAGCACATAGTTTCCACGTGCCCAATCTTGCACATCTAACTGCGCCTCTCCGCTTACACGGCCTTCATATACCAATCTTCCCGAAGCGTCTAATAAACGTACATCTGCAGCTCCTTCAACACGAAGAGTCAATACTTTTTGTGCCGGATTTGGATAGACACTCCAACCTGAAGTCAAAGCTTCACCTAGACCGATATTCATCACGCTATAGGCATCTGAAACGTTTGAACACTGAATATTTGAGAATATTCTAACGTAATAATCTCCATTGGATTGTGGCAAGAAGGTCATTCCATTCGCCCCGCTAATTGGATCCATGTTTGCGTCCAACCATTCATAAGTAAAGTTTCCTGCAGGCGTAGCGGCCTCTAGCTCGCCAGCGGTGTTCTGAGAAACCGTTGGCTTACCGGGTGCCGGTTGCACACTAATTGCACGTTGTTTTGTCCGCGAGCAACCTGTAGTCACGTCCGTGTAGGTATAATAGACCCAATGAGAACCAACTCCCGCTGTTGCAGGATAAATACTATCATTGACAATACCCGAACCACCATACACACCGCCGGAAGGCTGACCGCCTGAAAGAAGTTGAGGCCCATCCAATTCACAAACATAACCTTGCGAACTGAGTGTTACGGCCGGAAGGCTGTTCACTGATAGGACAATAGAGTCGGCTACTACTGAATTAGCCACACAATCGTCTGCGCTAACCATTTCTACTTTAAGTACATCGTTGTTTGCGAAAGTGCCTCCATAAGTGAACGTATTGCTTACGACAACAGAACCGTTCAGGATCCAATTTATTGTTGGATTCAATCCACCATTGGTTGGTGTGGCCGTAAATGTTGCACTATCTCCACTACAAAGTGTAGAAGATGTCGAACTCGTAAGTGCAATACCCGCTGAAGGCGCACTTATGATGGTTACGTAGTTTGATAGTACTATTGAGTCGACTCCCGCAGCATTAGCAACTACTAACTTAACATCGTAAGTACCCGGAGTCGCGTAGGTCACTGATGGATTCGCAGAAGTGCTTGTGCTTGGCGTTCCACCTTGGAAAGACCATAAGCGAGATGCAGCGGACGGTGCTGTATAATCATAGAATTGTAATGTCTTACCCGTACAACCGGCAGTATCGCCAGTGAAAGCAGCAACTGGCGGGAATTGCGCTTGGCCTGAAATATTAATGTTATCTAGATATATGTTATTCCCATAGCCATTCACTGCAACGAATTTAATTCGAACTCCAGGAGTACCACTGTATGCATCTAAATCAATAGTTGGACAGGTCACTGAAGACGAGCCGTGGCACCAGTAGGTCGAATCGGCCGGTGCAAATGCTGAGGTAACTGCTCCTGCTGTCGTGAAACTGGCATCAGAACCGTCGTAAGCCGCCACTAAATCCCAAGTTGACCCACAATCGTCACTCACATAAACTTTCAAACTATCCTTATAACCGCTTGAATAATACGCTGAGGCATATTCAAATTCTAGATTAATCAATGTATCGTTTGTAAAGTCAAGCGCAGGACTTATTAATTCATCTAAAGCACCCGTGGTACTGTAGGAATAATGGTTAATCGTCATCGCAGTACTTCCTGGGCTGGTTCCATTTACTGTCGCAGCAGACCAGGTGATTCCTGCGTCAGGATTAGCAATCTCCCAACCGGAGAGACCGGACTCGAAATCTTCAGTAAATGGTAATGGTGCACCACCAACACCTAAAATCTGAAAGGCTGTTGTATCGTCTGTTCCGTAATTATTACTTGCAGTCAAGGTCACCGTATATGCACCTGTTGAGGTAAAGACCACTTTTGGGTATTGGGAACTATCGTTGGTCCCTCCTACAAAGCTGTAGGTTGAGGGCGAAATCTGCCAATTCCAAGAAGTCGGTAGTCCGCTTGATAAGTCTGTAAGCGAAATGGTATCACCTAAAGAACAGGTTGCTAAAGGATCTGCTGTAAAAGATGCTACCGGCGCATTCGTAAAGCCACTCATTAATGGGCTTTGCCATACACCACGCCCATACGTGCCGATACGAATAAGGGCATCGTCTGCATAAATCTCAATGTCCGAAATAATTACATTCGGCAGGTTTTTATTAAAACTGATCCAATTCGAAAAATTGGAGCTAGTGTAATACACACCTATATCGGTACCAACATAAATACCATCACTAGAGCCTCCTTCAAAAGCTACTGCCGTAGCCGGAACATTAGGTAAACCTGAGCTTAAGTTAGACCATGTTGAACCTGCATTAAAGGACTCCATCACCTTTCTATTACCGGCATAACCGCTGATAGAAATGACGATATGCTCTTCATCGTTCGGATCAATGGCAACGCCTGAAATATTATTTGGAGATGGACTCATCGAGCCGGAAGGTGTAATGCTAGACCAACTACTTCCTCCATTTGTAGAGACGTAAATATTGCTGTTAATAAGCGTGTAGATATAATCAGTATTCGATGGCGCTACTTCGAATTCGTCAATATTTGAATTACCACTAATATTATTTGAAGAGGTAGCTGACCATGAACCTCCCGCATTCGTTGATTTCCATATTTTCTTGAAACCTGCGTATACGGTGTTCGTAGTTACTGGGTCTGTATTAAAGGGCGTTACCCAGTTTCCTGAGCCAGAAACAGATAAAGTATTAATAGAACTGAAAAAACCACCGCCATTTGTGCTCTTGTAGAAGTCTCCGTAATAGATAGAAGTATACATGAGGTTATCATTAACCGCATCTACACCATTGTCCATTCCGTCACCACCTGTGACTTCTGACCAATTCACAGTCGTACTGCGCAAATGGGACCCGTTGTCCTGAGCGCCGGCTAGTATAACCGCGGTATCAGAAGTGCTCTGACTAATTTTATAGTATTGCGTGATGTTCATCCCGTCGTTCAAATCGCTCCAAGAACTTCCACTGTTCGTTGTTTTATATACACCTCCATCGGTTCCTACGTACAATTCAGAGGTACCCGGTCTAAAATCCGCATGGTGGTGATCTGCATGAACGTAGGGCGTTGATCCCGCACCGTACCAGTGTCCCACACACGACCAGTTTGTTCCGCCGTTGGTTGACTTCCATATGTTCACACCGCCCACGTAAATGGTGTTTTCAGAATTGGGATCACATGCAATGGTTAAATCATACCACGATTGACCACCAGAGCCTGAACCGTTATTTGACCAACCCATAATATTGGGCGTAGAACTCATCAGAGTCCAGTTTGACCCACCATTTGTAGAGCGATAGAGACCACCAAAACCGTAATTTGAAGAACCGTAAACGAGGTATACCTTACCTGGAACTGAGCTTATCGCGACCTCACAGCGGTACTTTCCGCTAGTTGGAAGACCATTTGACATCTGTGACCAGGTGTCTCCGGCGTCAAGTGAACGGTATAGTTTGGGGCTAGATCCGTTTGTAGTAGCAAATACAGTGTCTCCGTGGCCCATACGCATTCCATAAAAAGAACCGCTCTGTTCGAGAGTGAAGTTCTGACCGTAGTTGGTACTGCGATAAACTCCTGCGTTCGTAGCCGCCATAACAATATGTGTGCTGTCTGGATGCACGATAATTCTTGCTATTCTATAATTCTGAGAGGTAGACCATGACAAAGAAGTCGTGTTCCATGTGATTCCACCATCCGTAGACTTTAATAGACCGAAGCTATACGTGTCAGCAGCATCACGATCACCTGTTGCGAGGTACATAGTATCCGGGTGTAGAGGATCAATAGCTAGATCACTAACACCTAGGTTCGTCAATTCGTCAGTAAACGTATTCCAGCTCTGTCCATCATCGTAACTTACCCATAAGCCTCCTGCTGGAGCGCCGGCATAAATAGTGTCGTGGTGGTTAGGGTGAAAAGCAACGCCATTAATACGGCCAATTCCACCACCTGAGGGAGCATTCACAGGACCCATGACTGACCACTCACCATATTCTGTTGTAGTAGATGCCTGTTGCTGCTGAATGGCTTGATATAAAACGGATGGATGTGGGCGAACACCAGATTCACCAACACGCTCTTCCATCATGTATTCCCAGCGCTTGAATTGCTTCCAGCCGTGCCCTTTTTCATAGGGCTTACCATCAAATTCTGCATTGAATTTATCCACTACCGTATGAAAATTCACGCGGTAATCTTGCATAGCTTCTACCCATGTCATCGACGCTATGTCAGATGCACTAAGGGCTGAAGTCTCGCGGTTTTGAGCTGAGGCTGGTAAAAAAGCGGCGGTAAAGGCTACAGAAAGTAAAAAGCTGCGTAGCATAATAGGGTTTTAAGGACCCCTAATCTAAGCAAAAAGCTATACTCTATTCTTCCGTTTTCGCAGTAGTTATAAGCTTTAACTCATTTAACTGAATACTGTCAATAGTAGCCGGAGCATCAATCATAACATCACGACCCGCATTATTTTTCGGGAAAGCAATGAAATCGCGAATAACCTCAGCACCGCCGAGGATTGCTACCAATCGGTCAAAACCGAAAGCTAAACCACCATGAGGAGGCGCTCCGTATTCAAACGCACTCATCAAGAAACCGAACTGCTTCTCTGCTTCTTCCTTGCTAAATCCTAACAAATCAAACATGCGGCTTTGAAGCGCACGATCGTGAATACGTATAGATCCACCTCCTATTTCATTCCCGTTTAACACGAGATCGTATGCATTTGCACGCACATTGCCGGGATCCGTATCGATAAGGTCAATGTCTTCAGGTTTAGGGGAAGTAAAGGGGTGGTGCATCGCATGATAACGCTCCGTTTCATCATCCCATTCTAACAGTGGAAAGTCCATTACCCATAGAGGTGCGAACACTTCAGGGTTTCTCAGACCCATCTGTTCTGCGATGTGAAGGCGTAATTCTGATGTGGCTTTGCGCGTTAAGCGCTCCTCACCGGCTAAAATTAAAATCAAATCACCCGGCTTCGCATCAGTAGCTTTCGCCCATTCAGCTTGTTGTTCTTGTGTATAGAATTTATCTACAGAGCTCTTGTAGGTTCCGTCCTCATTGACCTTGCAGTAGACCATGCCCTTCATACCGATATCTGGGCGTTTCACCCAATCGGTTAATTTATCAATCTGCTTACGTGTCCATGACGCTGCGCCTGCAATTGCAATACCCAAAACAGTCTCTGCCTGATCGAAGACCATGAAGCCTAGATTCTGTGTTAATGCATTAAGGTTGGCTAATTCCATCCCAAAACGAATGTCTGGCTTGTCATTTCCGTAGCGTTCCATGGCCTCCGCGTAGGTCATTCGTGGCACGCTATCGATTTCAACACCCTTCACGTCCTTCAACAGGTGAAGCAATAATCCTTCAAAAGTGTTCAAAATATCTTCCTGCTCCACGAAAGCCATCTCACAGTCGATCTGTGTAAATTCTGGCTGACGGTCCGCACGTAAATCTTCATCGCGGAAACAACGCGTAATCTGATAATACTTATCGTAACCACTAACCATCAACAGCTGCTTAAACGTCTGCGGGCTCTGCGGCAATGCGTAGAATTTACCTTCCTGCATACGCGAAGGCACTACAAAATCGCGAGCACCCTCTGGCGTAGATTTGATCAAGAACGGCGTCTCGATATCCATGAAGCCTTGTGCGTCTAGATACTTGCGCACCTCTATATTCACACGGTTTCTCAAAGCCAAATTTCGCTGTAGTGGACCGCGACGTAAGTCTAAATAGCGGTACTTCATACGGAGCTCCTCGCCACCATCACTTTCCTCTTCAATAGTGAACGGTGGGGTATTCGCTGCGTTCAATACTACGAGCTTTACACTCTTAATCTCCACGTCTCCTGTAGGAATTTTGGCATTTTTGCTGTGGCGCTCAATTACCTCACCTTCGATTTGCACTACCCATTCGCGGCCCAATTTTCTCGCCTTCTGTAATAAATCAGCATCCCACTCTTCATTAAAAGCAACCTGAGTAATCCCGTAACGGTCACGTAAATCTAAGAAGGTCATGCCGCCTAATTCGCGCGACCGCTGAACCCAACCGGCGAGCGTTACTGTTTGTCCTATGTGTGATGCGCGCAATTCGCCGCAAGTATGAGATCTGTACATCTTTGATGGTGTTTGAACCGCAAAAATAGCCAAACTTGTGGGCCAATTCCCTATTTTGCGTAGAAGATGATAGACCTCAACGATCACAATGTATATATGCGGGCCGCTTTAGCTGAAGCTCGGGTTGCTGCAGCGGCAGGAGAAGTCCCAGTTGGAGCGGTAATCGTAGCTGGTGGGCGCATCATAGCACGCAGCCACAACCTAACGGAATTACTTACAGACGTAACCGCACATGCTGAGATTCAAGCAATTACTGCTGCAAGCAATTATCTCGGCAATAAATACCTTCAAAAATGCACCCTGTACGTCACGCTCGAGCCCTGTCCCATGTGCGCTGGAGCCCTTTTTTGGTCACAAATGGAACATGTGGTTTACGGAGCTAGCGATGCTAAACGTGGATACCAAAAACATGGCGGTCCTATGCATCCAAAAACAAAAATAACCAGTGGCGTAATGGCAGAGGAATGTGCCCAATTACTCACTGATTTCTTCGCAAGCAAACGAAACTAAACCGCGCCATGATTCTTAGCACAACGGACATCATTGTTCTCGTCCTTCTTCTTTTATCGACTGTTTTAATTGGTCTATATTTTGGTCGAAGTAAAAAGAAAACGCTCAGTGAATACTTCTTAGGAGGCCGCTCCCTTCCTTGGTACATAGCAGGGATTTCTATGGTAGCTACCACCTTTGCGGCAGATACCCCTTTAGCAGTAACTGAACTCGTAGGCCAGTATGGTATTAGCGGGAACTGGCTTTGGTGGAACTTACTAGCAGGCGGCATGTTGACCACCGTATTTTTTGCCCGATTGTGGCGTCGCTCTGGTCTCACTACTGAAGTTGAGTTTATTGAATTTAGATACTCCGGGCGTCCAGCCGCTTTGCTTCGTGGATTTAAAGCTATTTATCTCGGAGGCATCATGAACGTGCTGATCATGGGCTGGGTTAATGTTGCAATGATTACGCTTCTCGAAGGTTTCTTTGGAATGACTCATGAATCAGCATTTGTGTGGACAGGCGTTGCTCTGCTTATTGTAGTCTTTTATGTCAGTTTTTCGGGACTCAAGGGAGTAGTATATACCGATGTATTCCAATTCGTATTAGCCATGTCCGGCTCTATCGCCTTAGCCTATTACGTATTAAAAGCCCCGGAAATTGGTGGCCTTGCAGGCCTACGCGCCGCGCTCCCTGAGGAGACGTTCTCTTTTCTTCCTTCTGTAGGTGAGGGAGGTGCTGAGGGGCGCTACCAAATCTCGTTGGCCTCCTTCCTTGCCTTTTTCGGAATGGTGTGGTGGACCTCTTGGTACCCTGGAGCAGAACCAGGTGGCGGCGGTTACAGCGCGCAACGTATGCTCTCTACTAAGGACGAACGTAGTTCCTTTTTAGCGAGCGCACTTTTTCAAATTGGCCACTACGCAGTGCGCCCTTGGCCATGGATTATCGTCGCATTAAGTGCCATTGCATTGTATGGTGGTCAAAACAATCTTGCAGAACAAACTCCAGATTTTATTAACTATGAATGCCTCACAGGCGTCTATGAATGTGAAGCCCTTACCGCGGAACAACAATCTGAATATGCACAATGGGTCGCCACATGGGAACCTATTTATGGAGACCGGCTTCCAGAAGCATTGAAG
Source organism: Schleiferiaceae bacterium (assembly GCA_028357285.1). Classification (GTDB taxonomy): domain Bacteria; phylum Bacteroidota; class Bacteroidia; order Flavobacteriales; family Schleiferiaceae; genus UBA10364. The sequence continues at coordinate 81,363 of JAOMWM010000003.1, read as the reverse complement.
TACCAGCAAGACTATAGATTTGGCTACATCTTCATCATGCGCGATTACCTACCTAAAGGAATTTTAGGAATGCTGCTTGCCTCTTTCTTTGCTGCTTATATGTCCACTATGTCTACTCAATTAAATTGGGGAGCATCCTATTTAATCAATGACTTCTATTTACGCTTTCTTAGACCCAACGCGCCACGTCGCTTAAGTCTAAGCATTTCGAGAGCGACCACTCTTTTACTGGCATTTTTAGGTCTCCTGATTACCTCGCAAATGAACAGTATCGCTGGTGTTTGGCAGTTTATCATGGAATGTGGGGCAGGATTGGGCTTAGTGCTGATTTTACGTTGGTATTGGTGGCGCATCAATGCGTGGGCGGAAATTACTGCGACGGTAGCGCCATTTATCGCTTATGCCATTGCCCATTACGCATTAGCTTGGGCGTTTCCCAATAGCTTTTTCTTCACCGTTGGCTTCACTACCATCGCGTGGTTGTTAACGATGTATATAACCGCTCCAGAATCTAGCAGTACACTCGTAGAGTTTTACGCCAAAGTTCGACCCGGTGGAGCCTGGAAGCCCGTTGCTTGGAAAGTTGCAGATGATCCTGAGATTAAGGACGGCCCGGCAACACCGCTGCTAGTGCTATACTGGCTAGGGGGTATCGCAGCCGTTTATGGCGCGTTGTTCTTAGTAGGAGCGTTACTCTTTAAATGGTAGCATCGTGCTTTAGTCAAAAATGAAAGCAAAAAAAATCCCCCGGGCGCGTTGCGCCCGGGGGATTGTATATTCTAAAAAAGCGCGGCTTAGAGCGTACGCTTGACCTCTGTGAATCCAAAGGCTTCTACGATATCTCCAACTTTGATATCATTGAATTTCTCAATGTTAAGACCACATTCGAAGCCTTGACGAACTTCTTTTGCATCGTCCTTGAAGCGCTTGAGTGAACCCAGTTTTCCAGTGTAAACCACTACACCGTCACGAATGATACGAACGTCATTATTACGCTCAATAATACCATCTGTAACCATACAACCTGCGATGGTTCCAACTTTCGAAATCTTAAACGTTTCACGAATCTCAGCTGTACCCTTAATCTCTTCTTTGACCTCAGCAGAAAGCATGCCTTCCATGGCATCGCGAATCTCATTAATAGCATCATAGATGATGGAATACATACGGATTTCCACTTCCTCTTTCTCAGCAAGCTTGCGCGCCTGAGCAGATGGTCGAACCTGGAAACCCACGACAATGGCTTGAGATGCCGTAGCCAACAATACATCACTTTCAGAAATCTGACCCACACCCTTATGGATGATGTTCACTTGAATTTCCTCGGTAGTTAATTTTTGTAACGAATCCGAAAGTGCTTCAACTGAACCGTCCACATCACCCTTAAGGATAATGTTGAGCTCTTGGAAATCTCCAACCTTCAAGCGGCGACCAATTTCTTCGAGCGTCATCTGTTTCTGAGAACGCACACTTTGCTCGCGCTGAAGCTGTAAACGCTTCTGAGCAATTTGCTTCGCCTCTCTTTCGTCGTCCATGATGATGAAACGATCTCCGGAAGTTGGCGCCCCGTCCAAACCTAATAGATTTACTGGGGTAGAAGGACCTGCTACCTTAATGCGGTTCCCGCGTTCATCCAGCATAGCTTTCACTTTACCGCTATGTTGACCAGCGAGTACGTAATCACCAACCTTCATTGTTCCTGACTGAATGAGTGCAGTACACATATATCCGCGCCCTTTGTCCAAGGAAGCTTCAACAATAGTTCCGCTTGCATTCTTATTAGGATTGGCTTTCAGATCAAGCATTTCTGCCTCTAAGATCACCTTATCCAATAGTTCTTCAATATTCAGACCCGTTTTAGCCGAAATCTCTTGACACTGCACGCTACCGCCCCAATCTTCGACTAAGACATTCTCTTGCGACAACTGCTCTTTAATTTTATTCGGATTTGCCACATCACGATCAACTTTGTTAATCGCAATAACGATAGGAACACCAGCTGCTTGTGCGTGTGAAATGGCTTCTTTCGTTTGCGGCATAACTGCATCATCTGCAGCAACAACGATAATCGCAATATCAGTGACTTGTGCTCCACGTGCACGCATGGCTGTAAAGGCCTCGTGACCTGGCGTATCTAAGAACGTTATAGTCTGTCCAGTGTGTACTTTTACGCTATATGCTCCAATGTGCTGGGTAATCCCCCCGGCTTCACCGGCAATCACGTTTGCTTTACGCACGTAATCCAATAAAGAAGTTTTACCGTGATCGACGTGTCCCATTACCGTTACAATCGGCGAACGCGACTCTAAATCTTCTTCTTTATCCTCTTCTTCCAGGAATGTTTCGGTAACCTCTTCATCGACGAAATTGACACTGTAGCCAAATTCTTCTGCCACCATCTCGAGCATCTCTGCATCCAAACGCTGGTTCATCGTTACCATCACACCTACTCCCATCAATGAACCAATAACTTCGTTCACTGATACATCCATCATGTTCGCAAGCTCAGTTACAGTAACGAATTCCGTTACCTGTAATACTTTGCTTTCTTCTGCTGCTTGAATATCCGCGAGTTCTTCTCTTTCGCGGCGTTCAGCACGCTTATCACGACGAATTTTTGCGCCTTTATTTTTCTTTCCAGAAGTAAGCTTTTCAAGGGTTTCCTTGATCTGCTTTTGGATTTGTTCGTCTGTTAACTCTTGCTTCGCGACAACAGGCTGCTTGCGTCCGCGACCCCCAACTGGGCCTCTCTTTTGAGGACCGCGAGTATTGTTGCGATTTTTCGGATCATTTTGCGCCGGTGTCGCACCACCTGGACCCTGTTTCTTGATGCGCGTACGCTTCTTCTTGTTCTCCTTTGGCTTTTCTACCGGGAGTACAATTTTCTGTCCTGTGAATTTTGGCCCGTCAATCTTAACGTATTTTGTTTTGATCTCCTGATCCTGAGGCGTCTGTGGAACCTCTTCTTTCACTGGTGTCGGCTCAACCGGCTTAGGTGCGTTGTGCGCACCACCACCTGAAGATTTTTTTGTTGGCGCTACCTTTTTAGGTTTCGCTGGTGCTTCTTTCTTCTTCGGCTTCTGGGCATCTAAATCGATTTTACCCATCACCTTTAAACCACCATTGTCTGCTGGAGTAGCTTCTTTTGGAGCCTCTACGTTCGGCTCTTTTGGTGCCTCGACTTCTGGGGCTGCTTCAACAGTTGGCGCTGCTGCAGGAACCTCTTCTGGGGCCGGTGCTGGCTTTTCAGGAGCGGCTTCTTTTGGAGCCTCTACGACAGGGGCCTCTTCAACGGGTGCAGGCTCAGGTGCTGCTTCTTCAGCAGGGGCCGCAGCCGTATCCTTAGTCCCTCTAAGAATTTCTTTTTCCTCCTTCACTTGCTGACTTACCTCTTCTGAGCGCTTTTTACGCGCAAGGTCATCGGCAAACGCCGTCATCAAAACCTCGTACTGATCGTTCGTGATTTTATGGTTACGGTTATTTGGAATTTCATGGCCATGTTTAGCCAATTCCTCCACCGCACGGTCTAAGGAAATGTTAAGCTCTTTTGTCGCTTTACTTAATCTGACGCTACTCATAGAGTGTCTTTAGGTGTTTTCTTATTCTTCGTCTTCGAATTCTTTCTGAAGTACGTTTAAGATGTGCTCTGCAGTCTCAACTTCCAAATCAGCACGTGAAACCAATTCCTCTTTGGTCAATTTCAACACGCTCTTCGCAGTATCACATCCAATCTTTTTCAATTCCGCGATAACCCATGATTCAATCTCATCAGAGAATTGATCCAATTCGATATCGTCTTCGATTTCTATATCATCGCGGTATACATCTATCTCCATACTAACCAATTTACTGGCAAGACGGATGTTTGTACCACCACGGCCGATAGCTAAGCTTACTTGATCTGGAGCTAAAAAAGCTTCTACACGACCGGCGTCCTCATCAATATTGAGACTGGTCACTTTCGCAGGGCTTAATGCACGCTGAATGTACAATTGCAAGTTAGTAGTGTAGTTAATCACATCAATATTCTCATTGCGCAACTCGCGAACGATTGAATGAATACGGGATCCCTTCATGCCCACACAGGCACCTACAGGATCAATTCTATCGTCATACGATTCTACTGCAACTTTCGCTTTTTCTCCAGGGATACGAACTACACCCTTGATAGTGATCAAACCGTCGTATACTTCTGGTATTTCTTGCTCAAATAATTTTGCCAAGAAACGCTCATCCGTACGAGACATGATCACCACTGGTTTTGTACCACGGAAAACCACTTCTTTTACAACGGCACGGATAGGATCGCCTTTACGGAAGAACTCACGTTCACCAATCATTTGGTCTTTTGGAAGAATCAATTCATTTCCTTCGTCGTCGTAAACGATGACTTCGCGGTGACGCACATGGTGTACTTCTCCTGTAATGATTTCACCTTCTAAATCTTTGTAACGCTTGAATAGTTCAGAACTATCGTGCTCTTGAATACGACTCACTAGATTTTGACGGAATGCCAAAATGAATCGGCGTCCTAAATCGATCAATTTAACCTCTTCGGAAACTTCTTCACCTACTTCGTAATCTGGCTCGATTTTTAATGCAGCACTAAGTTCGATTTCCATGTTATCGTCCTCCACTGCACCGTCTTCAACTACCGTACGGTTACGCCAAATCTCCAAATCACCCTTATCTGGGTTAACAATCACATCAAAGTTCTCATCGTCTTCGTATTTCTTACGCAATTGATTGCGAAAGGCTTCTTCGATGAATGCCATGAGCGTAATTCTGTCGATATTTTTCTCCTCCTTAAACGCGAGGAAGCTTTCAATAATCGCCTGATTTTCCATTGTTTATATCTGAATAATCCTATTTAAACTTAATTGCCACTTTTGCTTCGGTAAGCGCCGTGAATTCAATTTTTAATTCTTTATTGGGGTCACTCTTCTTTTGCTGTGGTACGCTGAGAACAATGTACTCATCCGCTACCTCGATGAGTTGACCTTCGTCCTCTCTATCATCGTATTTCACTTTCAAAAAGCGACCTTCATTCTTTTTGTACTGGCGCCATATTTTAAGGGGACGCGTTAAATCGGGGCTACTTACCGTTAGATTGAAATCTTCTTCATCTCGGTCTAGTAATGATTCTACCTTTCGATTGATCATTTTAATCTGCTCAATCGTAAGACCAGTATCCGCATCGACGTAGGCAACAATCACATTATTCGGTTTGATTTCAAGATCAACCAAAAAGGCGTCGTTTTCATCTGCCGCTGTTGTTAACGCTTTTGCTACTTTGTCGTATTCCATAAATTACCGCCAATAAAAGAGGGGACTCGAGGTCCCCCTTTTGCAAGCCAAAAAGTTTCGACAAATATAGACATTTATTTTATTGACAGCGCACTGTGAATAACCACAAGCCTAAATACTTACGTTTTTGCGATTTTGAGTGATTAATACGCTCTCAATCGATTCACTTTAAGCATTTTCACTACATTAGGAGTTCGCTTACATGTCAATTATGAACAGAACCATTAGTATTCTCGTAGTGGACGACCATCCTATTGTACGAGGCGGTATCAAAACCATGCTGGAAATGGGTAAATTTGAGTCGTATTCATTCCAAGTTAAGGAGGCCGGAAACATTCTAGACGCCCTAAAATTAGCCGATCAATTCGCTTTTCATTTAATCATTACAGATTCGCAATTGGGAAAGCATTCCGGTGCTGAACTCACGAAATCATTATTACGCCTCACGCCCGAACAATCGGTCTTAGGGTTCTCAGAATCAGACGACATGAATGTTGTTGAGCACCTGCTTAAAGCGGGAGCTAAAGGATTTATTAAAAAAAGCGTCGACACAGGGGAGTTAATAAAAGCAATTACAGCTATTCTCGAAGGCCGCTTGTATTATGCTATGGATATTGCTAATTCACTGATTGAACGTAGAATTCTAGGCAAGACATTCGCAGAATTCCACAGCAATAATCCCGCCGTTGCCAGATTGAGCAAGCGAGAGATTGAAATTCTCAAATACATTGCGGATCAATTGACCAATGAAGAAATTGCTAAAAAGCTCTTCTTATCCAAGCGTACCATAGACAACCATCGACAAAACATTTTGAATAAATTGGGCATGAACAACACCGCTGGTCTAGTGCGCTTTGCAGTAGAAAACGGCTTACTTCACTAAGCTTCTCAAGAGCTACAATAAATTCAAAGCGCGCCGAATGGGCGCGCTTTTTTTTTGGGGATAAGGGCATAAAAAATCCCCTAGGCGCTTCGCGCCCAGGGGATCTATAATTAAATGAAACAGTATCGTTTATTCAACAATAACCTTGAGTGTTTTCGTTGCTCCCTTCGCATCAGCGATGTTCACATAATACATACCGCTCACCATATTATTGCGCTCTAAAGTGATATCACCTTGTACGTTTTCGAAGCCAGCAACTACACGGCCAGTGATATCGAATACTCGAACTGAATAGCGTCCGGCATTACCTAAAGCGATGGTTGCGCTTTCGTTCATAGGATTAGGGCGAACACTGACTCCTGATAGTGCATCTTCTTCAACAGAGATGAATGAACATTGACCGAAGATATGTTGTACAGTATCAGCACTACCTGAACGAGCAAAGAAACGGTTGTATCCACCGACGCCATTATCAACACCACAATCCATAGGAACCGGCTCGTGATTTGCAGTGTTGGCTGGATCACCATTTGAGAAACGGTACTCCATAGAACCTGGACAGTAATTAGCTTCTGTAGCAATGTACTGACCAGGAACAGAATGAGAAACCATAGGAATGGCATTCGCATCCCACTGCGTGAAAGCCCCCATCAAATAAATAGTATCTGCAGGAGTAAATGCTGCTTGCGTAAAGTCAACGATGAAAGTAACATCCGCTGTAGCTGGAACAGCTGCACAAGGACCATACGTATCGTTACCGAAACAACGGGCTGCGACTGCAGAATCAGAGCTTACAGTAACGATTTTGTTACCCCCGCCTTCCCAGTTGGTATTACCGTTTTCGTGGAAACGTGCTTTAAACTGGAAATCGCCTGAATCTACACCAGTGTAAGAAATCGAATAAATGCCGTCACCGTCTGGATCTGTCATCAATTCTCCACCCCAGCCATTGATTGGGCCTGCAAGTGTAACAGAATCTACGGTGCCACATGCTGTGATGGAACTCACATCAACATTTACTGTGATATCGTAGGTAGACACGACCATACAAGGGCCACACATTGTGTAACATACCTCGTAAATACCGCTGACTGTGTCCGTATAAAAACGGTTATCTCCTTGACTTATACCTGCAGTAGATGCTTGACAAGTAGATGGCACTGACTCAACATCACTCCAGGTATTACCGTTTAAAAACTTAAAATAGGTAGAGTCTGTTTTGCCGACATAAGCTATGTAGCGGTATACACCGTCAAAGTTTACCATCTGCGATTTTGCGGGATCCCAACCTTGAAAGTTTCCAGCAACATGTGCAGAGTCAGCGCTAAGCGTTTGCAAAGAGTAATCTACTTTGAATTGAATTGCTTTCTGTCCAGCAGGTGCCGCACCAGCGAACATTACCGCGGGAAGCGTAGTATCTGAAGAGATTACAGCCCAACGGTTACCGTTACCGTTCGTTCCAACGTTTACTGCAGTAGGAACACTTTCGTCGTCGCCCCAAGCATTACCGTTAAGAAATTTATATTCCAATTGACCGGGAGATACACTCACGGTGGTAGAATAAATTGAAGACGTGCCGACTTGCGTTAAACCGGTCGTTGACGGCGACCAGCTCTGGAAAGATCCTGCTACATGTACACCGTTCGAATTCGCAGAAGCAGATCCTAAATCCACTTGGAATGTAACGCTGTGCGTTTGAGCAAATGCAGTTACACCCAAAAAGAGTACGGCTGCTAAAGCGTAGAATTTTTTCATAATTATGATAGATTGATTATTAAATGTACTTAGTACTCTTCAAAGTTAAGCCAAACAGATACTGGTGTTTAGCCGTTTTTTAACCACATTCTTGCAGATTAATACAACAAACCATGAATTCGTGTTGAATTACATTTTTAGACGGCAACAAAACGAAACGACTGTATCTCCCTAATTATACCCTAATTTTACATTTTTTTGGTACCTTAGAGTCAAGAAATGCCTTATTAGTGGTTCGACAGTCTGGGCTGATAAGCTGCTTATTATTTGCATCGCTGCAATAACGAATTTTATAAGTACACCTGATTAAACGAGAACGATTAGAGTGAAGGCGACTATTGAAAATATCCGCATTGCCGAGCAGGACCGTAGCTACAACAGCTATGTCTTAGCACAAAAAGCTGGGCAAAATTTCCCTTCCATTTTCACAGATTATTGGCATTACCACCCAGAAATCGAAATCACCTACATTGTCAAAGGCAAAGGCCTTGCGTTCATCGGCAATAAAACAATAGAGTTTGAACCTGGACAGGCGTTCCTTCTAGGCCCGTATCTACCCCACAACTTCGTCAGCACGGAGGAAGACGATGTGCAGATGGAAAAAGAATGCTGGGGGCTCCAATTCACCCAGGAATGGCTCAACAGCTTCAAAGAAAGTGCCTCTCTTCAACGCCTGTTCCGCGCCATGAGCTACGGCATTAATTTGGGCCAATTCAACCTCGCCGAACACCAAGCCTTCACCACCATAGTCGGCAAAGACCCCCTCCGCAGCATTGGCGCATTTTTCAACCTCATGGCAATGATCGCCGACCGTCCAGATTTCCTCACAGTCTCCACCAACAACGCCTACTCCAACGTCATGAGCCAAAAGCTTAGTCAACGCATGGAACGCGTCTCAAAATACATCCAAGACCACTACCAAAACACCATCACCCTCAACGAAATCTCCGACATCGCCAGCATGACCGAACAAAGCTTCAGTCGCTGGTTCCGCCAAACCTCTGGACTGACTTTCGTAGACTACCTCATGCAGCTCCGCACCACGGTCGCGAGTAACCTCCTAATCAACACGAATAAAGTCATGACAGAGGTAGCTGCAGAGAGTGGTTTCAACTCCAGCTCTTCGTTCAACCGCGCTTTCCTTAAAATAAAAGGATGCTCGCCACGAGAATTCAGGAAGAAGAAAAAAATATAACCCCAGAATAAAGGCCTCGAAATCGAGGCCTTTTTCTTTGCTATTTATTTCAATGAACAGGGATAAACGGATGTATTTACTCCGATGGAGTATAAGTCACTGCGTGCCTATTGGTAATCAAAAGATTTGCTAAGCCGGCAATTACAAGGGATGAACCTGCAAGTAACATCGCATTGATTGGCTCTGCGCCAAACAAACTCTTATAAATGACCGTCAAAGAAGTTGCCGCTACAATCTGTGGAATAACAATAAACATGTTGAAGATACCCATGTAAACCCCCATTTTATTTGGGTCTAAGGTTGAACTTAACATGGCGTAAGGCATGGAAAGTATAGATCCCCAGCTAAAACCAATACAGACAAATGACAACGTTAACATTGACGCTTCTGTTATGAAGTACATACTTATGAAACCATATGCCCCAGCAAAAAGACTGAACATGTGAACGTACTTACGATTGATACGACGCTTCGCTGTCCACAGCGTTAAAAGCAATGCGAACAACATAGAGCTCAAGCCATAATTCCCCATGTAAGAGCCCACTTGATTGGAAGCGTCATTGAATGCTCTATCCGCCAGTTGGTAGGCTTCAATCTGGGCAGCCGATGATACAGCGTATTCAATCGCTTCAGGCTTTGCAGCACCATAAACGTGGTCAGTCAGAGCGGGATTCGCCATCGACCACATGCAAAAAAATGAAAACCAAGAAAAGAATTGGACCACGCCCAATTTCTTCATGGTTAAAGGCATATTCCCAATGTTTTTTCCAACCTCACGCAGGGTATTTACTAAGCCCGAATTTTCCTTCTGCTCAGCGCGAAACGCTTTCATGTCTACAGGAGGATATTCATCCGTCGTAAATACGGTGTAGAGAATGGCCAGCAGAAAAATCGCAGCGCCGATACCAAAGGCCACCTTCACGGACATGGGAACAACCCCTGGATCCGCCTCATTACTAACGCCCAGAGAACTGACTAAAAGGGGTAAGTTTGAGGCCACCCATGTGCTCACCCCAATAATTAAAGTTTGCACTACGAAACCGAAACTGCGCTGACTGTCCGGTAACTTATCCGCTACCAGCGCACGGAATGGCTCCATAGAAATATTCATCGTCGCATCTAAAATCCAAAGTCCACCTGCAGCGATCCACAATGCGGAACTGTGGGGTACAAAAAGCAAAGTAATTGAAGCCAAAATAGCGCCAATTAAAAAATACGGACGGCGACGGCCGAAACGCGGATGCCAAGTATTGTCGCTCATTTGGCCAATAATAGGCTGAACGATCAACCCCGTGAGAGGCGCAGCAATCCACAAGAGCGGAAGACTGTGCTCGTCTGCACCTAAGGTTTCAAAAATCCGACTCATAAAGCCGCCTTGTAAAGCATAACCGAATTGGATTCCTAAAAAGCCAAAGCTCATGTTCCAAATCTGCCAAAAACTGAGTTTAGGTTTCTGTTGCATACGTTTCAATGTATTTAGCGACTAAAGAGAAAAAACCCGACCAAGGCCGGGTTTTTAGTGTTTATGCATTATGATTTTACTGACATTCGATTTGAACATTTACAGCCTCTGTTACGCGATCGGCTCCTGTAGCAAACACCTTCTTCATGGCAATAAACTCGAGGTAATCAATGGTCTTTGTCGAAGGAACATTAAAGAATTCCTCAGGAATAAGGCGCAGTTGGAAGTTTCCGTTGTCTAAATATTCCATCTGTAAGTCTGGATTACTTCCAACGTTGAAGGTATTCTCAATTTGATCAAAAGTCCCGTCTGTGTACGTGACTTTAGCGTACATGTAACAATCGTCAGAAGCTAGGTTTTGCATGCTTGCCTTCTCTTCGCGCCAATTTTCATAACGTAAGGTCAAAACATCGTCTGCCATAACCTTCGTTGGAAAATGGTAGAATGCATTGCGCTCTGTAGCCGGTGGGTCAATGGCTATACTTTGATCGTCCGATTTTACATCGGGATCGCCATAACCACCGCCGTCTTTAGCTTTGACTAAAAAGTGAATATCCTCAGCATATACCGTGGTAGCGTCCACTTCATAGAAAAGGGTAGGAACAATTTTCCAAGAAAACGTCCCGTCCGAATTCTTCGTCATTTTCATGGATTCGTTTGAATTCTTCCAAGGAGCAGAACCTGTACCATTGACATACGGGTGACCATCGGGGTGTTCCGCAGGCTTCCAAGTCCATATATACATGTCTTCACCTGCATCGACTGCCTGCTTCAATAAATCTTGATGACCTACAGCCAAATCTAATGCCGCCGGATCAAAAATGATCTCTAACGAATCTGCAGGATCTATATTTTCATCTGGTACAGTCGTGATTTGGGCACTTGCTGAAAGGCCCAAAGTCAAGAGTAAAAGTGTATTTATTCTTTTCATAATAGGGCTTATTTACGAGTAAACGTTAATTGGTAAGAAACGCTCGGCTTGTCGCAACGCTCGCGAGCGTAGATGAAGCTTACATTCTGATCAATACTTCTTGGCATGTTACCCATCGGTAAAACCACTATTGTTGAGTCCTGCACTAAATGAAGTTCTGACGGATACTCAGGCGTATTATAACGCCACGTTCCCCCATTACCAAACACATCAAAACCCGGACCTTGCTGGTTCACAGAATAGGTACTGTCGCTATTAAAAGCAACTACCCATTTATTTTGAGCGTCGACGTATAAATCACTGACATCGCGCGTTTCGGGCACTGGAAGTGTTACATCCGTCTGCTCGACCATTGTGAGCTCCCATGTTCCGAGAATACCTGCACCTGCCTCATAGCTTGGTCCGATTGGACCCACTTCAGGCTTACATGCACCTAGGGCTAAAAATGCAGCCGCCACTATAGTTATAATTCTTGCTTTCATATACTTTCCTGCTTAGTTGCAGCCTCCTTCTTCATTATAAACAAATCCTTGCGCTGTCCCTTCGAAATTAGGGAATTGCAGTACCATACCTGGACAATCCCAATCTACACCACGAATGGTTTGGATTTCTCCCAATACACCTTGGCGCTTAAGTTGGAATAATCGGTCACCTTCAAAGGCCAATTCCAAACGTCGCTCCGACATAACATCAGTGAGTGAAAGAGTAGATAAATCTGTCAATCCAGCGCGTTGACGCAATGCATTGATTTTTGCCAATCCGGTTCCATCACTATCGCCATTTAAACGCACATTACATTCGGCATAAATGAGATACAAATCTGATAAATGTAATAGAGGCACATCGAGGAAACTACCGTCGAATTTACTCACCACATAGAACTCATCAGGGGTACCCGCATTGCGCGCCTCGTACCACAACTGTCCACGTAGATCATTTGTATCCGCCGTAGCCTCAACATACAATGCTTGACTTGCTTTCAATGCTGGGTTCGCGTTTGGATCATCGGAACGATAATTAAAGGTAAATCCCGTACCGCGTTCATCTACGATGGTATCCGTCGCAGAACTCTCGTTTGTACTCACCAATGTAAAGATGAATTCTGCAGGAAGATTGCCATTTGAATGATCCGCAAAACGATTGGTCAAAACGGGGTCTAGTGCATACGTTCCCGAGTTCATTACCTCAGCCGCCTTAGCTTTTGCATTAGCGAAATCACCCATTTCTAAATAGACCTTAGCCAAAAGTGCTTTCGCCGCCATTTGGTTTGCGAAAATTCCGTTTGATGCCGGCAAATCAGCCTCTGCATCCAAAAGATCTTGCTCTATCTGCGCGTAGACATCTCCTACGGTTGCACGCATCTGTGGCGTCTGATCCGCGCTCACCTTTAATGGAATCCCTAAATGGCTGTTATCAGAAGTATATCCATAAGGCAATGCCCAAATACGAACCACGTGGTAATGACTCAATGCACGAATAAACTTTGCTTCCGCTGTAATTCGGGCAACCGCATCAGCAGTAGCACCCTCAAGATCCGCTACCTCTTCAATTAAGGTATTCGCACGATAAATCGCGATATATGCGTTGCGGTATTCGCCACCAAAAGATCCATTAAAGAACGACGAAGTCCAACGCCAAATCTGGGCATACTCACCATTCAGCCCTAATGGATCTGCGATGTGATCAGACATGACTTCAGGAATGTTCTGAAAGCTGCCGTTAAAAGCGTTTGCTGCAACATCATATACACTTACTAATAGCTCTTGCGCATCTTGAATGTTCAGAATGGCTGAATCTGCCGGAATCTGGCTGTCGCTATTCGCTTGAAAATCCAAAATTCGCTCGCAAGAAGAACTTCCGACTGCGATGGCGATTAGCGCTATAAATACTCTCAAATTTTTCATGATTCGCGCGGATTAAAAGTTAATGTTTACACCTAAGTTCACCGTCTTTTCTTGCGGTGGCGTGAGGTAGGTAATGTTCGGAGACATGTTTCTATCCGTAGCGTTCTCGAAATCGCGAGCGATCTCTGGATCCAGACCGATAAAGTTGGTTAATGTGATCAGGTTTGTACCGGTCACATTAACGGTCATGCCTTTAATGTTTTTAAGCTTGCTTTGCGGGACGCGGTAGCTCAACTTCACGTTACGAAGACGTGCATAGGTTCCATCGTGCAACCAAAGATTGGTGTTGATCCATTCCGTATTCGCACCATAGGTGCGGTAATCGCGGCTTAATCTTGGGTACGTTGCTGCATCACCCGGCTGCTGCCAGCGGTCGAATAAATCGGTACGCATGTTCCAATCTGTCACTACGCCCATCTGACGCTTCGAAGAACTGTCGTAGATATCGCCACCTATGGTGAATACCCACAAGAAGCTGAATTCTAAATTCTTGTAATTAAGTGTATTGGTCAAACCGCCAATAGCATCCGGCATGACATTACCTACAGCCACGCGGTCTTGAAGATCCCAAGTGTAGGTTTCTTCACCGTCTTTAGTGAGGTACACCGGCAACCCGTTCGTTGGGTCTACATGCGAGAATTGCACGAGGTAATTCGTACCAATGGGCATTCCTACTACTACACGTGTATCATTCGTTCCACCACTCACAGCGTCTGGAGAATACTGTCCGATCGAAGTAATCTGATTCGTATTGCGTGCGATATTGAAATCTGTAGTCCAAGTAAAATTATCCTTCACAATGTTGCGCGACTTTATCGCAAACTCAACCCCAGTATTGTAGACACTACCTACGTTATCCCACCAAGAACCAAATCCTGTTGAGCCTTGTAGGGTTACGTTAAGTAACATGTCGTTAGTTTCTTTGTGGTACCAAGCCAATTCCCCGGTTACACGATCGTTGAAAAATCCATACTCCAAACCGATGTCGTACGTGGTCGACGTCTCCCAACGCAAATCTGCATTTTCGCGAATTACCGGGTAACGGTAGGTCTGGCCCGCATAACCATTATTGGCAACATTATAGTATCCAAACCACTGGTACGATGGAATGGCCGAGTTTCCGTTTTTACCAACCGAAGTCTTCAACTTCAAATAGCTCACGTTCGGTAATCCTTCCATGAAATCTTCTTCTGTAATGATCCAGCCAATAGATGCTGCCGGGAAGTTTCCGTATTTATTGTTCGGTCCAAATTTTGAAGATCCGTCACGACGGATCAACGCTTCCGCGTAATACTTGCCTGCGAAGTTGTAGTTCAAACGCGTGAAGGCCGATGCAAAGGCATACTCCTCTAGGTAACTTAGCGGATCGTTTACATATTGTCCTGTCTCACGAATCTGTCCTGTGGCCTCACTGTCGTAATACCCATCCCAGCGAAGGATGCGGTTGTATTGGTATTCAGAACCCACCAACCAATTAATATGATGGTTTTTCCCAATATCCTTAATGTAATTCGCCGTCGCGTTGCCTGAAGTGTTCCAAACATCATAGGTGTACATGTTTGCGCGACCAAGCAAATTACCTTCTGAATCTTTATAGGTAGGATCGTAGCCTGCTTTCTCCCAAATGTGATCCTCAAAATGCATGTAATCGAAGGCTCCTTGACCTCGAAGCGTCCATGCATCACTTAGTTTATAGTCTAAAGTGATGTTGTTTATCGTGCGGTCCTCGATTGCAGTCCAATCCTTTAATTCACGTTGTGCAACGGGATTCAAGCTCACGCCGCCTTTCAACCAATAGTCTCCTGCTGATGCAACCACATTACCATCTGCATCGTATTCATCCTCGGCATAACGTACGGGATAAATGGGAAGAGCTTTCGACATAGCTTCCCCGAAGCCGCCAGACCAAGCTGCGTCAATTCTATTATTGATACCCCTTGAAATAGAGGTGCTGAGCCCCAATTTTAGATTTGATGCCAGATTATAATCAACATTAAATCGGCCCGAAATTCTTTCATACGAGTTTCCAGCTAAGTAACTGTGGTTATCATTATAAGATAGGCCCGCATAGAAGTTACCGCCTTTGAACCCTTTAGACGCAGAGAAATCATAACCCTGCTTCACGCCTGTGCGAATAGTTTCTTGTATCCAATCGGTTCCTTCAATGGCTTGGGCCTCTGCCCAGCTCATTCTATTTCCTGGTAACTCCGGAACACCAACGTTTCCGTCATTTACCCAGGCCTCTTCATACAGCTGCAAGTACTCTTCCTTACTCGCCATGTTCGGTAGTGCTGTCGGTGCACTGATTCCCGTGCGCGCTGAAAAATTATAGGTCAACTTTTTTGACTTTCCCCTTTTTGTGGTTATCAGAATAACCCCGTTAGATCCACGTGAACCGTAGATCCCTGTTGCCGCGGCATCTTTTAATATTTCAACCGATTCAATATCGTTTGGGTTAATTGTCGCCAATGGGTTTGTATTGAAACCCCCACGGTTTCCGTTCAAAAAGTAATCTTGTGTAATTGGAATCCCATCTACCACATATAATGGATCACCACCAGCAGAAATGGAGGCTACCCCACGAACACGAACCATGGATCCCGAACCGGCGATCCCAGAACCCGTGATAACCTGAACGCCCGCTGCCTTGCCTTGAATGGCATTTTCAAAAGAAGGTGTGGGAATGTCCGTGAGCTCTTTTGACTTCAAACTCACTACAGAACCCGTGAGGTCGCGTCGACGTGCCACACCATAACCCACTACGACCACTTCATCAAGCTGCGTTTGCGATGGTTTCATTACCACATTTACTACCTTATTGCCTTGAACGGCAACCGCTTTTGTCACCGGCTCGTAACCGACAAAACTGTAGGTAATGTTGTTTGTTCCTTTAGGGAGGTTAAGGGTGTATTGACCATTATAATCGGTCATGGTTCCGCTTTGATTCTCTACGGTAATGACGACTGAAGGCAAGGCTTCATTGTATTCGTCGACTACGGTTCCAGTAACGGTCTGTGCTACAATTGACTGGACGAAGAAGAAACTAAAACAGAAAAGTAAAAAACGAGAAGTGCTTTTCATCTGCTTACGCTTGTTAAGTTATAAAGTCAAATGTACACTTTAAGAGCCTTCAAGTAAAATCCGCAGCATAGTCCCATTAACAGAATTATCCCACTATTTATCCTAAACGAAGATGGTTTTGGAGAAAAGCGGGAAATTAAACCTTGATGCGGTACAATCGAGCCGGTTTGTGCAGCACATTGTCTTGCTTTTCTTCCGTTGCCTCAACGAGCTTTTCGCGAACCACCTTTTTACGGAAATTCCTTTTGTCCAATTCTTCTTGGGTGATTGCTTCGTGCAACTGCTGTAGCTGATTAAGGGTAAATTTCTTAGGAAGAAGCTCGTACCCGCTCTTATTTAACACAAAATGGCGCTGTAATTTCCACAAGGCCACCTCGACAATCTCATTGTGATCAAAGGCCAATTCTGGAACTTCTTGAATATCACACCACAATGCCTCGCCTGCAAAACTTGAGGGATTGGGAACAAAATCATCCATCTTTACTAATGCATAATAAGCTGCGGTAATCACGCGTTCTGCAGGGTCTTTACGATACAATTCCAGCCACTTTCTGTCCTTAGCGTCATTTACACGGCCGGGGTCACCGAATGTGTGAAATTGCTTTAAGATAACATCCTTGAGAGTGGCTAATTCAAAGAGCACTCTGTCTGCGGCATCGTTTAAGCTTTCATTTTTTAAAATTAGATCGCCAGGCAGACGTTTTCTTAACATTCCCTGCCCTATATCTTTCTCTTCAATCAGTAAAACCTTGAGTTTTTCGCCATCAAAACCGAAGATGACGCAGTCTACACTAATGTTTGAATTAAGTTCAAATTGCTGTGGCATAGCGGTGTTTGAGTGTGTTTTAGGTAAAATATGATGCTTTTAAAGATAATGACAAAAAATTAATAAGTGTAACATTTACACTTAGTTATTATCTTTGCAACTATGTCTACAGAAATTAACAACATTGCTGTTCTTACCTCCGGGGGCGATGCGCCTGGAATGAATGCCGCTATTCGCGCGGTTACGAGAACCGCTTTATACCACGGTAAAAGGGTCTTTGGAGTCTATCGCGGTTATGAAGGCATGATAGAAAACGATATCGTTGAGCTTTCTACTTCAAGCGTAAAACATATTCTTGCGCTTGGCGGAACGTTCCTAAAAAGTGCTCGTTCGCAAGAATTCAGAACACCTGAGGGTCGTGCGAAAGCGGCAAAAAACCTGCGCGACAGAAACATAGATGCACTCATTGTTATTGGAGGTGATGGTTCTTTTACGGGAGCTTTAAAACTTGCAGAAGAACACGGAATAAAAGTTATTGGAGTTCCTGGAACAATTGATAATGATTTATTCGGAACAGATTACACTATAGGTTACGATACGGCTACCAATACCGTGATTGAAAGCGTTGATAAGATTCGTGACACGGCTTCTTCTCATAACCGCTTATTCTTAGTAGAGGTCATGGGAAGAGATACGGGATACATTGCCGCTTCAACCGGTCTTGCAACGGGTGCCTTGAGTATTATCTTGCCAGAAAAGAAAAACACATACAGTGAGTTGTTTGCGGACTTGCGCAGCGCTCAAGCGAATAAAAAGACGTCTAACATTATTATGGTTGCTGAAGGCAATCATTTAGGTGACATCTTTGAAATAGCATCTACCGTTCGAAAAGAATTCCCGTCCATCGACGTAAAAGTGACCACATTAGGACATACACAACGCGGTGGCTCTCCCTCAACGAATGACCGAGTTCTAGCTTCTGTTTTAGGACATTACGCAATCATAGGTTTAATCGAGGGACAAGAAAAGGTCATGTCGGGCATGATCAATCAAAAAGTAGTCTTTACACCGCTGGGTGATGCCATCAGCAAAACCACGGAATTGGACTACGAAATGCTAACTATTGCTAAAATTCTAGCCACATAACACATCAAACTATGAGTACAAAAATCGCAATCAACGGCTTTGGCCGCATCGGACGTTTAACTTTTCGCAACCTTATCGAAAGTGATAAAGTTGAGGTAGTAGCCATCAATGACCTCACGGCAGTAGATATGCTTGCACACCTTTTAAAGTACGACAGTGCACACGGTCGTTTCAATGGAACTGTAACGCATACTGAAAACAGCTTGATCGTGAATGGTAAAGAAATTACCGTTTACGCGCAGCGCGATCCGGAAGCACTTCCGTGGGGCGAGATCGGCGTTGAAGTGGTAGTAGAGTCTACAGGGTTCTTCACCAACGCAGAAGGCATGGGTAAGCACATTACCGCAGGCGCTAAAAAAGTAGTGCTTTCAGCTCCAGCAAAAGGAGATATTAAAACCATCGTTTTAGGGGTTAATGACGACCAATTAACCGATGCAGATACCATGGTAAGTAATGCTTCTTGTACTACGAACTGTTTGTCTCCAATGGCGAAAGTATTGGATGAAAAATTCGGTATCGAGAGCGGTTTTATGTGTACCATTCACGCGTACACTTCTGACCAACGTATTCAAGATGCACCACATTCAGACAAGCGCCGTGCACGTGCAGCTGCAGTAAATATGATTCCAACTTCTACTGGTGCAGCTAAAGCTGTTGCTTTGGTGTTGCCGCAGTTAAAAGGAAAATTAGACGGCTATGCAATGCGCGTTCCTACCATCACTGGTTCTGCAACTGACCTGACAGTTCAATTAAGCAGAGAAGTGACTGCAGAAGAAATCAATGCAGCAATGAAAGAAGCTGCTGAAGGCCCGTTGAAAGGCATTCTTATGTACACTGAAGATCCTATCGTTAGCTCTGATATCGTTGGCGATAAGCACAGCTGTATCTTCGATGCAGGGGTTACCAGCGCTAAAGGAAACCTTGTAAAAGTTCTAGGATGGTACGATAACGAAGCGGGTTATTCTGCACGTTTAGCGAACCTAGTAGAGCGTCTAGCCTAAACATTTAATACTGGACCGCACCTTCTAAAGGTGCGGTCCGCTATTTAAACCGTATGATACTAATCGCCGAAAGTGGTTCTACAAAATGTGATTGGGTGGCTCTGAACCCGGACGGTTCCGAGTACAAGCGATTCTCTACCATGGGATTCAATCCCTATTTCCACTCTGCGCCCTTCATTCATGAAGAGCTTGGCGGTAACGGCGTTGTTTCTAGCATCCACGGCAGTGTCGATTTCGTCTATTTTTATGGCGCAGGTGCCTCTAGCGAGAGCTTAAAAGACATCATTCACGATGGTTTAAAGCGTGTTTTCAAAAACGCCACGATCAATGTTGACCACGATTTAGTCGCAAGTGCCTATTCAACCTACACAGGTGAACCAGCCATTACCTGTATCCTAGGTACTGGATCAAACAGTTGTTATTTCGACGGTGAAACAGTGAGCGATGAAGTACCCGCGTTGGCTTATATTTTAGGGGACGAAGGCTCTGCCAGTTTTATTGGAAAACGCCTCGTTTCAGATTTCTTATACAAGCGTCTCCCAGAAGAGATGTCTCGTGATTTTTTCGATACCTATGGTTTAGATAAAGATGAAATCGTTACCAGTGTATACAACAAACCGAACGCTAACGTTTATTTGGCCTCATTCAGCCGTTTTGCCGGTAAGCATATGGAACATCCGTATGTTAAAATGATTGTGCGTGAAGGCTTCGCTAAATTCGCGGACATTCACATTGGCTGTTTTGTGAATGCAACAGAAGTACCCGTGCATTTCGTTGGTTCAGTTGGCGCCATTTTCCATGAAATTCTAGAAGAGGTTTTAGAAGAGCGTGGTTTTCGTTTAGGCCAAATCATGCGCAAACCAGTAGACGGTTTAATCAAATACCATTTAGAATACCTAAACATCTTAAATACCTACCAGGTCTAACTAATGGTTAAAGGATTTCTCTTTGATTTAGACGGCGTTATTGTAGATACCGCCGTTTTTCATTTTCAAGCGTGGCGCCGACTCGCGCAAAAATTGGGCGGCGACTTTACTGAAGCACAAAACGAACAACTCAAAGGAGTAAGCCGCGTAGATTCACTTAAGAAGATTTTGGAGTGGACTGGGGCGACGATTTCCGACGAAGAGTTCCAAGCGCTGATGGAGTTAAAAAATGAATGGTACCTTGAGTTGGTTATCCAACTCAGCGCTAAGGATGGATTGCCTGGTGCAGTGGATTTTTTACACCAAGCAAAGGCACAAGGAATTGGGATTGCACTAGGTTCGGCATCTAAAAATGCCCCCCTCATTTTAGATAAAATGAACCTCCTCCCTCTTTTCGATGCGATAATTGATGGGAATAATGTGGTAAATGGCAAACCGCATCCTGAGGTATTTTTGAAAGGCGCAGAAGCATTAGGTCTGGCGCCGGCGGAATGTATTGTGTTTGAAGATTCTATCGCCGGAGTACAGGCTGCAAAATCAGGCGGAATGACGTGTGTGGGAATCGGAACACCTGATATATTAGGTGGGGCAGACCTTTATTTTAACGCGTTGGGTGAAACCTCTCCTGAAGAACTTCTGCGCGCACTATAACTGCGCAAAGAAAGTATAATGTTCAATAAATACACAGAGGTACATCCCTGGAAAATCATTGAAAATGGCTGGAATGCATCCAACCACCCGAAAAGTGAAAGTCTATTTTCTATAGGCAATGGTCGAATGGGCCAACGGGCCAATTTCGAGGAAACCTACACCGGAAAAAGTTTACAAGGTTCCTACATCGCAGGGGTTTACTATCCCGATAAAACGCGCGTAGGTTGGTGGAAAAACGGCTACCCCGAATACTTCGCGAAAGTCCTCAACTCCTGTAACTGGATCGGTTTAAAAATCACCGTGGATAGCGAAACTTTAGATTTAAACACAGCTACGGCGGTGAACGATTTTTACCGCGAACTCGATATGCAGAGCGGACTTTTGAAGCGCTCATTCCAAGCAACACTTCCTTCCGGAAAAATAGTCGCTATCCAAACAGAACGATTCGTAAGTATCGTAAATGACGAAATTGGAGCACTGTCCTACAGCATTACTCCAATCAACTTCTCCGGATCTATTGAAATCTGTTCTTGTCTGGACTTTGATGTGGAAAACGAGGACAGTAATTACGATGAGAAATTCTGGGAATCGGTCAGCTGCGGACAAGAAAACGGGACCAGCTATGTCCATGCTAAAACAAAGAAAACCGGCTTTGAAGTCAGTGTAGCCATGCGCAACAGCAGCACGGTTGACGGCGCAGCTGTAGCTTGGGATTCCACGACAGAAGCAACGCACATGTACGTTTGTGAATGTGCGGCATTTGATGTTCCACAAGGTCAATTACTGCAACTGAATAAATTCGCTGCCGTACTATCAAGCATGAACCATGAGGCAGCTAGTTTGGACACAAAGGTAGCAGCGAGCGCTACGGCAGCTGCAGCCCAAGGCTATGAAGCATTACGCAATGAACATGTAGCAGCTTGGCACAAGAAGTGGGAAACCTCTGATATTGAAATAGAAGGTGATGCGGAAGCACAACAAGGCATCCGCTTCAACATCTTCCACATGAACCAGACCTTCACGGGTGTGGACGATCGATTGAACATCGGTCCGAAAGGGTTTACCGGCGAGAAATACGGCGGTTCTACCTACTGGGATACGGAAGCGTACTGTTTGCCTTTCTACCTCGCAACAGCACAGCCGGAAGTAGCGAAGAACTTGTGTTTGTACCGTTACAAGCAGTTGGATAAGGCCATCGAAAATGCGGGTAAGCTAGGATTTACCGACGGCGCAGCATTGTACCCGATGGTGACGATGAACGGCGAAGAATGTCACAACGAGTGGGAGATCACTTTCGAGGAAATCCACCGCAATGCAGCCATCGCTTATGGCGTGTTCGATTACATACGTCACACCCAAGATTGGGGCTATCTAGCCGATGGGGGATTTGAGGTCCTTTTAGGTATTAGCCGATTCTGGTCGCAGCGTGTGAATTGGTCACAGGAAAAAGAAGCCTACGTAATGCTCGGTGTAACTGGGCCGAACGAGTACGAAAACAACATCAACAACAACTGGTACACGAATCGGATGGCGGCGTGGACGTTGGAGTGGACGCTGGAAGCCCACAATTGGCTAAAAGAAAATGCTTCGGACGCACTTAGCGCGATCACTGCTAAAACATCACTAAACGCCGATACTGAATTCGCAATATGGAACGACATCATTGCGAAGATGTACTACCCGAAAAGTGAAAAGCTTGGTGTGGTATTGCAGCAAGACGGCTTCCTCGATAAAGAGCAGCTTACCGCAGACGACCTCCGCCTGGACGAGCGCCCGATCAACCAGCATTGGAGCTGGGACCGCATCCTGCGTTCGATCTTCATCAAGCAGGCCGACGTATTGCAGGGCTACTACTTCTTGAACCACCTCTACGAGGAAGAAGAAGTAAAGCGCAATTTCGACTTCTATGAGCCAAAGACCGTTCACGAGAGCTCGTTGAGCCCTTGTGTACACGCAATCTTGGCGGCACAGATTGATTACCCAGAGAAAGCCTACGAAATGTACCTGCGTACCTCTCGTTTGGACATCGACGATTACAACCGTGAAGTTCACGAAGGATTGCACATCACCTCGATGGCAGGTACTTGGATGTCTGTCGTGCAAGGGTTCGGCGGTATGAAGATTCGGGGTGAAGAATTGCACTTTACACCAAAGCTCCCTGCACAATGGAAGGGCCTAACCTTCTCCATCCTATGGAGAGGCGCTACGCTCAAAGCAAACCTCACCGCCGACGGCATGACCATAGAGAACGTAAGCGGCGCTCCAGCCAAATTCGCCATCGACGGCCATTGGTTTGAAGTTGCTGCCGGCGAAAAAGCATCCACTGCAGCTGCTGCAATGGCATAATGAATTGATACTATCTTAGAAAGGCGCCACGTGCGCCTTTTTTTAGCCCACAGCACATGAAGAAATTTATAACGGTACTCTCCATCAGTGCAGCGCTCGCTGCCTGTGAAGTTCAACCCTCAGCACCCCTTCGCATGCAAGCCTCAGACCTGGCTTCGCCCCACGTTCATCACGGTACGCAGAGTGATTTTGTCCGTCAAGACTATATGGTCGGTGATTACGAATTACCCGAGGGTATTAGCTACAGCCACGGAAAGATGTCTGGGACCCTCGAGCACGAACTTAACGTGGAACATATAACTGGACATCGCTCGAGCATGGATGTGCCCTTTTTTAGAGGTGCAAAGCGTGCCATCACCTTGAGTATTCCTGGTTTCGAAGGAGAAGAGGTGAAGGTCAAAGGTGTGTTCAACGCCTGGAACAGCGACGCCACCTTCTTGGAATGGAACGGCAGCGCTTGGGAAGCGCCTCTAGTACTTGCTCCCGGTGAATATGCGTACAAACTCGTCGTGAACGGCGAAGAAGTATTGGACCCTTCGAATGCGGTGACCATGCCTAATGGATTTGGAAGCTTCAACAATGTTTTGACTGTAGAAGGTGGCGGCGGTGAAGCACCTATAGCCATTGATTTCCAGTACGTGAGTGAAGAGTCGTTGCGTTTTTCTGCTATCCCCGAAGACCAAGAAGTATTAGCCTTCTTCAACAACCGCGTGATTGACGTTGTACGCGATGAGGACGGACTAAGCATTGCAATTCCTGCAGATGCCCAGGAATGGGAACGTGCCTGGATCCGATTGTATACCGCGAGAAACGGCCAGCAAGGCGGGGATTGGTTGATCCCATTGAAGTTTGGCGAGGTGGTTATTGATACGAAAGAATTGGACCGCAAGGATTGGCACACTTCCATCATGTATTTCGCGATGGTGGACCGATTCTTCAACGGCAACCCTGAAAACGATCAGCCCGTTCAAGATTCGACTGTACACCCTCGCGCCAACTACCAAGGCGGAGATATTGAGGGAATGCGCCAAAAATTGGCCGAAGGGTATTTTGATGCGCTCCATACCAACACACTTTGGATCAGTCCAATCACACAAAACCCAGAAAATGCTTGGGGCCTGTGGAACCAAGGAGGACCCGTAAGTACGTTCTCTGGATACCACGGATATTGGCCTGTGAGCAATATCAAACCGGACCATCGTTTCGCTTCTCCTGAAGAGCTGCATTTGTTCCTCGACGATGCGCATGCAAAGGAGCAAAATGTACTTCTAGACTATGTGGCCAACCACGTCCATGAGTTACACCCGGTGTACCAGAAACACCCTAATTGGGCTACCAACAAATACACGGAAGACGGACGACTCAACACCCAACTTTGGGATGAGGAACGCTTGACGACTTGGTTCGATACCTTTATGCCGACCCTCGAGCTTCGCAACGATACCGTTGCCGATCTCATGAGTGATAGCGCGCTGGTATGGATCACCGAATATGACTTCGACGGTTTCCGCCACGATGCGACCAAGCACATCCCGATGAACTTCACGCGTTTGCTCACCCAGAAAATTCGTGCCGCAAGCGAAGATCATGTGTACCAGATTGGAGAAACGTACGGCTCGGATGAGCTCATTGCTAGCTACGTCGGTAGTGGTAAGGTCGACGCCCAATTCAACTTTAACCTCTACGATGCAGCGTTCGAAGCCTTCACACAAGAAGGAGCCACGTTCGACCGCCTGCGCAAGGCTTTAGAAAGCAGCCTCACCTACTATGGTCACCACCATTTGATGGGGAACATCTCAGGCAATCAGGACAAGCCACGCTTCTCCTCTATGGCCTCAGGTCACCTCAGCATGAGTGAAGACAGCAAGCTGGCGGGTTGGACACGTGAAATCCCAGAACCTACTGAGCGTGGGTATCGAAAAATGGGCGCGATGCACGCCTTCAACATTGCCGTTCCTGGCATTCCTATCCTTTACTACGGCGACGAGATTGCCCTTCACGGTGGGAACGATCCGGACAACAGAAAGATGATGCCGTTCGACTTTTCGCTGCGTCAGCAGCAGCTCTTTGATCGCATTGCGCGTCTAAACGAAAATCGGACCAACATCATGGCCTTGAATTACGGTTCAACGACCGTTCATCAGCCTGAACCGCACCTGCTCATCATTGTGCGCAAGTATATGGAACAAGAAGTGCGCTTCTTCTTTAACAACAGTAATGAAGACCGCTACCTCGAAGAATGGGACATTACTGTTCCTGCCGATGGCGAAATCTACCAAACCCGCAATTGCGGCCAATTCAACCAAGACTAATTCACTTACCATGAAAAAAACAATACTTATTGCCTTAGCTGCCGCAACAACAATGATTACTTGCCAGCCTGCTGCGCCCGTCGCCCCTTTAGCCGTATACGACGGCCCTAAACGCCCAGAATGGGCTGCAAGCGATAATATTTATGAAGTAAACGTCAGGCAATACACAGAGGAAGGCACATTGAAAGCCTTCCAGTCTCACCTACCAAGATTAGCTGAGATGGGCGTAGATATTTTGTGGTTCATGCCTATTCAACCCATCGGTGTAGAAAACCGCAAAGGCGAGCTCGGCTCTTACTACAGTATCTCAAATTATACAGCAGTAAATCCGAATTTTGGAACCTTAGAAGACTTTCAATCCATCGTACACCAGGCTCATGAACTTGGCATGAAAGTCATCCTTGACTGGGTCGCTAACCATACTTCATTTGATCATGTGTGGGTAGCCGAGCATCCTGAATTCTATACCAAAGATGATGAAGGGAACTTCCCTATTGTTGCCATTGATAATGATGGTAATCCTACCGATTGGACCGATGTAGCCGATCTGAATTACGACGCGACTGGTATGCGTGAAGCTATGATTGCTGAAATGGATTGGTGGGTTGCAAACGCGGGTATTGATGGGTTCCGTTGTGATGTGGCAGGATTTGTTCCTATCGATTTCTGGAATACAGCAATTACCACTTTACGCGCTAATAACGGCCCTCTTTTCATGTTGGCCGAATGGGAAGATCCAGCGCTTATCGAAGCTGGTTTTAATGCTGTTTATGGTTGGGAATTCCACCACATTATGAATGAAGTAGCAAAAGGACATAAAAGCGTAAGCGCTATCGCTGAATATGCAGCGAAATGCGATACCGTTTGGCCTGCTGAAACCATGAAAATGTACTTCAACACCAACCACGATGAAAACAGTTGGAACGGCACTGTTGAAGAGCGTATGGGTGATTTAGGGAATGCAGTGTATATACTTGCATCTATGATGAAGCGCAGCTTCCCGTTAATCTATTCCGGTCAGGAAGCAGGGCTGAATCATCGTTACCCTTTCTTTAGTAAAGACACCATCGGTTTAGATTGGTCAAAGACACATCCACAGTCTGATTTCTTTGCACAAATGTTAGCGTTAAAACACGAGCATCAGGCATTATTCAATGGCGAACTCGGATATGACATGGCATTAAAAATAGATACCGCAACGAACAGTATGCGTATCTGGCGTGGCGAGGAAGGTGAGACGGATGTAGTGATGGCCATCTTCGAATTCAGTGAAATTCCAGGCGCTTTCGAAGCACCGGAAAATTTTGATCTTATAATTAAAGTAAAAGGCGCACAAATTTGGGCTTCAAAATTGGACTAATCCTTTTGTACCTTTAGTCTCTCAAAGAACCACCGCATGTACAAGATCGCAGGTAAAAATTCATTTGAGGTTTCACCTGAAGCCAATGCCGCCGAGGGATTGCTCGACGGAACCTACTATACACTGGACATCGAAAAGATTGACTCGAGAACTTGGCATATCCTAAAAGATTATAAATCCTACTACGTACAATGGGTAGAACGCGCCGAAGACTCGAAAACGTTTACTCTGAAAATAAACGGACAGACGATGGTCTTAGAGGCGAAAGACCAATACGATCTATTGCTTGAAAAGATGGGAATTGCCGGGGGAGCTTCTTCGAAAGCCACTAAACTAAAAGCCCCAATGCCTGGTAAAGTCTTAGAGATTATGGTTGAAACGGGTCAAGAGATTGCTAAAGGAGAAGGTTTACTCATCTTAGAAGCGATGAAAATGGAGAACATGCTGAAATCCGAACAGGACGGAATTGTAAAATCCGTGAACGTTTCGGTAGGTGATGCTGTTGAGAAGAATAACGTACTAATAGAATTTGAATAACATGAAAAAGGCATTACTCCTAACTGCATTTGGTGCATTGATCGTCGCCTGTAACCCTACAGCGGATACACCAGCAGAAAACCACGATGAACACGACCACAACCACGAAAGCATGGCTCCTGAGGAAATGAACGATGCTACCGGTCGCGTATTCTTTGCCAACCTTGAAAACGGCGACACAGTAAGCAACCCTATATACGTTGAATTCGGTGTAGAAGGCATGGATGTTCGCCCAGCGGGTGAGATTGTAGAAGGCACAGGCCACCACCACCTCTTGATCGGCAACGCGTTCCTTGCAAAAGGTGAGGTAGTTCCTGCGGATAGCGTAAATATCCACTACGGCGGCGCTCAAGTCTCAGATACAGTAACCCTTCCTTTGGGTGAAGTTCGTTTGGGCATGCAGTTCGCCAACGGTGTACACGCCTCTTACGGCCGCGACATGAGCGCTTCGATTAAGGTGTTTGTGAAGTAACGTTTCATCTTTTTGAATAACAAAAAAGCCACCCAATGGGTGGCTTTTTTGTACGATAACTTTTCCCCTTGCGTTAAACTTCCATGGAAGCATTTATCACCGAACTATTTATGAAGTGCGTCTACATCCTCCAGGTGATGGGAGGTGCACCTGGTGAATACGGCTATGGCTATTACCTCGCCAATATTTTTGTTTTTGTTGTACTCCAACCGGGTCTCATTATCCTCTTTTTTGTGCTTTGGAGAAAGGAGCGCAAGTTGAGGAGGAAGACTACTTAATCGTATACGCCAAACCTACACCCAGTACCGAACGCCGTTGCCATGCATCGATCTGGTCAATGTC
The DNA here is from genome assembly GCA_028357285.1 of Schleiferiaceae bacterium. GTDB lineage: Bacteria > Bacteroidota > Bacteroidia > Flavobacteriales > Schleiferiaceae > UBA10364. The sequence continues at coordinate 52,986 of JAOMWM010000003.1, read as the reverse complement.
CCGAATCAATTGGAAATGCGCATTGAACGATAGCGCTTTGCGGATTTTATAAATGGCAATAATGTCCAGGTTTAAATCGGTCGCAGATATCGACTCCCAGTAATTAAAGAAGAGGTCCGATTTCGCCGTGACTCCAAACTCATCAGTCAGTTGCTGGGTATAATTCAGCGTAATTTTTGCCCCAGCCTCAAAGCGCCAGGTCGCTCCGGTGTCCACACCAAAGGCGCCTTTTTCGCGTAAAGTTTCGTCAAATACCGTTGTACTCTTGCCGGCAAAAGGAGATAAAAATACTTGCCAGTGTTCCCACGAGTTGTTGCCTATACCAAAGGAGTATTGACCATATACAGGCGCGCCAAATGTGGAAACAGGTATTCGGGTAGTATCCCCTTTCGCAAATCCTGGGGCAAACTGAGTGCGCACATTTAATTGTCCAGATAAATTCCAAGCCGTAGTTTTCGACGAGCCCGCAAGCGTGGTTGTAAACTCCAATTTATCCGCGTTTTTTGTAAGTATTCCGGCTTGGCGACTGAGTCCATAATTCCCTTCTAAGAGATGAACGGTGGTGAAGTTCTCGCCCTTTTTTGTCCAATTTTCACGAAGCAATAAACTGATGTTTGAACTGTTTTCCCCGCCGGCGTTCCAATTGTTCAAGTCCGTAAACGAACCCGCCGCACTGTAAATGGCATTTCGATGATACGATGCAATCACTGTGGAGTCACTCTTGCCAAAAATTGTTGTAGTTATCAAGCTAAAAACGACGAGAAATCGAATCATTACTTCTTTTTAAATGCATTAATGGCATCCTTTGCTTCCTTGCTCAGAATCAATTCGCCGCTAATCGCCGCGCGCTCGGCCAACAAATCATCCCAATGTTGCGTGCCCTCCCAAAAGACCTTCTTGAGTCCGCGCATTGCGGGTACAGATTTCGTTAGCAATCGGCCCGCTAGAGCTTCAATAGCAGCATCCATCGCCGCTGCATCTTCGAAAATATCATTGTACAAACCGCGCTGAAAAGCCCATTCTGCGGAGCGCCATTCTGTTGCGTTAATGGCTAAGTCGGACATGCCCGCCAAACCTAATTTGCGTTCACACGCCGGTCCCACTACAAACGGTCCTATGCCCACGGCCAACTCACTCAGCTTCACCGCCGCATGCTTGGTCGCATAACAATAGTCCACAGAAGAAGCGAGGCCTACACCGCCGCCGACAGCCTTCCCTTGAACGCGGCCGACAATGAGCTTAGGACACTTGCGCATGGCATTGATGACGTTCGCAAAGCCGCTAAAAAAGACCTTTCCGGTCTCTAAATCTTCAATAGAAATTAATTCGTCAAAGCTTGCGCCGGCGCAAAAGGCACGCTCGCCATCGCTTTTTAAAAGGATGAGTTTAACGGTAGTATTCTCGCCCAGATCAGTAATGGTATTGGCCAATTTCGCGAGGACCTTGCCCGGCAAAGAATTGGACAATGGATGAAAAAATTCTACCGTCGCTAACCCGCGATCGTCTATATCGACATTAACACCGCCTTGGTTTACTGCTTCGTTCATAGGTTATAGTATTTGGGTATTGTGTTCTGCTGAATATTCATCAGCTCTGGTCTAATTTCTTGACCATGGTCAAGATGGTCGTCACAGCAACTACCTCATCGGTATCGTCGTAAACTTCCACGTAGTACTTCACGATGCCTTTAGCTACATCGTCCTCGCTGCGCTTCTCCTGATCAATCTTTTCTTTTACGGTCAATTTTACCCCGATGGTCGCGCCTGGATAAACCGGCTTAGTGAATCGGCATTCATCAATACCGTAGTTCAACAACACAGGACCTTTCTTCGCCTCGACGAACAATCCCGCCGCCTTGCTCAGGATGAAATATCCATGCGCCACTCGGCCCTCGAAGATGGTTCCCTCAAGCGAAGTCGCATCCATGTGTGCGTAGAAATTATCCCCACTCACATTGGCAAAATTCGTGATGTCCGTTTCAGTTACCGTATGCTTCGCCGTGTACACTGTCGCGCCCACTTCAAGCTCCTCAAAATGCTGACGGAATACGTGTGGCATAGCTTCTGGACGAGATGCGCCTGGCTGGTACTGCTGCGTAATGGCCGTGATGTCGTCCGGGTGACCCTGGATGGCCGTACGGTGCAAATAATGTAATACCCCGCGCTTACCGCCCATCTCTTCGCCACCACCGGCACGACCTGGACCGCCGTGTTTCATCAGTGGCATCGGCGAACCGTGGCCGGTACTTTCCTTGGCCATCTTCTCATTGATGATGTGGATACGGCCGTTGTACGCGGCAGCTTCGGTAGTAAAGGCAACGATATCACTCGTGTTTTTACTCGTAAATGAGGTGACGAGGGAACCGCGACCAAGAGCAGTCAATTGGACCGCTTCATCAATAGATTTATACGGCATCAACGTACTCACAGGGCCAAAAGGCTCCACTTCGTGAACGGCCGTTTTATTGAACGGATCTGTATTTACAAAAAGCTTCGGTGTATAAAATGCCCCAGCGTTGGTCGCTCCTATCAGCTCTAAAGAAGGGTTATAAACCAGTTCTTGCTGCACCATTAGCTTGTTCATCTCCGCTTCTACACGACCGATCTGGTCATGCGTTGCAAGGGCCCCCATGCGCACACCTTCCGCCTGCGGATCGCCTATAGCCGTCTTTTGAAGTCGAGCGATCACCGCGTCCTGAACGATGGGTAATAAGTGTTCTGGAACCATGGCGCGACGAATAGCGGTACATTTTTGACCCGCCTTTACGGTCATTTCATTTGCCAATTCTCGAACAAACAAAGCGAATTCGGGATCTTCAGGCTTCACATCCAATCCCAATACCGAAGCGTTTAAACTGTCCGCTTCGAGATTAAACGGAACGGAACGTTCGTTGATGTGCGGCAAACCGCGCAGCACCTGACCCGTTGACGCTGAACCTGTAAAAGTCACGACGTCTTGAAAGTCCACATGATCTAAAATACCACGTCCCTTTCCACTGACCAATTGCAACGCCCCTTCGGGTAAAATTCCACTATCAATGATCGCCTTTACCATCACCTCCGTCAAATAAGATGTATATTCCGAAGGCTTCACCACACAAGGAACTCCAGCCATCAAATTGACCGCAATTTTCTCAAGCATCCCCCAGATTGGGAAGTTAAATGCATTAATGTGAACCGCTACACCGTGACGTGGCACCATAATGTGGTGGCCGATGAAGGTGCCTTCTTTTGATAAACGGGCAAGATCGCCATCCACATAATAGGGCAGATCTGGAAATTGGCGTCTGAGCGATGCATTCGCAAACAGATTACCAATTCCACCTTCAATATCTATCCAGCTATCAATTTTCGTGGCGCCAGTAGCCCAGCTCACATCATAAAATTGACGTTTGATACTGGTCAAATGGAGCGCCAATGCCTTAAGCATGCGACCACGCTCTTGAAAGGTCATTTTTCTCAAAGCCGGTCCACCGACTGAACGACCGTACTCTAAAATGGCTTTATAATCTAGCCCTTCTGAGCTCACCTGCGCGTAATCCTCACCGGTTATGGCATGACGAGCAGTATATTCTACTCCAGTTCCTGTTTCCCAGTTTCCTAGGATGTAGTTCTTAACTGTATTCATTTATTTGTGCGTTTGATAGGTTCCTTCATGATTGGGCCGATTATGCTCAACCGCTTCCAATGGCGTCACTTCTTTTAATGTCGAATGGCATTGTTCGGCCAATTTCATATACAACTCCGTTCCTTCCGTCTTCCAAGCCAACATCTCATCACTCACAGCTTTCACCACCTTACCGGGGTTACCCACAAAAATGCTTCGCGCAGGTAGTACCGTATTCTGTGGAACAAAAGCCAATGCGCCTACGATGCATCCGTCGCCCACCTCAACATTATCCATCACGACCGCATTCATTCCGATCAGGACATTTTCGCCTAAGGTACCGCCGTGAATAATCGCTCCATGCCCCATGTGCGCCATCTTCTTCAACCGAGTCTCCGTTTTCGGGAACATGTGCACCACACAGTTTTCTTGAACGTTCACGCCTTCTTCCAGGACAATTCGTCCCCAATCGCCACGCAAAACAGCCCCTGGACCAATGTAACAGTGTGGACCTATAATCACATCGCCCGTAACATTAGCTTGAGGATGTACGAAAGCGGTTGGATGTATTACCGGAATGAAGTCAAGGAATTGGTAAACTGCCATCTTAAGCGCGTTCTAGAATGGTTGCGTAGCCTTGGCCAACGCCAATACACATGCTCACTAGAGCATATTTCTTTCCTGTTTCTTGCAGTTCAATCGCTGCCGAATGAAGAATACGCCCGCCCGTCACACCAAGCGGGTGACCCAATGCAATGGCACCGCCGTTCGGATTAATTCTTGGATCATTATCCGCCAGTCCAAGTTCTCGCGTGCAGGCTAAAACCTGTGCTGCAAAGGCCTCATTCATCTCAATAATGTCCATATCGTCTAGCGTTAATCCTGCCTTGTCAAGTGCTTTTTTCGACGCCTCGACGGGTCCAATTCCCATAATTCTAGGTTCTACTCCAGCCACAGCTGAACTCACAATTCGTGCGAGCGGCTTCAGTCCGTGTTGCGCAACTGCTTCACCACTGGCCATCAACAAAGCCACCGCGCCGTCATTCAAACCAGAACTGTTGCCCGCTGTAACCGATCCGTCTTTTTTAAAGGCAGCACGCAAACCTGAGAGCCCTTCCTTCGTTGTGCTAGGCTTCATGAATTCATCCTCAGCAAAAACCAACGGGGCTTTTTTTCGCTGCGGAATTTCCACAGCAAATTTCTCTAGTCTAAGCCTTCCGCGCTCCTGGGCACGAGCCGCCTTTTGTTGCGACCAAGCGGCAAATGCATCCTGGTCTTCACGGCTAATGCCGTACTTCTCAACTAAATTCTCAGCCGTTTCCCCCATGGCATGGGTTCCATACAGCTCCTTCATCTTTGGATTCACAAAACGCCAGCCAAAAGAGCTGTCGTACATGCGACTGTCCGTGCCATAAGCAGACTGCGGCTTGCTCATTACGTAAGGTCCGCGACTCATGTTCTCTACGCCGCCTGATATAAATAAATCCCCGTCACCCGCCATGATTGCTCGATGTGCATGGATGGCCGCGCTCATTCCTGAAGCACATAAACGATTCACGGTCTCGCCTGGAACCGACAAAGGCAAACCTGCAAGTAGCGCAGCCATACGGGCTACATTTCGGTTATCCTCTCCCGCCTGATTCGCACAACCTAAAATGACGTCATCAATAGCCGATGGGTCTAAACCAGGATTTTTCTCCATAAGTTTAGCAATGGTCATCGCCGCAAGATCGTCCGGTCGAACCGCCGCAAGAGTGCCTTTAAATTTTCCAATGGGCGTACGTACGCCATCTACGATATAGGTTTGTTTCATAGGTTCCATTCTTTAGAGGTGCGGTATACGGTTCCTTTAAACCATGCCACGCGTTCCCCTGTACGGTTTGTGATATCTATTTGATACAACCCCGTTTTATGCGTTTCGCTCAACAAGGTTGCTGTTGCAGTCAGCTCATCTCCTGCGCGGACTGGATGTAGGTGGTGTATACTAGTCTCAATAGAAAGACTTTGTCGTCCGCCGCCATTTGCAGCAAAGGCTAGCGTAGAATCTGCTAATGCATATGAAATCCCGCCGTGCGCGATTTGAAAACCGTTCGTCATTTCATCACGTACAGTCATTTTTAGCACCGCCTCGCCAGGAGCGTTGGACACTACGGTAATGCCCAGCCATTGGCTGAAGGCATCGTTCTTCATCATGTGATCTACTATATCCTTCGATTGATCCATGTTACGTATCGCTTTCAGTTTTGTCTTGAAGAACCGCCATTTCCATCGCTTCAATAGCGCAGTCGAGCAAGAAAAGTACATTGCCCTTCGCCTCCTCGGTCCCCGCGTTGTTCTCAACTACGTAGAGGAACAATTCACTCAAAGTATTTGGCGAACTGCTCAATTTAATGAGCGCAGAAATATCCAATCCATGCTCCTCTTGATGCGATTCATAGGTTTCCAATTTCTCTTCAATAACGCCTTGCCATTTCTCATTACTAAGCATAGTCAAGCGCCAACCCATTTTCTGGAAAGACCATTTTAACAATAGAACAGATTTTAACATCCAACTGTGCGTGCCTTCATCCATGCCTTCGTCGGCTTCCATCAACGTACCCATAATGTACGGCTGCTGCTCTAAGAAGTCCAGGAAGTTCTGCTGATATACAGCGTCCGTCCAGCCCTCTAACTCTAAAATCGAATCTTTGAGGCTCACTGCCCCGGCGTTTTGAGGTGTATTCATATTCACGAATTTAAGCATAAAAAAGCCCCGAGCGTTTCCACTCGAGGCATTCAACTAACACATCAAAATATGAACACGATCACATTTTTCCTTTCATCATGCGGTTCCAGTATAAGTAGGGTAATCCATACTTTTTCAAAATCCACATGCTATAGTTTTCCTTTGTCGTATCCACAAATTTGCTGAGGAACGGATCGGAATCTCTTTCGTTATTGTACTTAAATTCAGCCAACACCATTTTACCGTAGCCGGTAACTAGTGGACAAGAGCTGTATCCTTCATATTGTTCATCACCGAATGTAGCATTCTCCATATGTGCCAACAAATTCGCGGTCACCACAGGCGCTTGCTTACGAATTGCCGCACCTGTTTTCGCAGTTGGCAGCGCTGCAGAGTCACCTAAAGCAAACACATTTGGGTATTTGTTATGCTGAAGCGTGTTGATATCAACATCTATCCAACCCCCAGGAGTACCGTTTGAAAGCGGGCTATTTTTAATGAAATCCGGAGCACTTTGTGGTGGGGCCATATGCAAAAAATCAAACGGAAGTACGAACGTTGAATCGCCATCTAGACGCTCACCCAATCCTTCGCCTTCATTTACAATGCAATTATTGTCGCCCGGTTTTGCGTTTTTAAAATGAACCTCTTTATTCGCGACGTCAATCTTTGTGATTGCGTAAAAGGGTTTGAAGTGGATTTCTTTACGTTGAAGCACTTTAGTCAGTGTTTTCGCAAATTCCGGAACGCCAAAGATTACAGATCCAGGAGTCGCAAAAACCACTTTAGTTTTGTTTTTCACGCCTTGCTTTGCCCAATAGTCATCAGCGAGGTACATGATTTTTTGAGGTGCGCCACCACATTTGATTGGCGTTGTTGGTTGGGTAAAAATGGCGTTTCCTCCTTTGAACTTTTGAACGTTTTCCCAAACCTTATTAGGATCGGTATAGTTCGAACATACCACACCTTTTTCTAGACCTTCTTTCAAACCAGGAATGCCGTTTACATCAAGCTGTATACCAGGAGCGGTAACGAGGTAATCGTAGGAAATGCTTCCTGAATTTTGTGTGGCTACACTATTTCCATCTGCATCTATGGTTGTCACTGCATCTTGAATCCAATCGCATCCAGCAGGAATGACAGATTCCATCGGTCGACCTGTTTTTTGATAGTCGAAAGTTCCGGCACCTACTAAAGTCCAAGCCGGCTGGTAGTAGTGTGTTTGTGCGGGATCGATGATCGCAATACTTAGACTTTTCTTTTCATTTTTTAATTGGGCAGCGGTCATGATACCACCGGTACCTGCTCCAATAACGACAACGTTATAATGCTTTGACATGGCGTTTAAGGTGTTGATTTGACCTTAAAAGTAGACGCTCCAAATGCCTTGCTACGTGATATTTATCACCCAACTCGAATTTTAACGGGTGCTTTTGACCATTATTCGGTGTGGAATACCGTCTTCTAAAAACTCTTCGCCTTGAGCTACATAACCCAAGCGTCCGTACCAATTAAGAAGGTACGATTGTGCCATTATAACCACATCACGCTCGTCCTGGAATAAATCCCATGCCCATTCTTCTGCGCGGACCATGAGTTCGATGCCCAATTCCTTTCCGCGCGACGATTTCTCAACCACCACCCGGCCGATACTCACTTGGGGGTAAGCGGTTCCTGGTGGTAAAACACGCACATATGCTACCACAGCCCCTTCGTTGTTTTTGGCATAGAGGTGAAAACTAGATTGGTCCAGGTTGTCTAAATCTAGATACACGCAGTCCTGTTCAACGACGAATATATCTGAACGCAAGCGGAGTATATCGTAAAGATCCTTCTTAGGAAGGGTTTCAAAGGAATGTCTATGCCACTGCATGATGGTTTCGTTTTAAAATGAGTTGCTGGTACAGTAAGACCATTAAAAATTGGACCCCGAGTAAGGTTGCTATGGTGCCGGCTATCGAAGTGTCCATCCACCGGCTACAGGCATAGCCTCCCAAGGCAGCAACAAGGGCAAAGAACGCAGCGACCAAGAGTAGATGGTGAAGTTTCTCCACCAAAAGATAGGCGGTTGCGGCAGGAACTACGAGTAAAGCCACAACTAAAATGGCACCGACGCTTTCAAAACTCACCACGGTGGCAAAACTCACCATGGCCATTAAACTGAGGTTCCAAGCGGCCACACTTATGCCTAAAACGGCAGCATAATCTTCATTAAAACTAGACATCTTCAGCCCTTTATAACCGACAAAAATGTAGCCTAGGACTGCGAGCAGGAGCAATCCTGAGGACCATAGCGCAATTGGTCCCATATTAAGATCCCCTGCGGACCAAACATTGAATGGAACATAGGCAATCTCTCCATAGAGTACGCACTCCTGATCTAAATCTACGCTGTCGCTCCAGAAAGTAATGAGTATGACCCCTAGTGCAAACAAAGTGGTAAACGTCATTCCAATACTCGCATCGCTTTGAACCTTAAGTTTTTTACGCAATACCTCTATAACTACTGTGGCAAAAACTCCCACCGCAGCCGCTCCAAGGAACATCCAAAGCGATGCGCGACTCTGACTTAACCAATACGCCACAGCTATACCGGGAAGCACAGCGTGCGAGATGGCATCGCCCACCATGGTCATTTTACGCAGTACAAGAAAAGCGCCTAATAACGCACAGGATACTGCGGTAAAAACCGCGGTTAATGCTATGGCAAGGGTTGGAGTCATTAACGCAAATGTTGGGCTAGAGGAAGTCTGTAACTCACACCTGCTCCAAAGAAAAGACCGCTTGTATTGAGCCTTGTGCTGACATATGGGCTGAGGTCAAATCCTGCGTATACGTCTAGTTGAAGGTCGTTCGATAACAACCTCGTAAACCCACCGTCAAAATAGGGAGTGCCAAACAACTGTGTGCCTTGGACCTGCCAGTTGCTAAAATATTCCGCGTATACCCCGAAATCATTTCCTAAATCATAGCCAAGAGCCAATGAGAACATTCCTCCATCCACAAAGCCGTTCGTCCCGTTCATGCCGCCGGAAATTCCAATGTTGCTTGCAATTCCAAGGCGAGGGGTCAATGTTTTTTCCAGCATGAGTCGCTGTTCGTGGAACAGCATATTTCCTTGTACCGGCGCACGGTAATCGCCACCAGCGATCCAGGGCAATGTGAGGTGACTTAACCAAGTAGTCTGTGGCAGAAGGTTTGTTTCTTCTATTAGATTGTACTTAAAACCAATAGTCACTGGATTTACACCTGTGGTACGGGAAGGCTCATTCCAGATATCAACGATATCAAGGCGTTTTGTATTTGCATTTATAACCGCGCGCACCTCAAATTTTTGATTTATTCCGAAACGTAATACCTCCTCTATTTGATGGGCGTCTGTTATACTCGTGTTGGATATTCTTTCCTCTATATGCGAATACTGGTACCCGCCTTCGTACTGAAACCAACCCACAGGAGTGATTTGTGCACTTTCGGTAATATCAGGACGGTCGGTCGCTATGGCTGGCATACCCGCAAAAATGGGTGCTAATTCAACATCGTCAGCGTCAATATCCTTCATCTCCGGACGCTCCTGCGCCATGCCCCAAAACGATGCGGCCATAAAAATCAAAATACTAATCTTCTTCATAGGGTATAGGACTTTGGTGAGGATCCACTTCTGGGTTCCCCAGTTCTTTAACTATTAATGCTTCTATTTCCGGGGTAATGATATGCTCCATGGTTTCGGCCTGCGGGTGAATGTGATCTGCGGCCATGCCTAGACGCTCAGTGAGGTAAAGCTCCCACAAGCGGTGCAAGCGGACCACGCGACGGCCCTCAGAACGCCCCTTGTCTGTCAATGCAAAACCATCGGGTCGTTCTACTAGTAGATATTCTTTTTTAAGTGACCGTAGTGTTTTACGCAAACCGTCAAGGTGCTGGCGTCTCATTGCAACAATCATATCGGATGTCATTGCAACCGTCTCACCTTCTCTTTCTTCAGCACCATAGAGGAGCTTCAAAAGATTTTCGCGTTGCGTCTTTAATTGGTTTCCTTTTGCTCTTTTCCTACGGGCAATCCATCCCTTTTCAGGTGCAAAAAGCAGCGAAATAATCGCAATTCCGCCTAACCCGAGTACGATCCATGGTCCAGTTGGCATTTTTGGTAGGCTCGCGCTAACCACTGTTCCCATTAACGCTGCGACTGCTGCAAAAACAGCAGATAAAACGAGCATAAAACGCAATGAAGAGGTCCAGGAGCGTGCGGCGGCGGCAGGTGTTATCAAGAGTGCCGCCATCAGAACAACACCTACGGATTGAATCCCAACCGTAACTGCTAAAACAGTAAGTATAGTAAATACGAAACGAATCACTTGAACCGGAAGGCCGATGGCCGCAGCAAAATCTTCATTAAAAGTCATTAACTGAAACCCTTTAAAGAAAACGGCGACGCTCACCAGCAGCACCACGGCCAGAGCGGCAAAAACGTACAAATCGAAGAGGGTAATGGCAGCAGCCTTTCCCAATAGGAAACGTTCCAAACCGGCCTGTTGGCCAAGCCCCGTGCGTTGCACTGCAGAAAGTAACATGATGCCAAACCCGAAAAAGGTAGATAACACTAAACTGATGGCGGTATCCGCCTTGAGCTTCGTACGCTGTTCTAAGAAACTAATTCCATAGTGGGCAATAAGCCCTGCCACCAAAGCGCCAAAAATGAGAAACAGTGGGTTTCGTCCGTCGCCCAGTATAAATGCAAGAACCACTCCCGGAAGCAACGCGTGCGCAATAGCATCGCCCACTAAACTTTCACCTTTCAAAAAGCTAAAAGCCCCCACCACAGAAGACGAAGCCGCCAACAGCAGGGTACCTATAAGCACTTTTATGAAAATCGGGTCAAACATTATTCCTTCGGATGGTCTTCCTTAAAGTCAGGCTCACGAAGCGGGAATTCCGTATCTGAAATAAGATCCCCGAGTTTTGAGAGGACCGTTAATCTACCTCCGTAAGCCTCTTGCAACAGTTCTTTTGTAAACACTTCTTCTTTAGGACCCGCTGCAACTAAGCGCGTGTTGAGCAACACTATCCAATCAAAATATTCATTTGCGGTTTGTAAATCATGGTGAACAATAACTACTGTTTTGCCCTCATTTTTCATGTCGCGCAGCAGCTTTAAAATGGCGTCCTCAGTAGCGGCATCAACCCCAACGAATGGCTCGTCCATTAAGTATATATCTGCCTGTTGCGCAAGTGAACGCGCTATGAAGACGCGTTGTTGTTGTCCACCAGAAAGCTGGGAAATCTGGCGATCTGCAAATTCCAAAAGGTTCACTTTTTCGAGCGCCTCAGTGGCGATGCGACGGTCTTCTTTCGTGATGCGTTTGAATAGGTTGTTTTTGCGGTAGCGTCCCATCAACACGACGTCCATGACATCGGCAGGGAAGTCCCAATCCACACTTTCACGCTGAGGCACATAACTTACGCGTTCACGCACTTTGTCCAAGGGTTGGCCAAATATTTCCGTGTAACCACTGTCGGGTTTCATTAAGCCCATAACTGTTTTGAGCATGGTGGTTTTCCCTGAACCGTTCGGTCCTACAACACCGATTATTTTGCCCTTCGGTAATTCAAAATCAACATCCCAAAGCACGGGTTTGCTGTGGTAGCTGACCGTGAGGTTGTGTACTTCAATGCTCTTTTCCATTAATTGAATGATTTTAAAATCTGTGTAGTATTGTGTCTAAACGCTCCTAGTAAAGTAGCCTCCGTCGTTCCTTGCTCTCCCAGCGCATCGCTGTATAACGGTGCTCCGATTATTACCTTTCCGCCTTTTTGTGCCACAGCTTCTTGAAGCGCTTCAATACTTTTGGAGTTCACCGATGTCTCAATAAAGACAGTAGAAAGGCCGCGGTCTAAGATGAATTGGGCGGAGGTGGTCATGTCTTTTATACCAAATTCGGCCGCAGTACTTATCCCTTGTAAACCGTGCACTTCTATACCATAAGCACGACCGAAATAAGAGAATGCATCGTGTGCCGTAACCATTGCACAGAGCGAGTCGGGTACCTCGTTGATTGAGCGAATCATTTCATCGTGGGCTAGTACTAGCTCTGAAGAATAGTCCATCGCATTTTGCTCGATGGCTTGGCGGTGCTCGGGAAGTTGGTCTATTAAAAAGATGGCGAGTTCTCCTACGCAGCGGTCCCACAGTTGCAAATCGAACCAAATGTGCGGGTCATACGTGTTGGGGCCTACTTCGATAAGGTCGTGAGACTGAAGCGCACTGCTCATCGCATGGATGGGTTTTTGTTGCCCTAGTTTTTCTAATATATCTGTCATTTTGCCTTCCAAATGAAGACCGTTGTGGAGAATAATTCTTGCGTTACTGAGCTTCGCTACATCACTTTCCACCGGTTTGTAGCTGTGGGGATCTATGTTCGACTGCATCAGGGCTTGGACCGAAATTTCCTCCGGAAGCAAAATGTGAGCGGCATCCGCGACAACTGAGGTCGTACACAAAACAGCTATGGAAGGCTCTGGAGTACATCCAAAGGTCATTGCTGCCACTGCAAATGCTAAAATTTTTCTCATGATTGTATGGCGTAAATGTTTGCGCACATGCTCTGACTAAGCCAAAAAGAACCTGTAGATGAACCCAGCTCTACACTAGAGTCAAACGCTGAGATTGCACGGATTTTGTAAGTGTTGCCTAAGTTGATGTTCATGGTGTCCAATTGGTCAAAGAACTCTGATCCCGCATCTTCTACCCGAACAATACGAATCTCGACACCTGCGGTAAACGCACCGATGGGCTGTCCTAAAACCGGGGGCATTTGACCGTCGCGTTCCGGAATAGGATCACCATGTGGATCGTGTTTCGGACTGCCTAAAAATTGAAACATTCGATCGACCAGTTCCTCACTCTGGATGTGTTCCAACTGCTCCGCGAGTGGATGCACTTCGTCCCAACCGAATCCCAGTTTATCTACTAGAAAGGTCTCCCATAATCGGTGTTTGCGTAAAATGGATTTCGCCAAACGTATGCCTTGTGGGGTCAGCTGCACCCCTTTATACGGAACAACGTTCACTAGATCTTTTTGCCCCAGCCGCTTCACCGCTTGGGTAACAGAAGAACCTTTCGCGCCTATGCGCTGTGCAAGGTCTCCATTGCTTACGGGCTGCTCTCCGCCAAGATGGTAGAGGGCTTTAATATAATTTTCTTCGCTTTCCGTGTGGGTTTTCACCTAGGCTATTTTTTATTTTAGGCAAAGCTAAAAATTATTTAAACACCAACTATCACAAACGCGAGAATACTATAAATAACTTACCTTAGCGACCGTGAAAGCCCACACTTATTTCATATCAGATGTCCATTTAGGAGCACCCTCAGTTCGCGAAAGCCAGGAGCGTGAGCGTACGCTAGTGTCTTTTTTAAAACATATTGAAAAGGACTGTAAACAACTCTTTATCGTTGGCGATCTTTTTGACTTCTGGTTCGAATACAAACACGTTGTACCACGCGGTCATACCCGCGTTTTAGGTCAGTTGGCGCTCATGGTTGATGCCGGTCTTCAACTTGATGTTTTCGTTGGTAATCACGACCTCTGGATGGGGAACTACCTGGAAGAAGAGCTCGGCGCAACTGTTCATCACAAACCGCTGAAGTGGTCGCCAAACGAAGGTAAGACCGCTTTTTACCTCGCGCACGGGGACGGTTTAGGCCCTGGCGATCGTAAATACAAAGCGTTAAAAAAGCTCTTTACGAACCCTATTGCGATTTGGGCCTACAAGCGCCTGCATCCTAATTTTGGGGTAGGGTTTGCCGCGCGTATGTCACAGACATCACGCAACAGCCAAAGCAATGATGATCATGCGTTCAAAGGAGAAAAAGAAAGGCAATTGGTCCACAGTAAAACAGTTCTTGAACAGGAGTGGTTCGACTACTTTATTTATGGGCATCGGCATCATGAAAAAGAATTGGTCCTCCAAACGCACGAGTCGGAAGATGGCACTAAAATTGACAGCACATACATTGTCCTCGGCGATTGGATTCGTTTAAATACGTTCGCTAAATGGGACGGCACACATTTAACCCTAGACAGTTACAACTCAAGAAAATGAAAAAAACACTTCTACTTGTAGTTTTTGCAATGGCCTTTGCTGCGGCCGCGCAAGATCATAAAGGCCATTACGGTATTGGACTCGCTTTGGGAGAACCGAGCGGCTTCAGCATTAAGAAGTTCAACAACAACAATGAAGCCTTTCAGTATACCTTAGGCTACAGTGCCGTGAAAGGGCAAGAAGGCATAAACATCGGGGCAGATTACTTGCTCCACAACTACGATTTCATCACCGCAGAAAAAGGGCGCATTCCGTTTTACTACGGCGGCGGTATACATCTGAAGAGCTACAACGATGCGGGCAACCAACTCTATGCGCGAGTGCCTCTCGGGGTGGCCTATGAAGCTGCTGATTTTCCTGTTGATGTGTTCTTCGAATTTGCACCTGGCGTTGCCGTACTTCCTTCCCCGACTTTAGTGACCAATTTTGCCATTGGGGCACGCTTCTACTTTGACGTAAGGAAAGCTGTGGAAAAAATAGACGACGCCATTTAAATCTCGGCATAAAAAAACCCCGAGCGTTTGCCCGAGGTTCTTACGTTCTAAGATTGAATCCGTTTATTTCGCTGCTGCGTATTTCGCTGCAACTGCCTCCCAATTAATCACATTCCAAAATGCATTAATGTAGTCTGGACGACGGTTTTGGTAGTTGAGGTAATAGGCGTGTTCCCATACATCTAGACCCATGATCGGGTGACCACCACAACCAACGCCTGGCATTAATGTGTTGTCTTGATTTGCAGAAGAACACACTTCCAATGCGCCGTTGTTAACACACAACCAGGCCCATCCTGAACCAAAGCGTGTTGCCGCTGCCGCATTGAATTTTTCTTTTAATCCATCAAGCGAGCCAAATGCTGCATCAATAGCCGCAGCCAATTCGCCTGTTGGGGCACCGCCACCAGTTGGGCTCATTACTTCCCAAAATAAACAGTGGTTGTAATATCCACCACCATTATTGCGTATTGCGGCATGATCTGAATGGTTTGCAAGCAATTCTTCTATGGACTTGCCTTCCATATCTGTGCCGGCAATGGCAGCATTCAATTTTGCAGTATATCCTGCGTGGTGCTTACTGTGATGAATCTCCATCGTGCGCGCATCCATGTGCGGCTCGAGAGCATCGTATGCGTAGCCTAATTCGGGTAATTCAAAAGCCATATTTAGTCGGTTTTATATTAATTCTTGGTATAAAGGTAAGGCAAATTCCGACTGAAGGTTTTAACTTACGTTTATATCCTGTTCAATAAACTCTATGACCGCAAATCAAGGCCATACGCCGCTATCTGCACCGGCTGACTTCATCGTTTTAAACGCATCTGCGGGGTCGGGTAAAACGTATTCGCTCGTCCAGCACATTTTGATGAATGCACTGCGAAAAAAGGATATGGACCATGCGTATCAAAAGGTTTTAGCAATCACTTTCACCAACAATGCCGCTGCCGAAATGAAGGCGCGACTTTTAGACCAATTATTAACCTTTAAAGGCCTAGAACACCCTTCCCGGAGTGAATTCTTTAAGCCTATATGGGAGGAGATTGGTATTTCATCGGAGGAATTGCAGCAACGCGCCGCTGGAGCTGCAAGCCACATGCTGCACAACTACAGCACGCTAAATGTTGGTACCATTGACCAGTTCACGCATCGATTAGTGCGCACCTTCACGAGAGACCTTGATCTCGATGATAATTTTGAGGTACGACTAGACCTCGATGGCATGATTGAAGAGGCATTAGACTTGCTCTACAGTAGCCTCGGGGATGCGCCAGCGTTACGGGAATCTCTTGCCGCATGGATGCAGGAACGTATGAACCGCGAAAAGAGTCACAACCCTGATCGTGATTTAAAGCGCGAAGGGAAAGAGAGCTTTAACGAGGATACATGGAGGGAATTGGCCCATTTACCAGGGCCTGAGCGCATGCTTGAGCTGGAAGAAGAACTAAATCGTGAACTTTCCGTCATAGTAGCCGAAGGTAAAAAACTAGCACACCAAGCCTTTACCCATTTAAAATCTCAGGGATACACGAAAGACAACTTTACCTATTACCCTCAGGCGAAAAAACATTTTGTTGATCTCTGGTCCAACCTACGCAGCAACAATCTTGAAGCAGGTGTTCAGGCGTTTAAAACGAAGCCAAAGAAAGGTACAGATGCGGATTGGGTGGCCTTTTTAGAATTGGCCCAAGCGTTCCAAGAAAGCAAACAACGCAAATTATTATTGCTCAAGCAGGCCACCGAAAAACTGCAGCAACTCTCAGCGACACGGGCACTCATGGATAAGTTTAATGCCCTTCAAGAAGAGCAAAACACCATGCCGCTTAGCGCCTTCAATAAATTAATTTCCGAAGAACTTCAAAAAGAACCTACCGCTTTTATTTATGCACGTTTGGGAGAAAAGTTTTGGCATTTCTATATCGATGAGTTTCAGGATACCTCTGAAATGCAATTCGATAATCTACATCCACTCATTGAGCATACGCTGACTAAAGATAAAAATCCAAACAGCGCACTTATTGTTGGAGATGCAAAGCAAAGCATCTACCGCTGGCGGGGCGGACGTGCTGAACAATTCATGGAGTTGGTAGATAACGTTCACCCATCCAATCGCTTTCAACAACACCCGGATGGGCACGAATTGTACTCGCGTGAAACCGTGCAGCTGCCCAAAAACTTTCGCACCTACGGGAATATTGTACACTTTAACAATGACTTTTTTGAGCACCTCGGTAAGCGGCTTACCGTTTCTGCGCACCAGAGTACCTATACCGGCACCCAACTGCAACAAATCCCTCACAAAGATCCCTTAAAAGGCGAAGTAAATGTGGCGTTCATCTCCGTTCCTGAGGGTGAGACAAAAACCGCTCAAAGTTATGCAGAGGCGGTTTGCGCACAGGTAAAATCTAGTATTGAAACCCTGATCGAACGCGGGCATTCGTGCAATGATATCGCCCTTTTAGTCCGTGGGAATGCGCAGGGAAAATTATTGGCCAATTTTTTAACGGGAGCAGGAATTCCAGTATTATCCGCAGATAGTCTCGTAGTAGGAAGCTCTTTCGAAAGTACCGTTCTCTTGTCTTGCGCCAAACTTTTCCTGAATGCTGATGATCGTGAAAGCAGGTTTGAATTGGCCTACGCACTCACGAAGCTTGGTAAAATTCCCGCGCAATTAGAGCCCTTTGTTTTCCAACAGGAAGCCACATCAAAAGGCATACCCTACCTCAGCGGTCTATTTCCGGGTCTCCAAGAATTATTTAGCCAACAAGAATCGTTATACACTTTCGGAGCACGCGTTTTTGAAGCCTTTGGCCTTTTATTAGAGCCAAATGCCATGATGGACAGCTGTCTTGATCTGCTCTACGGGTTTCAAACTAGAGAAGGTTCCTTCGCCACTTTGCCCTCATGGTGGGAAGCGGAAGCTAAGAAACGTAATGTTCCTGCTCCTCAGGATAAACCTGCGGTGCAGGTGATGACCATCCATAAGAGTAAAGGGTTAGAGTTTGAACACGTCATTCTTCCGTTTGGGATTAACTATAAATCGGGCGGCGATGCGCACTGGATAGATGTGGATGTCCATCCGGAATTGACCCGATTACCCATTACAAAATCGGACAAAAACGCCTCGCTGTTTGAACCAAAATTATGGACAGAACTAGAAAACCAGAGTTACTTTGACTGGATGAACATGGTCTATGTGGCCATGACTCGACCGGTTACAGGGTTGCATGTATATGTGGATAAAGAAAAGCCTGATGAATTAGGGAAGGGCTTGATCGACTTTTTAGGATGTGACCCCGAGGAAGGTGCGTACCGCTCTGGAGAAATCGTACTCCCGGAGCCTGCAAACATTGAAGAATCTGTTCGTCCTGTAGCGCCAAAGCCAGGTGTATTCTCTCCTGCTAACCTTCGAATGGCGCAAACTGCGCCTAGAGGTTGGTTTGACGGTCATGCCGACGGTAGCAAGTGGGGAACGGCGCTCCATCAAATTCTCCAGAGAAATCCCGCTTCACGAGCGGCGGCTTTGCGCAGGCTGTACCGCACGGGTGCGTTTTCAGAGCACTTGCACGAAGGTGCAGCAACGTCCATTGACCAATTGGCCCAACACCCAGTACTTAAAGGCATCAATGAGAGCGGAGTACTTATTTATACGGAACGCTCCATTATCTCTAAAGATGCTACTGTACGCCCTGATCTTCTCATTAAAGCTGGTAACAAGATTACAGTGGTTGATTATAAAACTGGCCTTGAAAAACCTGAACATCAGGAGCAATTAAATCGTTATATTGAATTATTAAGCACTGTTTTTGAAACAGTGGACGGCACATTACTTTATCTATAAATGATGCAACAGAGCGCGAATACATATAAATACCTAATACTGCCATTTGCCGTAGCGCTGCTGTTGTTAACCCATTGCACGTACGATAATAGTGTCGATTCCTATGGAAATACTGCTGCATGCGACACCGCAGCGGTGACTTTTAGCCAAGACATTAAAGCTCTTATTGGTCAGAACTGTGAAGGCTGTCATAACGGAATGTCAGCAAATGGTGGTCTCATCTTAAGTGGACATCAGAATACCGCTGCTGCTGCCCTTAATGGATCACTTATAGACAGAATGACGCGAAGCGCTGGGGATCCCCTGTTAATGCCGCCGAGTGGTGCTTTAAGTGATTGCGACATCAGCAAATTGCAATCGTGGATTGGAGAAGGCGCACCTAATAATTAATAGCTATGAAGAACATTATATTAACTGCGCTGCTCTTGTCTAGCACATTCGTTTCTGCGCAACAGTATTTAACCCGTGAAGCCAGACTTGATTTTGACGCCGGTTCTCCTCTAGAAGACATAGAAGCCTTCACCGAAAGTGGATCAGCCGTTTATGATGCGAATACAGGTAAAATTGGAGTGCAGGTTTTAATGACTTCTTTCCAATTCAAAAGAGCTTTGATGCAGGAGCACTTTAATGAAAATTATGTTGAAAGCGAGAAGTATCCAAAGGCCTCGTTTAAAGGGACCTACAACGAAGGCTCTGTCGCTGGCGGACTTACTATTCACGGCATTACAAAGGAAATTACGGTACCGGCTCGCTTAGATCAAGAAGAGGGAAACTATGTTTTAGTCACCTCTTTCGATATCACCTTAGCAGACTACGAAGTAAAAATTCCAAGCGCCGTGGCAAATAAAATTTCGAAAACGGCATCGATTCAAGTCCAAGCAACACTAAAGAACACTTCAAGATAATGCGCCAGTTACGCTACATTTTCATCCTTTCACTAAGCGCCTTAATCGCCACTGCCCAAGAAGATATATTTGATTTGTTAGACGAAGAAACAGAGTCTACTCAATATACCTATGCAACCTTCAAGGGAACGAAATTATTAAATGGCCAGACGAATGAAACTCCAGGGAAAGGTGTGCTACAATACATTATCTCTCACCGATTCGGAAGCTTTACCGATGAATACCTCTACAATTTCTTTGGTTTAGACAATGCACACATACGAATGCAGCTAGACTATGGCTTTACTGACCGTCTCAATGTTGGAATAGGCCGGTCCTCTGTGCTTAAAACTTCAGATGCCTTTGTTAAATACCGGGCACTTCGTCAAAAAACAGGTGCGAATGCTTTCCCCTTTAGTATCACCCTGTATTCTGCCTTTAATTACCGTGGCGCTCGTTATACTGACGGTATAGATCATTACATGAGCGATCGTTTATCGTACCATCACCAGGCAGTGTTTGCAAGAAAGTTTAATGAGAACCTCAGCCTTGTTTTAGCGCCGAGCATCGTTCATTGGAACCTAGTTCCCGGTCCCGAGGATCCGAACGATACCTACCACCTTTTTATTGGCGGTCGTTATAAGCTTAACAATCGAATCGCTTTGACTAGTGAATACGCTTTTTCTTCCAACCACAGTTATGGTTCAGGGGCTACGGAAGAGCGATTTCATAATCCATTGAGCGTAGGTGTAGATATAGAAACTGGAGGACATGTTTTCCAATTTCATCTGAGCAACACACGCGCAATGAGCGATCCTTTATGGATGGCACAGAATCCCTACAGCGCAGCAAACGGAAGCCTTTTTCTAGGTTTTAATATATCAAGAGTGTTTACTGTAAAGCAGTAAGTGTCATATGGACATAAAAAAACCCCGTCCGAAGACGGGGTTTAACCAAACCAATAAACCTAAGCTACTCTTAAGTTATTTCAAATCTAGGTATAATTATTAATACTTAGGTAACCTGGCTCTCATATCTTTTCAATAAAACCACATTTTGTCTCATGTAAGACGTGTTCTTTTATTCCGTGTCGAGTAAATAAAATAGCGATGCAATACTTGCGGATCCCATCTCTAAACTGCGTGGGTGAATCGCGTCAATTCGATCACGTGCACTGTGGTGAAAATCAAAATAACGCTGACTGTCTGGGCGGAAACCTATAAACACCTTGTCGTATCCTCGTAGTGGAGATAAATCTGCACCACCGCCGCCTTTTGCAAATTCATGCAAGCCATAAGGCACAAAATACGGCTTTAGCTCTTTCACTTTTTCAACCCATTCATCACTCGCGCCAACCCCGAAGCCGCGCGGCACACCTGCACCTCCATCACTCTCAAGCGCGACCCAATGGTGCACGTTATTCATTCGGGCCCAATTCGCATATTCCTTAGCGCCATCCAATCCAAACTCTTCATTCGCCCACAACACCACGCGAATGGTTCTGTGATGCGCATAACCGACTTCTTTCAAGAGATTCGGAACCTGCATAGCATGCGCACATCCCGCGCCGTCATCTTGAGCCCCTTGGCCCAAATCCCAGGAATCAATATGACCACCTACGAGCATAATCTCGTCGGCCTTGTCTGTGCCCTTAAAATCTGCGATTACATTGTAATTTTTTGCTGTGCCTTGAACGCCGCAATCTAACAACAACTCTAATTCAACCTTTTGACCGTTGCCTAAAAGGTGGTCCAATTTATCCGCTGCCTGCCAGGAAATGGCTGCTGAAGGAATCTTCACATCGCTGTCGCCATAACTCATCGCTCCTGTATGCGGCAAATCATCGCGCAATAGCGTAACTGAGCGAAGTACTGTTGCTGCGGCACCATATTTACCCGCTTCCATCGCTCCTGCCCAACGGTATTTTACTGCTCCGCCATAGGCATTAAATGTACTTATGAGGCTGTGGTCCATATAGGTGTTGTAAAAGACAATCTTGCCTTCCACTCCCTCTCTTCCTAATTCTTCTAATTCCTCAAATGAACCAACCTCTACGACCTCAGCGCGAATGCCTTCTTTTGGGGTAGGCACGGATCCCCCCAGCGCCGTGGTTGGAAGTGAAACAGGCTCTCCACCCGCATAGACCTTAGACCATTCTTCTCCTCTGTACCATTTCGGTACTTCAACTTCCTGGAGCCATACTGTATCCGCTCCGGCCTCCATCATTGTGTGTTTTGCCCAGCGCGCTGCTTCATTTGCCGCCTCCGAACCGCTGGGACGCGGACCAATTTCTTCACACATGTACCGCAGCCATTCGTAACCCTGCTGCTCACCCAATGCTTCGGTATAAATGGATTTTATTACCGCCGCCTTATCGGTATCAACTTGTGACGCTGCGCTAAATCCTACTAGTGCCAAAACGGCTAATACTCTAAATTTCATCATCGCTTTCTTCTTGCTTTCGTCTTCGCCGAAATAGCCGGAGAAAACCTTACCAATTTAAGTTTAAACTCTTCTTCTAGCACCTTTACATAAGGGTCCAATTCATCTCTTTTTACCACCCGCGCTAACAACAGCTTTTCCCGGTGACTTGCATTAACTAAATACAATGCAACGCCCGTATGCTCCTGATAACGCATTACTCCAGCGTAACTGGTTTGTCGAACGGACTGCTGCTCACCTAAAACGACCACTCCTGCGTTTGGTGTAATGGGTTCCCAACTCCCTAAGTGAATGCCGTACACCGAATAATAGCGAAACATTTTTTGATCCGTACTACGAAGGGTTGTCCCACGTCGCGCGGTCACTCCCCAAAGCCCAATCAACCAAAAAACGAAAATTGCGGGATGCATTCCGCTGAAGAATGGAAGAATAATAGATACCGTGAGAATTAACCAAAACCGAAAAGGCATGGGAAAAACTTTCTCTTTTGGTAATTCAACCCGCATCTACCAGTCCTTTAGTAAACTCCTGCAGAAGCTTGCATTAACAGTCCACAGATGTATGCTCCGTACGTGCCTAATGCATACCCTAAGACTGCTAAAAGCACACCAACTGGCGCTAAAGCCGGGTGGAATGCAGCCGCAACAACCGGTGCACTTGCCGCTCCACCGATATTTGCTTTTGAGCCGACGGCTAGAAAGAAATAGGGGGCACGGATAATTTTTGCAACAATGAACATAAGACCCACGTGTATCATCATCCACACCAATCCCACAGCGAACAAACCCGGTTTATGGAAAATCTCCATCACGTTCATGCTCATACCGATAGTGGCAACTAGAATGTAAATGAAAACACTACCCACTTTTGACGCTCCTGCGCCTTCTAGTGTGCGTGCTTTTGTAAAGCTTAGTCCAATACCTATAGTTGTGGCGATAACAACCAGCCAGAAAAAGCCAGAAGTCAAGCTGAATTTTGCAAGAATAGGATAGTGTTCGCCTATGTAAGGAGCTATTCCGTCGCTCATCCAATGCGCCAAACCGGTCGCTCCAAAAGCCAATGCTAAAATGTAAATGAGATCGTTAAATGAGGTGACCTTGCTAATGCTAGCGGTGTAGGCCTCCATCTTATTCTGAAGGGAATCTACCGCTGAAGCATCGGCCTTAAAGGCTTTATCAATGTTTTTATGCTTTGCCACACCAATAAGTAAAAATGCCATCCACAACTCTGCGACCAAAACATCCACAGTCACCATGGCGCTAAAGATGTCTTCACTGACCTCAAAAACTTCTTTCATAGCCGCCTGATTAGCACCGCCTCCTATCCAGGATCCCGCTACAGTCGTCATTCCACGCCAAATCTCCTCTGGGTTAGCGCCTACGATATCCGGAGCAATCACGCTAAATAATAAAATACTTAATGGACCGCCAATCACCACCCCAACGGTACCGGTAAAGAACATAATAAGCGCCTTAGGGCCTAATTTCTTCACCTCGCCGAAATCAATACTAAGCGTTAATAAAATCAATGCCGCTGGTAACAGGTAGCGGCTCGCCATAAAATACAACCGGCTCTGCTTCGGATCTATTATTTCGAATGTGGTAAGTAGGGATGGTAAAAAGTAGCACAATAAGAGTGCTGGTATAACGCTATAAAACTTTTTGAATGCAGGATGTTCGCTTTTTGAAGTGTAAAATATAGCGCCCAGCATGGCCGCCAAAATTCCAAAGAGTGTGGCATCATTAGTAATTAGAGGATGTACTTCGTGCATAATTAGGTATTCGTTATTTTTCTAAAGTGGCGATTTCCTGGGCCAGTTTTTCCGCGTCAAAAGAGTGGCCTCCTTCATACACGCTCACCATGGGTTCGAAGTTATACTTTTCTAGATAGTAGCCTATCATTTCATGCTGCTTCTCGGTCGTGATGTATTCGTCCTGCGATCCAAAACACGCTTTAAACCTAAGCTTTTCTAATGCTGCTCTGTTCGTTTCGTTAAGATCTGGCGGCCAGCTTCCTGCCCAAGCCAATAGTGAAGAAGGCTGTACATCTTCGTGGCCTATGCAGCGCATGATAGTAGCTACGCCTTGGGAAAACCCGATACAATGAATGGTCGCTTTTGGCGCATGCTGTTTAATCCACTGAAACACGAATCCCAGGTAGATGCGCTGGTTAGCAATGTCTACCAATCGCTGGTCTTTGGTCATCCATGAAGCGCCTACACGCCCGTGAACACCGTTGAGGTAAAATTTATGTGGCCCTTGAGGAAAAACAAAGGCCCGCTCTTCGGTGACCAGTGAACGAAAATGGCGGGCAAAGAATTGGACCAATTGGCCGTATCCATGAAGACCCACCCAAACGTGTTTCGTCGCCTCAGAAAGGGCGCCAAGCGATTCTACTCTTTGCTCCTGTGCTACTGGTATCCAGTGCGTTTTACTCATCTAAGCACCAGGGAATTTTGGTTTGCGTTTTTCTAGAAATGCCGTGGTTCCTTCCTTAAAATCTGCCGTTTCAAAACAATCGCCAAAAGCCTGTACTTCCACATCATACCCAATAGCGCCTTCAAGCATACCCGCGTTTACCGCCTCAATGGCATACCCCATGGCTACAATGCTGTTTTTCATAAAGTCATGCGCCATCTTTTCAGCAGTCGATTTAAGTGTTTCTTGCGGAACCACTGCATTCACTAATCCATAGTTTAGCGCTGTAGAGGCATCAATCATTTTTGCACTAAATATCATTTCTAAGGCGCGTCCTTTCCCTATGAGTTGCGGAAGGCGTTGTGTACCTCCATACCCAGGAATAACGCCTAAGGAAGTCTCTGGGAGGCCCATACCCGCATTATCAGAAGCAATCCGCACATGAGCAGCCATGGCTAATTCTAAACCACCTCCTAATGCAAATCCATTGATCGCCACAATAACAGGCTTTGAAAATTCTTCAATCACATTGAATACGGTCATATGACCAGTCTTTGCAAGATCCGATCCTTCAGCGCCAGAAAAATCGGCGAATTCCTTAATGTCGGCACCCGCAACGAAGGCCTTTTCCCCTGACCCGGTCATAATAACCACCTTAACGGCGTCATTATTTCGCATAGATTCAAAAGCCTCGTTAATTTCTGATAACGTTTGTTTGTTTAGCGCGTTAAGTTGTTTCGGTCGGTTAATGACTAGCGTCGCGATGCCGTCAGAAACGGTAAGTTGCAGGTTTTCCATTTAAGATAGGTTGTTTTGCTGTGTAGGTATGATAATAGTGAAGGCGGCGCCTAGTTTTCCGTTTTCAAAAGCGATGGTTCCGCCAAAGTTTTGAATGAGATTTCTAACCATGGCTAGTCCTAACCCCATTCCGGAACTTTTCGTTGTAAAATTGGGCTCAAAAACACGTTCTTTCATTTCATCAGGAATGCCGGTTCCATTATCACTCACGGATATGATGCCCTTACCTTGTTGTTTCTGAACCCGAACCACAATCTCTGGCTGACGATCCTCTGGAACACTTTGTAGCGCATTTTTAACAAGATTATGAATGATTCTTGACCATTGCTCTTTATCTACGCTAGCATATACAGGCCCATCAGAAAAGAATTGAACGCCTCGGTCACTATAAAGTGCAATTGCACGATTACTCAAATAAGAAATATCGTGTATTTCCAAACGCAAAGACGGCATTTGGGCAAATCTTGAGAAGGCTTCTGCAATGGAGGTCAAGCCCTCTATCTCTTCGAGCAAATGCTTTGACATGTCTTGAAGCTCGTCCAAATCCTTTTCGCGCTGCATCATTTGAAGCGTCAGCTTCATTGGTGTCAGCGGATTTTTAATCTCATGGGCCACTTGCTGAGCCATTTCCTTCCAGGCACTTTCGCGCTCGCTCTTTGCCAAGTCGACAGCTGTTTTCTCTAGTTTCTCGACCATCAAATTGTATTCCTGTATCAGTTGACCTATCTCATCATTGTGTCGCCAGGTCAGTTTTTCATTGCTTTGATTCAAACGCACCTTTTTCAACTTCGCCCCAACAATACTCATGTTTCGGCTGATGTAATTGGACAGTATCAAGGCGAGCATAATACCAACTAATAATAACAGGACATATATAAAACCCAGCTGACGAAGGAACTGATAATCTTCGTCAGGAATACTGTTATCATTTACTGCATAAGGAACGCGTACGATAAGTTCTACGGAATTGTCCGGGCTTATGATATTTCCAGTGCCTATTAAAAAGCCTTCTATTGGTTCGATCGCATAGTCCGATTCTGATTTACGCGTCAGTGACTTTAATTCTACCCAAGACGGAAATAATTTGTCAGAAGCTTCAAATACATGGCTTCTTGCCAATAAAGCGCCATTAGGGTGATACAGCCCCAGATCTAATTTGTGAATGGATCCTATCTCGTCCATTCTAGTGCCGAGCACCGTTTTCCATTGAGTTGGTGACAATTCTTGACCTTGATATCCGCTAGTGATGTAGTCAATATGTGAAGAAATAGCATTTGCTTTACGCTCTAATCGCTCGTAATGGTAGTTCTTATTCTCTGCCTTAAAATGGTACAACGAAAACGTCCCCGTAAGCACGAAAGCCACGAGTAGAATCATCATCATGAATAAAAAGGTACGGACCCGGATGGTTAAGACTGCCATGTTTCTAAATTAAGGCAATACTCGCAGGTCGGAAAGGCTAATTGCGGAAATTTCTACAACCCAAATTTTTCACGGAGTGGGCGCGTGGGAATGATAATTTTACCGCCTAATTTACTATGGACGACCTCGCCAGACTTAAGCAAGCGCTGCGCAGTGGCACGTGAAATATCGAAAAGCTGCATGAGTTCAGCTACACTGATAAACTCCTTTTGGAGCAGTTCAGATTGTGACATGGTACTTAGATAATGGTTTGGATCCCTAATGTATACAGAAATTCTATTCTTCTGCTCGTTACCAGTGTTTTACCACAACGATTGTCTCGATTGAGCCTATTTGACAAAAAAAAAACCCGCGGCTCGAACCGCGGGTTTTTAATGTTTGTATAGGCTGTATTAACCCGCCAAGGCATCTGCACCACCCACAATCTCAAGGATTTCATTGGTGATCGCCGCCTGACGTGCCTTGTTGTATTCAAGCTTCAAATCTCCCTGTAGTGCTTTTGCATTGTCGGTTGCTTTGTGCATCGCCGTCATACGCGCACCATGCTCTGACGCATTCGCATCTAATAGCGCTGCAAAGAATTGCGTCTTTAATGACGTCGGAATCAAATCGGCTAGGATTTCTTGCATCGAAGGCTCGTAGATATACTCCGTAGTATCCGTCACCTCTGTGCTACCTAATTTTTCTTCCATAGCAATCGGCAAGAATTGCTCTGCCTGTGGCTCTTGAACTGCAGCGTTTTTAAAAGAGTTGTACAGAATCACTACTTTATCAAATTCACCTGCAACGAAGCCGTCCATCAAGGCTTGCGCCTCTTGCTTTGCACCGTCAAACGTGATTTCATCCCAAAGTGCTGTGTTGCTGCTTACTTTGCGCGAATCGTTTTTAAAAGCATCGTGTGCTTTCTTTCCAACCGTCGCAATGGTGTACTCAGCGGGGTTTGCGGCCATGTAACTCTTTGCTTTTTTAACAACACTTGAGTTAAATCCACCACAAAGACCTCTGTTCGAAGAAATCACAACCAAGCGTGCCTTGTTACCGTCACGAACTTCACCGTAGGCGTTTTCGCTACTGTCCAATGTACTGGATGCTTTCTGAAGAATTTCAGTCAACTTAGAAGCATAAGGTCGCATCTGCACGATTGCATCTTGTGCTTTCTTCAATTTAGCAGCACTCACCATCTTCATCGCTGAAGTGATCTTCATTGTGCTACCAATAGAAGTGATTCTGTTTCTAAGCTCTTTTAAGTTCGCCATAGGACGTTAGTTTTTCCTTCCCTAAGGGAGGTAAATTACGCTTCGTAGTTAGGTAGTACTTCCGCAATAGACTCTTCAATAGCACCAATCTCTACGTCCGTCCACTTGCCACCAGCTATGCTGTTAAGCGCGTCTTTCTTATTTCCTTCCATGTATTCGATAAGTGCACTTTCAAATGCTTTTACCTTGTTTACTGGAACTTTGTTCAATTTTCCTTTAGTACCTACGTAGATGATCGCTACCTGGTGTGCAACCGACATCGGTGCATTCACACCTTGCTTCAGAATCTCCACGTTACGCTCACCCTTGTTGATCACGGACATTGTCGCTGCATCAAGGTCAGATCCAAACTTAGCAAACGCTTCTAGCTCACGGTACTGTGCTTGGTCAAGCTTTAACGTACCAGATACCTTCTTCATCGGCTTGATCTGAGCAGAACCCCCTACACGAGATACAGAGATACCTACGTTAATCGCAGGACGTACGCCGGCGTTAAAGAGGTCAGCTTCTAAGAAGATCTGTCCGTCAGTAATAGAAATTACGTTGGTAGGAATGTATGCAGATACATCACCCGCTTGTGTTTCAATGATCGGGAGTGCCGTCAATGAACCGCCTCCTTTTACTTTGTCTTTCAGCGACTCAGGAAGATCATTCATTTGCGAAGCAATAGTATCATCAGCGATCACTTTTGCCGCACGCTCCAGTAATCTTGAGTGCAAGTAGAATACATCACCCGGATATGCCTCGCGACCTGGAGGACGACGTAGCAACAACGAAACCTCACGGTAGGCTACCGCCTGCTTTGAAAGGTCATCATAGATGATCAAACCTGGACGACCTGTATCGCGGAAGTACTCACCGATTGCTGCACCGGCAAATGGCGCGTAAAACTGCATCGGTGCTGGATCAGAAGCGTTCGCCGCAACAATCGTAGTGTACTGCATTGCGCCAGCGTCTTCTAACGTCTTAGCAATACCTGCAACCGTAGAACCTTTCTGACCTACAGCAACGTAGATACAGTATACTGGCTCACCCTTGTCGAAGAACTCTTTCTGGTTAATAATGGTATCGATGGCAACAGTTGTCTTACCTGTCTGACGGTCACCGATAATAAGCTCACGTTGACCACGACCGATAGGAATCATCGCATCAATTGACTTGATACCTGTTTGCATTGGTTCGTTCACTGGCTGACGGAAAATTACCCCTGGTGCTTTACGCTCCAATGGCAACTCAAATGTTTCGCCCTGAATCGGTCCTTTACCGTCGATGGGTTTTCCCAAGGTATCCACTACACGACCCACAACTCCCTCACCTACGTTGATAGATGCGATAGTGTTTGTGCGTTTAACAGTGGTTCCCTCCTTGATGTCCGTAGACGGAGCGAGCAATACGATACCGACGTTATCCTCTTCTAAGTTCAACACGATACCTTTTTGGCCGTTTTCGAACTGTACCAACTCACCTGATTGTGCGTTTGCCAAACCGTAAGCGCGCGCAATACCATCACCTACTTCAAGTACGGTACCCACTTCGTTTAGATCAGCGCCATCGCTAAAACCGGATAATTGTTGCTTAAGGATTGCTGAAATTTCAGCTGGATTTACTTCTGCCATGATCCTCTATTTAAGGTCTTTGTTTTTCTTTTCTAATGCTTGGAAACTAGTCAATCATTGCATTGCGCAATGATCTTAGCTTACCGGAAATTGTATTATCTAATTGGTATCCTTCCACTTCCAACTTCAATCCACCGATAACGGTAGCGTCGACTTCTTCAGTGAGTAATACCTCTTTGCTCAACTGGCTCGATAATTTCGAAACCAAATTTTCTTTATCGACTGGAGACAAAGCAACTGCACTCACCACGTGAGCCTCGATGATTCCTTTATGCCCCAAAACGTCTTTTTCAAACTTCTCACAAACTTTAGCCAAATGCTCTTCGCGACCGTTGTTCGTAAGCAGCATAATAAAACCCTCGAAAAGTTCACTCACTTTTCCACCGAAGACCTCTTTCAAGATCGCCTGCTTCTTGTCTGCTTTAACCACCGGATTCTTCAGCAACAATGCTAATTCTCCGGATGCTAATACCGTTTCCTTAGTTAAAGTAGCATCAGCGCGAACGACGTCTAATACGTTTTGTTCTATCGCCAATTCTAATAAGGCTTTACTGTAACGGGTTGCGACTCTTGGGTAATTCATACCTGTTCTTAGTTGAATTTCACGTCTTCAATGATCTTACCAATCATTGCAGTTTGCTTGTTTTCTGCACTCAACTCCTGACCTAAGATCTTTTCAGCAACATCAATACTTAAAGAAGCCGCCTGGTTCTTGAGCTCAGCAATAGCCGCTGATTTCTCTGCTTCAATAGCTGCTTTTGCAGATACAATAGCTTTATCCGCTTCCGTAGCCGCTGCGTCTTTTGCCTCAGAAATCATTTTGTTTTTCATGTCACGCGCCTCTTTCAAGATGCGTTCACGCTCTTCACGGGCTTCTTTCAAAATGGCTTCGTTACTCTCCTGCAACGACTGCATTTCAAGACGCGCCTTCTCAGCTTCTTTCAAAGCGTCTTCAATAGATTGTTCTCTTTCGTTAACCGCGTTCAAAATAGGCTTCCATGCATACTTTTTAAGCACGAAGATCAAAAGAAGAAACACCAGCGATTGCCAGAAGAATAATCCTATTGAGAAGTCATTAATTAGCTTATCCATGTTTTTTGATTAAAATCAAATTCTATAATGAGGAAAAAATAGACGGTGCAACCAATCGTTGCTCCCGTCTACTTCATTTTCTTAAGCTGCGAAAAGTGCCGCAAAACCGATACCCTCGATAAGTGCAGCAGCAATAATCATAGCTGTTTGGATTTTACCAGATGCCTCAGGTTGACGACCGATAGCCTCCATAGCTGAACCACCGATTCTACCGATACCCATACCAGCACCGATTACGATCAAGCCTGCGCCTACAATAGTTGGAATTTCCATAGTATATAAAATTTAATTAATACTCTTAGTTAGTGATGGTCGTGCTCTTCAACGGCTGCACCGAAATACAGAGACGCCAACATGGTAAAAATGTATGCCTGCAGAGCCGCTACTAGCAACTCGAGAACATACAGGAACAATGTTAATCCAGTAAACGGAATCGCAGCAGTGTACGATGCGAAAATGTAGATTAACCCTAGAATACTCATGATCACAACGTGACCAGCGAGCATGTTTGCGTAGAGACGAATAGTCAATGAGAATGGCTTAACCACCAATCCAATCAATTCGATTACTGCCAATACGGGACGTAATAATACCGGTACACCCGGCATCCAGAAAATGTGCATCCAGTAATCTTTCTTACCACTAAACTGTGTGATAAAGAAGGTCATTAAGGCTAAAGAAACTGTTACGGCAATATTTCCAGTAACGTTAACCCCTAGCGGAGTCATGCCCGCAAGGTTCAAGAACCAAATAAAGAAGAAGATTGTGAGCAAGAAGCTCATGTAACGCTTATAATGCTTTTCGCCAATGTTTGGAATCGCAATCTCGTCTCTGATCAAAACGATTAAAGGCTCTAGGAAACGACCCGCTTTGCTAGGCACCAAGCTGTTTTTGTAGGTCTTTGCTACACCTCTGAACAAGAAGAACATAAATACTGCCATGAACATAATCATGAACACATTCTTTGTGATAGAGAAATCTAATGGTTTAATGTGATGGCCCGCCTCATCAAGTAACATGTTTCCTTCAGCGTCCGTTTTGTAAATCTTACTGTGGTGAATCACGTAATACTGACCGTCAACTTCCGCCACTGATTCTCCGTGCTGGAATTTCGCTGATGAAAAGACTTTTAGACCGTTGTCGAATAATATAACCGGTAGCGGAAAACCTACAGGACCTACAATATGAAACTCGTATGAGTCTGCAAGGTGATGTTCAACCGTCTCTTTAACAACCGCTTTTCTTCCTTCAGTATCTGACGCTGGTACAAACGCTCCATGGCCATGACCCTCTGAATGTGCTTCCTCACCGTGGAGTTCCTCACCGTGCGCTTCATTGTTTTGAGCGTCGTTTTGATGTGCGTTCTCGAGGTGTGTGTTCTCATGACCGTGGTCTTGAGCTACCGCAGGTGCTGAGAAGAACATTAAGCCTACGAAGGCTGATAAGGCAGTAAACTTAGAAATCATACACTTTTTGCATTTTCCGTTTCCGGAATTTTAGCGGCTTAAAATCGGGGCAAAACTAGTGAAGAATCTTCACGCCTTAAAAGAAAAGGTGCTATTTATTATTAGTTATCCACAGGGGTGGGATTTCAACGCTACAAAAGAAGACTAATAGTCTGCCTAATAGTCTTTTATCTAAGGAAATCAAACGGGCTATTCGCGGTTCAAAATACGGGCTAAAAACACCGTTTCAACCAGGGTGGAGAGCGCGTATGGAATGAAGAATAACAAGAACTCTGCTTGAGTAAGCTCGCCGTCTGCACGAAATGAGGGGTAAAAGACAATAAAGAACGTTAAGAACTTAAGACCTGTCCCGGCCATAAACAGAAACCCTAGCTTCTCAATATGCCTTTGTCTCCATCGAAACAAAAAGGTAAATATTACAGCGGCTAGAGTATGGTTAACTATGTAGGAATTGACCAGAGGACCGGCTATTTGCCGACCCGTAACTGTTGACTGTACAAAAGCACCGAGTAGTGCCACGACCAACAAGGTCGTATAAAACCGAAGAGCTCTAGGATCCGTCATTAATCCTTTGGCATTTCTTTGATGAGTTGGTAAAAGGAAATCGCAACGGCTGCTAAAATACAAACCATGGTATACCAATTCTTGTCTGACGGGTATTTGGCGTCAAGATATTTGCCCAGTTCAGAACCAGCATAAATGAGCACTGCCATTTGCACACCTAGGGATGCAAAACGCAAAAATTTTCGATCGTTTTTTTCCGGAGAATCAGCCATGTCGGACTGGGTTAGGCGGTTTTTGTCGCAGCTGCGTCTGCTTCGCCCACCTTTTTCATTAGCGCTCCCATGCTTACTGAACCGTTGATTTCAGCACCTGGCTCTACTGCTAATTTCTCAACCTGTACCTTACCTTTCACTTTGGCTGAAGCCGAAAGTGATAATGTTTGGGCAACCTTAAGCATCCCCTCTAATTGACCTGCGATAGCAGCGTTTTTACACTCGACCTCGCCTTCGACTCGACCGTGTTCACCGATGACCAACTTCCCGGTGACCTTCATGTTTCCAGCTACTTTTCCGTCAACTCGAATGTCTCCATCCGAAACTACATCACCGGTAATACTCGTGCCCGCTAGAATGCGGTTCGATGCTTGAGCTTGTTCTGGGTACTTTTTAGCAGATGAAATCATAACGTATCAAAATATTGGAGGTACTCTTTAAGGACCTTGTCTCTATAAACTTTGCCAAAGTTCGGATTATTTATGTAAAAACCAGCACTTTGAGCCTTTGGATAGTATTGTTCTATTAATGTTCCTTGTTGATTGAAGGTATTTAAGTAGACTACAGCCTTCTCTTTCGTGCGTAAACCACTTACAATAATTAGCTGCGTGTTCTGATCGTAGAAAATGTTTTGAATGCGAAGATTGTCAAACTTGAAAAACTCTTTGTTAAAATCTGCCAGCGCGTTACGCAACTCGTTAATTTTTGAGTTTTCTGCAGGAATCGCTAAGATAAATTTATGTGGAGCATTGTCCTGGCGCTGGAAATCTACCTTATTCACTTTTAAATCACCCATTCCACGATTCGGCCCTTCTTCATTTCCGCGCTCATCGTCTTGCAGCATGCTTAATAGCTGAGCTGCGCGGGTGGCCTCTTCTGTTCCTGAATACGTTTTAACCACCCCTTGAAGTGCTTCGATTGTCGATTCAGCATCGCCGGAAGTGCCTGTAATGTATGCTGCTAGTAGACCTTTTTTAGGCAAAAGCGCACTATTCGGGTAGGCTGTAGCGAACGTATTAAGTAACGCCGTAGCTGATTTAAATTGGCCCGATTCATACGCGGCAAATGCGGCATTGTAGGCTTCTTGCTCCTGTAAAGGGATTTTGGAGTCTTTCTTTTCACCGCGCAATAATGCCGCATAAGGGCTGTTCGCATAGATTGTTAAGAGTACCGATTTCACCTCTTCTGCCTTATCTTCTACTTCCTGTTCACTAAAAAGTAAATGCTGGCCATATAAAACTTTCGGTGTCGTCTGTGCAAAAGACACAAACTCGTTCATGTAGTCTGCCCATGCTAATTCTGCTTCATTGTTGTCCTTAAGTCCATCTTTATAAATGAACCCTAATTCGCTTTTAGCAAAGGCTTCGCGCTCCAAGCTTGCTTTTAGATCATCGTCGGTTTTTAAAACACGTGCGAGGTAATAATCTACACTGTTTTCATCGCTCGGCAATAAAACCTTAGTAGAATCACTGGTAGTGGAATCCTGCATAACGGTTTGTTCTACAGCAAAACCTTGAACTGGTTTGTCCTTTGTACGCCAGTGGTCTTCTAATGTCCTATTTCCCCACGTACGTTTAAATGCTGCCACGCCCTTTGCTCGAACTGTTGGATTGTAAAAATACCATTGACCAGAGCCCCCGCCTGCTTGTGGACCCGCATCCGCCAACAGGGCATTTTCAGCTGTGCGCATCGCTGCAATTTCAGCGCGTCTTGCGGCCTCCTCTTCTCGTGCCTGTTTGGCTTCTATATAATCTTCAAATTTTTGTCGCAAAGCCTGATCAGTCATTCCGAACATCGACTGAAGACTGTCTTCTAGAGCAACAACGTTTAATTGAGCTACCAGATCATTCAATACAGAAGTACGCTCTTCAAGGGTGTCTAAACCCGGATAGTCCATTGGTAGAACAGCAATTGCACTATCGTAATAGGATTGTGCGTTAACAAACGATTTAAAATCAAAAGCAATTCCAGCCAGTTTTAAATAGCTTTTCCCTTTTTGACGTGAATTATCAACGGATGCGGCAATGCTCTGACGAAGCTTTATCTCAGCCTCTGGATAGTACTCTAGGTCCAGTTCTTTCAGCGCCCACACATAATATATCTGATCGCGGTACGTGATATTTTTATCGTCCTTGAGCATTTTATTCAATGCTTTCTCAATGATGCTAATGTCTTCCATGAAAACATCAAAATTCTCTGCTCTCTTGATTTGCGCAGAAAAGGTGATGTCGTAATCGTCCGGGTGTAGTTTCAATACGTCTTCGTAGGCTAATGCGCTTTCATAGCCTTTACCGAGCTTTGCTAAAAGCTGTGCGTTGAGGTACGTGAGCCTAACCTTTTCAGATTTTATACTAGCACTCTGCGCCGCTGCTGCAACCCAGCCTTGCGCCTCAGCCCACTGCTCTTGAGAGAAGTGGAAATAGGCCATGGTTTTTTGGGCCTCAAAGAGATTGTTCTTCGGAAGTTTTTTCGTGTATAATTCGTCCAACTGCTGCTCGGCCTGAAAGAAGTTCTCCATACGAATATGAGTCTGTGCCGCCAAAAGCTTTGCCCAAAAGACCTCGTCTTCCGCCAGCTCAAGTCTTCCAAAATTATCTTCGATATAAGACGTCGCTTCAAGCGTTTGTATCAACTCATGCTTGTAAAATCGACTTCGCGCAATTAATAGATACGCTTTAAAAACGTAATCATTCTTCTGCTTACCGCCGAAGACCATACTGTGCTTCTTCACCACTTTCGCACTCTTCTCGATAGCGCGGTCCATTTTCGCAAATAGTCCGGAGGCTTGGTCTGTGTCTGGCCAAAAGTAAATGGGTAAGAATTGTTCAAAATCCCACTCTTCGCCGTTTTGAAACTGTTTTACGGCCTCGTCGAAAGCCTCCTCTCCATTAAAATACGCATTGTAGTGTGCCGTTACCTCATGGTACTTTCTGTTCACCCATCGATCTTTAGTCGTAGAGCAAGAGGCCAAGAAAAGCACGGCCAGGATGGTAAAAAGTCGTTTGGAGTAAAACATATTTCTAATAACGCCCTAAAATTATTTTATTTCACGCCCCGAGAGAAATTCAGAGCACGATATTTGTCTTTAATCATGGCAACAGAAAAACAGAAACAGAAACGCGTAGAACGGTGGCGTAATAAATTTCGCCTCGTCATACTGAATGACGACACCTTCGAGGAGCTCTTAACCCTTCGCCTTAGCCCACTGAACGTTTTTACGTTCAGTGTTTTCGCTATTGTTTTTACTATTGCAATCACTTCTATTGTCATTGCTTTTACGCCGTTAAAAGAATTGGTTCCTGGTTACGCTTCATCTAAAATTCGTCGTCAAGCCGTAGAATTAAGCTTAAAAACAGACAGTTTGGAAGGTGTTTTACGACAGAATGAACGTTATGTAAGCGGAATTCAGCGCATTTTGCAAGGAGAAGTGATCGATTCTGTTGTTCATGATGTAGCGACTGAAGACACCGCCGCTAATACCGCTGTTTTACTCTCAAGCCCTAGCCCAACAGATAGTGCGTTTAGAGAATGGGTGGAAGATGAAACTGCCTTTAGCTTAGAGCAACGCGCTGCAGAATTAGATATTCCACAACTTTTAGCACCTGTAGAAGGTGTGGTCACGTCTTCTTTTGATCGTACAACAGGTCACTTTGCAGTAGATGTCGCTTCCACGAAAAACGCACCTATTAAGTCCTGTTATGAGGGCATCGTCGTTTTTGCGGACTGGACCAGCGAAAATGGTCACATTATTATAATTCAGCACGAAAACAATCTTGTAAGTACCTACAAGCACAACAGTGCTTTGCTCAAAGAAGTCGGCGACTACGTTCGAAGCGGAGAGGCCATTGCGATTATTGGCAATAGTGGTGAAAACTCAACGGGTCCACATCTTCATTTTGAGCTGTGGTACGACGGTAGCGCTATAAACCCAGAAGATTATATAAAGCTTTAAAGAGACTGTTCGTACCCAGAATCTACTGGTAGCCCTTTCTTTTTGCTTTCAATCACCGCCAATGCGTCGCAACGTTCGTTTTGCGGATGATTATTGTGGCCTTTTACCCATTGAAAAGTGGGGTTGTGTTTTTTAAGCAACGGCAGCATCTGACGCCACAAATCTGGGTTTTTTTTGTCTTTGAAACCTTTTTTAACCCACGAAAAGAGCCAACCCTTGTTAATGGCGTCCACGACATACTTGCTGTCACTCACCACCACAACCTCGACTTTGTCGCTTTTAAGCTCACGTAGACCCTGAATTACAGCGAGCAATTCCATGCGGTTGTTCGTGGTAAGCCGAAAGCCTCCACTCAATTCTTTTTGGTGACCTGCGCTGCTCTCTAGTACCACTCCATAACCTCCTGGTCCTGGGTTGCCACTCGCGGCTCCGTCGGTGTATATAGTTACTCTCAATTGCTCAGTGCCATTTGTTCGATCCAACCTTCAACGGTAGGACCATAATATTCTAATTCTAGCTCACGAATGCTTGCCTCAATACTTTCTGGAGAAGATCCTGATTCAATTTCTACGCTATATTGAGCAATTATAGATCCTTCATCATAGGACTCATTCACTAGGTGTATAGTGATACCTGTTTTATTCACTCCTGATTCACTTACTGCTTTATGAACGTGTATGCCATACATGCCCTTCCCTCCGAAACTCGGTAATAACGCAGGGTGGATGTTCAGCATTCGCCCACTAAAGGCTAATGTCCATTCTTTGGGTATCATTTGTAAATATCCTGCCAACAAAACCAGGTCTGCTTGTTCCTTTAACGTAGTCAAAAGTGCATCGCTTTCCCTCCTCGGTGAAAAAACCTTAATACTAACATTTAATCGTTTCGCACGCTCAATTACGCCTGCTTTTGGGTTGTTCGTAACTATTAAATTTACCCTCGCAACATCTGATTGCTCGAAATACCGCACTAATGATTCCGTGTTACTTCCTGAACCTGAGGCGAGTATGGCTATTTTTAACATGATTTTCGTACCTTGAAGACGCAAATTTAAGCCGAGATATCCGCTGTGGGGGATAACTAAAGTTTTATTTTCTTTGTGGCGATTATTAAACTATTCTAATCATGTCTGAAATTGCAGGAAAAGTAACAGCTATCATCGTTGACAAATTAGGTGTTGACGAAAACGAAGTTAATGCAGATGCTAGCTTCACTAACGACCTAGGTGCGGATTCGCTAGACACCGTCGAGTTGATCATGGAATTCGAAAAAGAATTTGACATCCAGATCCCTGACGATCAAGCTGAAAATATTGGCACAGTAGGTCAAGCTATCTCTTACATCGAGGAAGCTTTAGCATAAGCAAAAGTCTTTTTTATGAGCCTGAAACGCGTAGTAGTAACAGGGCTAGGTGCGCTCACGCCTGTGGGCCATACAGCCGAAGAAACTTGGACAAATCTCCTTGCTGGAAAATCCGGTGCTGGACCCATCACGAGATTTGATGCCTCATTGTTCAAAACACACTTCGCGTGTGAGGTGAAAGATTTTGTTCCCAACGACTTGCTAGACCGCAAGGAGGCTCGTCGTATGGATCGCTTTACACAATTCGGAATGGTAGTAGCTGACGAAGCTATTGCCGATTCCGGGTTGGATTTTGAAAAAGAAAACCCGGATCGTATTGGCGTTATCTGGGGCTCTGGTATAGGTGGTATCGATACATTCTTTGACCAAGTCAAG
Source organism: Schleiferiaceae bacterium (assembly GCA_028357285.1). Lineage (GTDB taxonomy): Bacteria > Bacteroidota > Bacteroidia > Flavobacteriales > Schleiferiaceae > UBA10364. Next base: position 14,362 of record JAOMWM010000003.1, on the reverse strand, counting down.
GGGTTTGTTGATAACGATCTCAATCCTCGTTTTAATCCGTTCCTCATACCGATGATGATTTCAGACATTACGCCTGGACGCATCTCAATGAAACACGGATTACGCGGACCCAACTACACAACGGTGAGCGCTTGTGCTTCTTCTACCAATGCTCTTATTGACGCCTTCAACCTGATTCGACTGGGCAAAGCAGATGTCATCGTTAGTGGTGGTTCAGAAGCGGCCATTAATCCTGTAGGGATGGGTGGGTTCAACGCAATGAATGCTTTATCTACAAGGAACGACGACCCAACGACAGCGTCTAGACCGTTCGATGCCGAGCGCGATGGATTTGTTATGGGCGAAGGTGGTGCAGGTATCATTTTGGAAGAATACGAACACGCAAAAGCACGCGGCGCAAAGATTTATGCAGAAATGGTTGGCGGTGGCCTAAGTGCCGACGCGCATCACCTGACTGCTCCGCATCCAGAGGGCTTGGGCGCGCGTAACGTAATGGCAAACGCTATTGATGATGCGGGCTTAAAACCAGAAGATATAGATTATGTAAACGTTCACGGTACATCTACACCACTAGGTGATATTGCTGAAACGAAGGCCATCCAAAAGGTCTTTGGAGAACACGCTTACCATCTGAATATTTCATCTACGAAAAGTATGACCGGTCACCTCTTGGGTGCGGCTGGTGCTGTTGAGGCAATGGCCTCTATTATGGCTATTCATACGGGAATGGTTCCACCGACCATTAACCACTTCACTGATGATGAAAACCTTGATCCTAAACTTAACTTTACTTTCCATTCGGCTCAGGAGAGAGAGGTTAGAGCAGCGTTGAGCAACACCTTCGGTTTCGGGGGTCACAATGCCTCTGTCCTCTTCAAGAAAGCTGAATAGATGAGTAGATTTTCCCAGGTATTTCTTTCTTTAAAACCGTCCCGGTTCAAAAATGAAATCAAGGGAATCATAGGGTATTGGCCCAAGGATATTGCGTTGTATAAACTTGCGCTTCGCCATTCTAGCGCCTATCCTTTTCGTAAAAAGAAAGGAGAGCGTAATAATGAACGTCTCGAATATTTAGGGGACGCCGTAATTGATTTAGTCGTTGCTGAAGCGCTGTTTTACAGGTTTCCTAAAGAAGACGAAGGTTATTTAACCAAACTCCGCAGTAAGTTGGTTTCGCGGAATAACCTTAACAGGGTAGCAGACGAATTAGGGCTGCCCAATCTATTAGTGGCCAATCTAAAAGGTAACCACGGTGACAGCATTTACGGAGATGCTCTAGAGGCTTTGGTGGGTGCTGTATACATTGACCTTGGACTAAAAAAGACGCAGTTTTTTGTCATGAGAACCATTGTCGTTCCGTTTATAGAAGACTCCGATTTATTGTTGACTACCCACAATTACAAAAGTGAAATCATTGAGTATTTCCAGTCGAAAAAGCTCAGTTTCCGCTTTGAAGAGTTAGCTCGTTTAGGCGAGCAGCACAACAGCACCTTTACAATGGGTCTTTTTGTTGGTGACGAACTGGTTGCTCAGGGCGAAGGAAGTTCGAAGAAAAAAGGAGAGGAAGCCGCAGCAAAAATATTCTACAATCAAACAGCGGAGTTAGCAAATGGCTAGAGTCAAACATATAGATGCACTGTCTCAACTGAAGATGAACTTCAGTGCTGTCGGTGTTCGCTCACCTCTAAAGGATTATGAATTAGCTTATTGGTTAAACATTCAATACGGTATGTGTTTAGTCTGCAGGACTGAACCGGAAGATGAATGGGAGAATGATGTTGTCTGGGAATACAACGTTTTTGACGGCTCAGATCCCTTTGGAGAGGCCTTGTGCATGGTCTCCAATTTAAGCTCTGGCGCCCAAACAAAAGTCGAAGAAACCTGGAGCTTGTTTGATAGTGTTCCAGAAAAGCATCTTTTACCTTCTGTTAAACACTGGGACTATGTTTTAATGGTGGAAAATGCAGACTTTGCGTTCGATTTAGAAACCGTATTAAAAAGAAACGAAAGAATCACAACGGCTCAATATTTTGAGGCGCACACACAACTAACACAACGAGAAACACATTTATTATATGAAATTAGAAACCTCTAACAACACGAAGATTGTTGCAACCATGGGGCCTGCATCGTGGCATAAAGATGTCATGAAGGACATGATTATCGCGGGTGTAAACGTATTCCGGGTGAACTTTTCGCACGGAGAACACGAAACACACCGTCGTACCATTCGTTTGGTTAAAGAGCTAAACGAGGAGTTCAATTGCAAAACGGCCGTACTTGCCGATCTTCAGGGGCCAAAGCTTCGCATCGGTGATGTAGAAGAAGGTGCTGTTATCAACGAAGGCGATACCTTGACATTTACCACCAACAAAGTCGAGGGTACTGCAGAATTGGTTTACATGAATTACCAGAGATTTCCACAAGACGTTAATATTGGTGAGCATATTTTGCTTGACGACGGTAAGTTGATGTGCGAAGTTTTGGAGACCAACAAAAAGGACACCGTAGTTACTAAAGTGATTCAGGGGGGTCCGCTCAAAAGCAAGAAAGGGGTTAATCTCCCTAATACGAAAGTCAGCTTGCCTTGTTTGACAGAAAAGGATCTTGAAGATGTTATTGTTGCCATGGAAGAAGGTGTCGAGTGGATTGGCTTGAGCTTTGTTCGTGATGCCGACGACGTCAATGAACTGCGCAAAATCATAAACGACTTTGGTTCGTTTGCTAAAATTGTCTCAAAAATTGAAAAGCCGGAGGCCGTTGTAGATATCGATAAAATCATAGATGCCACAGACGCTATAATGGTTGCTCGCGGGGACCTGGGGGTTGAAATCCCATATTCTTCAGTACCTATGGTACAGAAGATGATCGTTGAAAAGTGTCATTTAAAGGCAAAGCCGTGTATCATCGCTACGCAGATGATGGAAAGCATGATCGACAGCCAAAGCCCTACTCGCGCTGAGGTTAACGACGTAGCAAACTCCGTATGCGATGGTGCAGACGCTGTGATGCTTTCGGGCGAAACCTCTGTTGGTAAATTCCCTGCAAAGGTGGTTGAAACCATGGCAAACATTGTGGCCCATGTAGAATCAACTTTCGATGTAAAGCCAAATATTGAGAACGAACCTTCTGTTAAGAACGAGCGCTACATCACTAAAACCATTTGTTATAACGCAGCAAAAATTGCTGATCAAATTGATGCTACGGCCATTTTAACAATGACCTTCAGTGGTTATACGGCGCTTAAAATTGCAGGACACCGTCCCAAGACAAAAATTATCGTATTCACCGCGAACCGTCAAATCATGAACCAAATGTCATTGGTTTGGGGGGTAGAGGCCTTCTTCTACGATAAAATGGAGAGTACTGATCAGAGTTTTAAAGACATTAAAGCGATTCTAAAAGAGAGCGGCACTGTAAAAGACGGTGATCTTATTGTGAACATAGCCTCTATGCCTATTCAAGAGCGTGGGTTCACAAACATGCTTAAAATATCCGCTATTAGCTAAGTGGGCTAAATTTGTTTATCGTTGAAAAGCCCTGCGTTTGCAGGGCTTTTCTTATTTTAACACTATGGAATTCAAACAACATTTATGGAAGGAGCAAGAGCATACGTTGCGACGCTCATTTGTGTTTCCCACATTTATATTGGCCATTAATTTTGTAGCTGAGGTAGCAGCGCTTTCAGAAAAACATCACCATCATCCGAACATACACATCGACTATACATCTGTAAGCCTGTCTCTTTCTACACACGATGATGGAAATATCATTACCGCTAAAGACCATCTATTAGCTGCTGCAATAGATCTTTTCTACCAAGAATATTGCCTATAGTCCCGTTTTGAACTGCTCTAAAAAGCGCTTATCGTTTTCCGTGAATAGACGAATGTCTGGAATTTGATAACGGTTCATAGCAATGCGCTCAATTCCCATTCCGAACGCATATCCCGTGTAAACCTCTGGGTCAATACCACTAGCGCGTAAAACATTAGGGTCAACCATGCCACAGCCCATTACTTCGAGCCAGCCGGTTCCTTTAGTAATCTTATAATCAATCTCGTTTTCTAGACCCCAGTAAACGTCTACCTCTGCGCTAGGCTCTGTGAAAGGGAAGTACGACGGTCGCATGCGAATTTTAGCTTTACCGAAAAACTCTTTAGCGAAGTACATAAGAACTTGCTTTAAATCCGCGAAACTTACGTCCTTGTCTATGTACAACCCTTCTATTTGATGAAAAATACAATGGCTACGTGCACTTATTGCTTCATTTCTAAAAACACGGCCAGGACTAATAGTGCGAATTGGGGGCTGGTTGTTTTCCATAGCACGAACTTGAACGCTAGAGGTGTGTGTTCTTAGTGCCCAGTCTGGATTGCGTTGAACAAAAAACGTGTCCTGCATGTCTCTCGCAGGATGCTCTTCAGGGAAATTTAATGCAGTGAAATTGTGCCAATCGTCCTCAACTTCAGGCCCTTCGCTAACATTAAAACCGATGCGTTTAAAAATATCTACAATCTCGTCTTTAATCGCATTAATTGGGTGAATAGCCCCTAGCTCCTGAGGTTGCCCGGGACGTGTTAAATCTCCGTTTTGACCTACAATCGCAGAAGACTCTAATTCCTCTAAGGCCTCTTTGTGCTTGACCTCAGCAAGATCTTTCAAGGTGTTTAGCGCTGCACCGAATGCCTTCTTCTGATCTGCCGGAACTTCTCTGAATGCTTTAAAAAGCTCCTGAATAGCACCCTTTTTGCTTAGGTACTGTAAACGGAAAATTTCAGCTTCTTCCTTGTTAGTGAGGGAGGTAGCTTCGACCTGACTTTTTAAATTTTCGACTCTTTCCAGCATAATTGGCCGTTCTAATACGTTAGCTTTGTTGTAGATTTGGCGAAATTACAGAATTCCCCGCATGAAACGATTTATTCTTTTAGTACTCATTGGATTTGTTCTTACCTCCTGTCAAGAAGAGGTGGTTAACGAATACTTCGTAAAGGTAAAAGTGGTTAATGAGAATGGTGTACCTATTCAAAATGCTGCTGTTAAAATGTTTGCACCAGTAGCTGGCGCTGAGGAGTGGTACGATGATTCCACGAGTCCGAGCGGTGAAGTTGTTTTTCGCACAGGGCGCGAAGCTTATTACGACCTGAAGGCTTGGAAAATGATTTATGAAGGCTGTAATTACGTTCGACTTGTTAAAGGAGAGACAGTTGAAGTAAATGTTGTAATTTACCCCATCGGCGAACCAAACGGCTGTGTAGAATAATGAAACGTATTATTGCTCTTTTTGCTTTATCAGCGCTGCTCCTTAGCGGGTGTCAGATAGAAAACCCTTCTTATCCTTTTAGAATTAAGATAACCAACCCCAACGGTGTTGCTATCCAAAACGTAACCGTGGAGGCCTCTGTTGACGTTCCTGGCTTCCGTGAAGAAGCTTACTTTATTGGTGTTACTGGTCTCGACGGCATTGTAGAATTCGAATACGATTACGAAGCTGTATTTAAGGTTTTAGGAACGAGAGGTGAAAACCCCTTTACACACATTGGTTGTGGCTTTATCAAACTTGAGCCAAATAAAACTGTAGAAACAGAAATCGTTCTGTTGCCCTACGATCCTAGTGATCCCGGGTGCTAATACGACCACCACAAAAATTTAAAGCCGGCTGTTAGCCGGCTTTTTTTATACGTACCCATTAGCTTTAAAATATTGTACAGCAGCTTCTTTCATCAATACCGTTTGCTCACCCGCTTTTAAATTTGGCAATGGCTTTAGTGATTTAAAGTGTGGCCAACCTTCGTCGTCTCGCTTTTCAAATTCGTAATATCCAAAAGGTTCTAAAATGGTGCATATGGCAATATGAAGCACGTTGATTTTTACGTCCTTTTTCATTTTTATGTAGCCCATTTGAAGCTCTTGCGTACCGATAAGCAGTAATACTCCATCTAAATCTAAATCACCATCTCCAGGAAACTGTTTCGTAAGTTTCTTCACTAATCGCTCCCAATCCTGCTTTAATTCTTCGCTTCTCATTAATTTGCCTTCATTATGGTTGGACTAGACCTTGTTATCGTTGTTTTCTGCGCCTTTCTTGTTGCTAAAGGTATATGGAAAGGCTTTGTAAAAGAAATTGCCGGAATCGTCGCCGTAATAGGCGGTGTCGCCGTCTCTTTTCTGTTTCATGCTCAGGTGCAGCCGTATATATCTGCTTTTGTCGGAGAAAAGTACATTCAATTGGTTTCGTACGTAATCATTTTTCTGGGTTTCTACCTAATTGTGATGATGCTCGGCAAGCTCCTAGACAAAATACTTCGTTCCATTATGCTTGGTGGCATTAATAGGGTGCTTGGCGCCTTATTTGGGCTAATTAAGGCCTGTTTTTGGCTGACCCTTTTAACGTTTGCTTACACGAAAATTCATGTTGGCATTGGATTCAACCACCCGGTGTGGGTGACCGATTCTATTTGTTATCCCTTCTTGCTCGACTTCGTTAGTGTTGGCGAAAGCCTAATACCTGCTTAACGCAGCGCAGCTACCCCAGGAAGTGTTTTACCTTCAAGAAACTCTAACATCGCTCCGCCACCAGTGCTGATGTAGCTTACCTTTTCGGAATAGCCGAATTTATTCACCGCAGCGACACTGTCGCCTCCACCGATAAGCGAGAACGCGCCGTTTGCTGTTGCGTCCGCCACTGCTTGCGCTACCGCTTTTGTTCCGCCTGCGTAATTCTCAAATTCAAACACACCCATGGGGCCGTTCCAAATAATGGTTTTGCTCGATGCTAATGCCTCCAAAGCGTTTACGACACTTTGCGGACCATTGTCTAAACCCATATAGCCCTCAGGAATCTCACCTATAGGACAAACGCGTTCGGCTGGCGTATCCGCGAAGTCTTTGGTTATAAGCGTGTCCACCGGAATCAAAAGATTACATCCCTTCGCTTTAGCTTCCGCAATAAGTTGCTTCGCTAAATCCAGCTTATCGTCTTCAACTAAAGACGTTCCTATGGCGCCACCCATTGCCTTTACAAACGTAAAACCCATGCCACCACCTATTATCACGGTACCAACGTTGTCAATCATATTGGTAATAACGCCAATTTTTGAGCTAACCTTAGCGCCGCCAATTATCGCAACCGTCGACTGTCGATCGCTACCTAGTGCTTTTGAAATGCTTTCTACCTCGGCATCCATCAAGTCGCCGAAACCTTTGTTTTCTGGTGAGAAAAACTGGGCAATAATAGCAGTTGACGCGTGCGCCCTGTGAGCTGTTCCAAAAGCATCATTAAGATATATGTCGCCTAGTGCAGACAGTGCCTTAGCAAAGACCTCATCACCAATGGTCTCTTCTTTATAATAACGTAGGTTTTCCAATAAAACAGCTTCACCGGGATTTGCTTTTGCAATCGCCGCTGCAGCTATATCGCCGATACAGTCTTCTGCAAAATGAACTGTGGCCCCAACAGCCTTCTCTACTTCATCAACTAAAGCGCTCAAAGACATTTTAGGAACTCGCTCTCCACCTGGACGACCTAAATGGCTCATTAAAACCGGAATTCCGCCTTCAGCCAACACTTTTTTTATCGTTGGTGCCGCTGCCATGATTCGTGTATTGTCAGTCACAGCAAGGTTTTCATCCTGCGGTACGTTAAAGTCAACGCGGATTAGAACTTTCTTACCTTTAAAGTCGAAGCTTTTCATATATTTTTGAATGTTATTTCAGCGCCCAATTTACTACCCAATTTTCACTCTACATTAGATGTTCAGCATATATAACAACCAAGATTTGATGGACCAATTATTTGCTGCACACGGTGGCAAAAAACTGCATCACGCAAATCTTATTTATGGCGGCGCGGGCGAAGATCCTTTGGGCGTTGCACTGAGGCTCTCAGCTATACTTCTGTGTGAAACAAATACAGCTTGCGGAACATGCAGAAGCTGCAAAAGGGTTGAGAAGCTAGAACATCCCGATTTGAACTTTACCTTTCCTTTCGTAAGTGGGGGAAACACGGGTACAGCAGACGACTTTTTAAAAGAGTTTAGAAGCGCGCTTTTAAATAACCCGTTTCTCGATCCCGATAGTTGGCAAAGACAAATCACCAGTAAAAATCAACAATTACAAATCCCTGTAAAAGAGATTCAAAACCTTCAGCAAAAACTAAGCTTAACAGCGGCTGAGGGGGGTAACAGAGTCTTAATTATCTGGATGCCTGAGCAGATCAAGGCCGCTGCATCAAATAAGCTGTTAAAACTCATAGAGGAGCCGCTACCAAATACATTTATTATACTCGTTTCACATAGAAAGAACAAGCTTCTTCCTACGATATTGTCTAGATGCGCACCCTGGTCTTGCAAACCCCTGAATGAATCTTCGTTCAGCCAACACTTCGCGAACAGCCCAGAGCAAACAGAAAGATTATTAAGCATGGTCTTCGCGCCCAACCTGGGAGCCGCAATAACCGCTTATAATGATCCCGAGAGTACTCAAATTGATCGTTTTGCCGAATGGATGAGAACCTGCTACAAAGGTGTGCCTGTAGAAATCACATCCACAGTTAACGAGCTTGCTTCTCTACCAAAAGAATCGGTTAAAACACTGATAATAAGATCTTTACACTTTTTAGAGCGCGGGTTTTATCACAACGTACAAAACACCTCTACTAACGCAACAGACCTCGGCGAAATAAACGTTCAGAAATTAAGTAACGCCGTGGTCCCAAAGGGTGCCGCAGATATAACACAATCACTTAGCGCTTGTCTACTGGATCTAGAAAGAAACGTGCATGTAAAAACAACATTAACACACACCTCGTATGCCCTTCACAGCGCCTTCCGTGGTAACTAAACCTTGTTAAAGATGTAAATCAAGGAGCTCTTATTGTTTTTTCCTCCTTTAATATTGCTGATTGTTCCTTGTATAAGACCCTTCAACCAATGCTTTATCTTCTTCCTTGTAGCAGCCTCTTTATACTGTTCACTGATTAGGCTTATGTAATAACTGTCTAAAGACATTGGCAGCACCTTGTGAAGTTTAAAACCGTTGCGCTCTACTACTGTCTTCATACTCTTCTTTGTAAAGTGGTGAACGTGTATAGGTATGTCCCAAGCTGCCCAGTGTGCGCCATAGTGAACTGCATCATAGCTTTCAGGGTTTGGAACCGCAATAATCAAGGTGGAATTATCCGACATCTTCGCTTTGAATCCCTCGAGCAATTGGTCTAAATCGTAAACGTGTTCTAATACATGCCACATCGTTATAGCGTGTACCGGTCCTTTAACATCTTCTATAGAGTCGAAAACGTTTCCAAACTTAGCGGCTTTTGTACGAGCGGCTTGGTTTATTTCCACACCCTGAACGCTGAATCCCTTGTGGGCCATTTTCTCAAGAAATTGACCGGTACCACAACCATAGTCTAAAAGTGATTTTCCTTCAGTATATTTTACAACGTAACCGTACTTCCAGTTAAGGTTAATTCCTCGTAACGTTTGGTACACTTTTGCAAACAGCGAGGTAGCATCATCGGTGTGACTAATGTAATCCGGATTGTCATAGTAGGGTCCCACAGAATCCTCTTTAACACGTGGGTTCGTAAATAGGTGGCTGCAATCCCCGCAAGACCAAATATCAAAATCCTCTTTGCTTGTGCTGTGATCTTTAACCGTTTGTTGAAACGATACATTTTTCCCCAGGCACGCCGGGCAATGTCTTAACTCCTCTCTCATATTGTTTCACGTGAAACCATTACCTACCCATATAAATGAGTAATACATGTATATCGCTTTGGCTTATACCACTTATTCGAGACGCTTGTGCTATAGTCGCTGGCTCTATCGCCTTAAGCTTGTCTCTACCCTCATAGCTTAAACCCTTGACCTTATCGTAATCAAAATTGTCCGGGATAGCCTTGTTGTTTAGACGCTTCATTTTCACCACGTTCTCTCGCTCACGCTGTATATATCCGCCGTACTTGATGTCGATTTCTAGCTGCTCAATAACCTCTGGGCGCCACCACTCCTCTGTTTGTAACTTGGCGCTGAAATCTTGAAGCCCTAAGTTTGGACGTGCCACTAGTTTACTGGTCTTTGTTTTTTCTGAAGCCCGTTTCTCTCCCCTTTGTTCTAGAACCTCATTTATATAATTTAACGGTAGGTTTTTCTCTAGCGCTTTATTCCCATCCGCTATTAGTCGCTCCTTTTCGTTAAGAATCGAAATTCGTTTGTTCGAGGCTAAGCCTATTTCATGACCCAATCTGGTTAGTCTTATATCGGCATTATCCTGACGTAATAACAACCTGTATTCCGCTCTAGAGGTAAACATTCTATAAGGCTCTTCCGTGCCTTTGGTAATAAGATCGTCAATTAACACACCTATATAAGCATCGTTTCTACCTAGAATGAACGGTGCGTCACCTCTTGTTTTCAACACCGCATTAACCCCCGCCATAAGTCCTTGGCATGCGGCCTCCTCATATCCTGTAGTACCGTTGATTTGGCCCGCAAAATACAACCCGCTCACTAATTTCGTTTCAAGCGTGTGCTTAAGCTGTGTCGGTGGAAAATAGTCGTATTCTATCGCATATCCAGGCCTAAAGAACTTAGCTTTTTCAAACCCCTTCACCTTGTGTAAAGCTTCATATTGAATTTCAACAGGCAAGCTCGAACTAAACCCGTTTACGTACACCTCTACCGTGTTCCACCCTTCAGGCTCCACGAAAATTTGATGCGACGTTTTATCCGAGAATCGGTCAATTTTATCCTCTATGGATGGGCAATACCGTGGGCCGGTTCCTCGAATCGACCCGTTGAACAATGGCGATCGGTCAAAGCCCTTCTTAAGAACATCGTGGACCTCTTGAGAGGTATGTGTTATCCAGCAACTTCTTTGCTTTTTTAGTGCATAATCACCTTCAAAGCTGAACTGGCCGGGATGTTCATCCCCCGGCTGTTCTTCCATTACAGAAAAATCCAATGATCTTCCATCTATTCGTGGAGGTGTACCCGTTTTCATTCTTCCTGCCTCAAAGCCCATCGTTATTAGCTCTTCAGTAATGCCTGTGCTTGCGCGTTCACCCGCACGCCCACCGCCGAAATTCTGATCGCCAACATGTATAAGGCCGTTCATAAAGGTTCCTGAAGTAAGTATCACTGTTTGCGCCTCAAAAGTCAGTCCTAACGCTGTTCTCACACCATGAACGGTGTTGTTGCTTACGTTTAGTCCTGTTACCATATCCTGAAACATATTTAGTCCAGGTGTTTCTTCAAGGAGCTCTCTCCAATACTGCGCAAACAACATTCGATCACTCTGCACACGGGGGCTCCACATAGCGGGTCCCTTACTCCTGTTGAGCATACGAAATTGTATCATGCTTTTATCAGTTATGCGCGCACTACCTCCCCCAAGGGCGTCTATCTCTCGCACAATCTGTCCCTTTGCTACTCCTCCCATAGCTGGATTACAGCTCATTTGTCCAATGGTCTGCATATTCATTGTAATCATGAGCACATTAGCGCCCATTTTAGCTGCGCTGTATGCTGCCTCGCAACCAGCATGACCACCGCCAACTACAATTACATCATATTTTTCGTCAAGAACCATATTTATCTATATAAGCCAATACCTCATCTTCTTTACTGCGCATCACAGCTCTCTCTACTTCTGTCTTGTCTTTAAATCCAATCAAATGTAGTATGCCGTGCGCTACCACCCTTTTTAATTCAGACTCATAACTCATGCCTAGAGCCAACGCGTTTTCCTCTACACGTTCTACACTCACATATAATTCACCACTAATCTTGTTACCTCTTGAGTAATCGAACGTTATAATATCTGTATAGTAATCGTGTTCCAGGTGCTTTATATTTATGGACAGCAGCTCTTCGTCTGATACTCCATAAACATCTATTTTTTTTAACCGCATAGATGGGTGGAGCTCATGAATAGCACTCTTTACCCTGTCTAACAAACCTGTATCAATACTCATACCTAACGCTTCTTCAGCACAGGCAAAGGTAAGTCGGTCTCTCTAGATTTTAACACCTTAAAATCAATGGTTTCTCCTTCTTGCGAATTTGATTCATCGCCTGATTCACTATCCCGTAAATCACCTAATTCCTTTTTATTAAACACGCTTTCTTCTACACTCCATAAACGGTCTTCTAACTCGTTTAAATCTTCAGAAGATATCTCGTTGTTAAACAGCAACTCTTTCTTCATTCGCTCAAGATTTTCATTCATCTTTCCGGTGCGCTCACCTTGTTTCTCTAAGGCTTCACTTGCCGCTTCTATTCGCTTTAGTAACTCTTTTTCCCCAGGTTTCCCTGTCGAACCGGGTTTTGTGCCGTTTTCCCCCTTATTTGGTTCTCCTGACTTTCCCTTTTCTCTTCCTCCAGACTTCTTTGATGGTTTAGATAAACCTTTTACACCTTCTTTACCTTTTCCAGCGGAAGTCGGTTTTCCTGAGGAACCGGGTTTTCCTTTCTTACAATCCTTCTTTGCTTGGTTTAAATTTGATTTCTCGCTCTCTAAAAGAAAATATAGCGTTTGATTAATATCATTTAGCGCCGCCACCGCATAGCCCACATCAGTTGTTATATCCTTGCCGCTTATTGACTTGTTTTCAAGCGATCGCATCGCACGGTGTAGTGCAGCACGTTTCTCAGATAGTAATTGGTCTAATTTAGGTTCATGTATTAACAACAAGTTTAAACTATCTCTAATTGCTTTTTCATTTGATAGAACAAATTGCTGCGATCTTGCTTTATTGACGGCTAAAGACAACTCTTGTAAACTCTCTTGAAAGACACTTATCACCCAGCTATTTTTAAGAAGTCGCTTAATTCTTGCTACATTATCTTCTTGTACCTCTGCAACATCGTTTGCTAGCAACGCTTTTAACTTTTTACTAGCCTCTTGAGCTTGTTTTTCCCTGGTTTTGCCTTCATTCTTAATGTTCTTCATAAGGTCAACAGGTTCTTTTATGTCCTTTCGACTAAGCTCTTCTAAGGCCTCGGCGGCGGATACTAAAGCACTATCCAACTCTTCATTACGCAATGAATCTACCTTGCTTAATAATTCAATAGCCTCTTCCATCCGCCATAACTCATCTAATCGCTTAAGTAGTTTGTCTAACGCCTCATTCTCGAACTCTTCTTTCGACGGAAACAGCTTCCCCTCCGACACCTCTTTACTTAGTTCATTTGACAACTCTCTTTCTAATTGCTTTTGTGTTCTAAACTGTTTGAGTCTCTCTGTTTTGTTTTCAGCAGAGGATTTTAGAAGAGTTTGGTCAGAGGCGGCGGCTAACAGCTGCGTTGCGCTAAGAGTAGGTCTTCGGACCTCCCTTTGACTCACACCGTTGTTTTTATCAGTAGCTTTTATTATTACCGCTGTATTTGTACTCCAAGCAATTTTTATAATTGATCGCACACCGTTGCTAATAATTAGCTTAGAATCAAATTCGATATTCTTTAATCCATAGTCATCATTCACAAGGAACATGAGGGAATCATTTGTATTCCTAACCACAGTGATTGTTGGTGGTAAGTCTTTTATTAAAACGCTTGGTAAAATTCTACTCCAAAAATCTGTGCTTAATTCAATAACACCTCCATCCCAAATAAAAGCTTCTTCCTTTGTTTCACGTGAAACACTAACTCTAATTTTTTCTTTTAGCACACCTTGATAAGCTATGGATATAATAGAACCTTTAAATGCTTTAATAGTATCTTGAGTACTATATGTAGATAGCTTAAGATAGTTCGGCGGTTCTATTGTAGCACTCCAGGACGCTAATTTTGGTACGCTATCACACACCAACATTTGTCTTTTATAGAACCGTCCATTGAGTTCCCAATCGATCGTTTCATTTTTCCTTATTAATAGACTTTCAGTAACACTCCCTTTATAAAGAGGTGTTAGGTGTGGATGATTCAACACTAAAACCTCGTTGAATAGTGTATGAACAGTATCTTTTGTATTGAGTAAAATAACCTCACGTTTGTAGGTACCACTAACAATCTCATCCTTGCCTTCAGTTAAAATCGATTTCGGACTTATTAAGATTATTATCACTAAAAGAGCTACCGCCCTAATTATCGTTGAAAACGGTATATTTTTTTTTAGTGTTGTTTTAAATAGAGGTAATTCTAAGTGGACCTTTTTTAATACAACAACTTTTACCCATTTATCCAACTCGTTTTCAGATAAACCTATTAGTTCATCGAGCCTTCCGTTATCATAACTTTTTAAACTCTTAGCTACACGATTTAAGGAATAGTAATTACTCCATGTTGCTTGTATTAAATAACGAATAGGCCAAAATAAGAAGGCAGCTAAAGTCAGTAACAGTAGGATTACTACTATCTTT
>JAOMWM010000029.1 GCA_028357285.1 Schleiferiaceae bacterium | reverse complement strand
ATCGACCAATTAGAGCGTTTCGAGGACCAATTAAAACTGTCCGAAAAAGGCGACGACGAAGCGATGTTCATCGACCAAGATTTCATTCGCGCCCTAGAATACGGTATGCCACCGACCTCTGGTTTAGGTATCGGTATCGACCGCCTTACCATGATGTTAACGAACCAGGAAAGCATTCAGGAGGTCTTGTTCTTCCCACAAATGCGTCCAGAAAAGTTTGATACCGTGGCTAGTCCTAAGGATTTCGAGGCCATCGGAGTTCCTGCCGAATGGTCGGTACACATCGCGCAGGCGGGCTACCATACTGTTGAAGCATTGCAAGCAAATAAGCCCGCAGCATTGCATCAGAAACTTAACGGGTATCGTAAAAAAAATAAATTAGACGTACCTGCACTCGCTCTTGATGTAGTTGAACGCTGGTTCAAATAATACCTAAACGCCATGAAAAAATTCCTTTTTGCCCTTCGTTCCATTGGCTTAACACTCGTCGGTCTAATTATCGCAATACTCGTAACCACGGGTTTACACAGTTTCTTTGGACTGTTTTTAGACCCATTGCCGATGGTAGATTTACAAGCGGCAGATTGGAGTGGACGATCGGAAATCATGACGAACTACATGGTCGCGAATCCCTTTGCGATCTACAGCATGCTTATCGCTCATGGTATGGGGGCAGCGCTAGCCGTGTTCTTTTACACAAAAACCATCACCGTACCGTCGTGGTCTACACAAACGCGTAGAAAACCGTTTACTGGTTCCATCGTGCTACTAGCCCTTTGGCTATGGGGTGACGTGCAAAACGATATTTATGATGTGCCTGTAGGAGTGCTCTGGACCGCTATCGACGTGTTTACAACGACCGCCTTGTCGGCACTTGCCTTTGCAATTGCAGGGGGGTTGCGTAAACATGAAGGCACAGAAAGTGTTATTACCGAAGATGGCGTGTACCGCGGATAATATCGGTCGACCGTAAGTTTTGAAAACGTATCCAGAAGATTTATTTGAAAGTATCGAGTTTGACTTAGTCAAGCAGGCTGTTTCAAAACGCGCTGTAACAGAGCGTGCTCGTGAACGAATTCAAAGCCTTAAGCCAAGCAGTGATTTTGTCATTACTACGGGAGATCTACAAGAAGTTCATGAAATTTTAGGACTGTATCAAAGTGATTTTGCAGTTCCAGCGCTAGCCGCAGAAGATATTAAGCCGTTTCTATTGCGCTTAAAAATCCAAGGCGCTACGCTCGAAGGTGAAGACTTTCTTGTGATTAAAAGCATGATTGAGAGCTTTAATCGGGTGCACTACTTCTTCAAACAACACGCCATGCGTACGCCGTCCATTCAGGATAAGTTCGCTCACCTCACACCAAACAAAGAGGTGCCTAACGAGATTGATCGTGTACTCGACCGCAGAGGAGTTGTAAAAACTTCAGCTTCGGCGGAATTGGGTAAAATTCGTGCCACACTCACCAAAAAACGTGCTGCTGCAGACCGCATCTTTTACCGCGCCGTTAAAAAATACCAAGGCGCTGGTGTTCTCGCTGATACACAAGAAAGTGTTCACGACAACAAACGTGTTTTAGCCATAGAAGGTGCTTTTAAAGGACGGGTAAATGGGGTGTTTCACGGCTCTTCCGCGAAGGCAAGTATCTTTTTTGTCGAGCCATCAGAAACCCTCGAAATCAATAACGAAATAACCCTTTTAGAGGAAGAAGAAAAGAGAGAGGTAACACGTATTCTTCGTTTACTTACTGCATTTGTCGCGGGGTACCGTGAAGTACTTCGAGACTTCTCCACGGCGCTCTATCAGATTGACTTTGTGAACGCGAAGGCGCTGTATGCATTAGATGAGGAAGCGTGCTTGCCTCAATTGGTAGACAAGCCTCATATTGAGTTAATTAAGGCCATTAATCCCGTTCTTCGAGACTTTCATAAAGCAAAGAAGAAGCCGGTTGTTCCTTTAGATATCCGACTGGATACAAAAACTCGCATCCTCGTAATTTCAGGTCCTAATGCTGGTGGGAAATCCATTACGCTTAAAACAGTGGGTCTCCTTCAGTTAATGCTTCAAAGCGGATTGCTGGTGACCGTTCATCCGGACACAACCATGGGCTGGTTCAATGGCATAATGGCCGATATTGGCGATGCTCAAAGTATAGAAAATGAACTATCTACGTACAGCTCTAAGCTGAACAAGATGAAGTATTTTCTCGATGCAGCTTATGGAAAAACATTGGTGCTTATTGATGAGTTTGGCTCAGGTTCAGACCCGGATTTAGGTTCGTCCATGGCACAAGTGTTCCTGCGTGCATTGAATGAAAGCAAAACCTTCGGGGTAATGACTACCCACTACAATAGCATCAAAGCATTGGCCAGCGAACTGCCGCTTGTGGAAAACGGGTCCATGCAGTTCAACTCCACGGACCTAACGCCAGAATTCAAGCTAAATCAGGGTGTGCCCGGCTCTTCATATACCTACGAGGTAGCACAACAGGTAGGTGTGGATAAAAGGTTGATCGACGAGGCACGTTTGGTGCTCAACGAGAGTACCGTCGCGATGGATCGGTTGCTTGTGGGGATTCAAAAGGAGAAAAACCAATTGGCCCATCAACGTGCGCAGCTCACTTCGCGCCTTGAGGAACTGGAACAGCTCAAAGAAAAACAAGGCCGGAAGATTGCTCAATTAGAAGATAAAGTGCGCCGGCAAAGCGCAATGAATGAGCAACAAAACGCAATGATTACTTGGGGTAAAAAATTCCAAGGTCTTGTAAATGAATACGCTGAACAACGCAGCAAAAAAGGGAAAGACGAGGTCGTTGGGCGCTTTAAAGTGTATGCTGGAGAGCGCGCTAATCAGACTCAAGACGAGCGTACCATTAAAAAAACACGTTACGAAAAACAGCAAGAGAGGAAAATTAAAAAACTGACCTCTGCCCCTGTTAAAATTGGCGATCGTGTAAAACTCATAGGTTCGCGTCAGCCTGGCGAAATCATTGAAGTCAAAAAAGACCAATTCCTTTTAGCCATTGGGGCCTTAACAACCTGGGCCACACGCGATAAATTTATTCCCGCTGAGAGCCTGCATGGCGATCAAGGTACGCCGAAGGGAAAAGCCCGAGGCGGTGTGAAAGAACCTGAGGTCGAAAACGCTGTCGTTACAACTGCACCAAAATCGAAACAGGAGGTTGTGGCAGAAAAGAAAAAAGCAAAGAAATCGGGAAAAATCAACCAAAAAACAGCGAAAACGGCGTCAAAAACACCAAAAAACGTCGAAAACATGCCAAAATCGAAAAAAACGAAGGCACGAAAAAGTATACCTAAAGGCCCTGAAAAATCGCCAAAAGAAAAACTCAATGAAGTGGCAGGCTCAAAACCGCTTAAGACCACTCCACCTAAAAAAATGTCCGGGAAAAAGAAAACCGATGAGTTAACTCCTGAGCGGCGCGCTCAACTGGAGCAACCGCTAAAAAAAGTGGCATCACCTGCAGCAAAAGAAGCTCAGGCACCCCGTGACTCTACAGATGCCGATCTAGAAAAACTAAAAGCTTTTTTCGGTAAGCGTTAGAGAATTAGGCCTCGTCAGATTCTAATTTCTTACGTAGACGCTCGACTTCTTTCTCACGTACAGCAGCTTCTTCTTCAGCACTGATTAAATCCGACTTTACCGTTTGCAAGTCCGCTTGCGCTTCCACGAGTGATTGCTGTGTTCCCTTCAATTCTTGAGTAACCTCAGCGTTACGATCGCTCAAAGCTCCTACCTCGCCCTTTAAACTGCGTACATTGATAAAGTTATATGCCACGAAAACGAGGAACGCTAACGAAATTATCCAATTGGTCAATCGATAGGCACTGCCTTCAGTCATAAAAATAAAATAAGCAGAGGCGGCAATGGCAAGCACACCAATAATGATTGCTGCTGTTTCTAGTGGCTTTGAGCGGTTTGCGGTAGACATGGTCGTAAGTTTCGTTGTGGTTTCAAAGTTAGTCTTCTGAGACACATGGCTCAAAATCAATTTGTTTCCTTTCTAAATCTACATTTTTTACCGTGATTTTCATAGGATCTCCTAATTGAAATATTCGGCCCGTTCGCTCACCCTCAATGCAGAAGTTCTTGCTATCAAAAGTGTAGTAGTCGTCGCGGAACGCGCTTATGCGAATCATTCCTTCGCAATAATTATCCGTCAATTCCACATAAACGCCCCATTCCGTCACGCCGGAAATCACGCCCATAAAGCTCTCTCCAACATGTTTTTCTAAGAATACCGCTTGCATGTACTTAATGCTCGCGCGTTCGGCGTCCGAAGCCGCCTTTTCACGTTCCGAACTGTGCTCACAAAGCGCTTCATACGTCGCATAATCTGGGCTCTTGCCTCCCTCGAGATAGTGCTGCAACAAGCGGTGCACCATTACGTCGGGATAGCGACGAATGGGCGAAGTAAAGTGTGAATAGTAGTCAAAAGCTAATCCATAATGCCCGATATTCTGCGTAGTGTACTTTGCCTTACTCATCGTTCGAATGGTCAGGGTCTCAATCATGTTTGCTGCCGGGGTGTTTTTCACTTCCGTCAACATTTTATTCAAGCTTCGAGTAATGGCCGATTTATTCGTCATTCTAACCTCGTGGCCAAACTGCTTTACAAAAACACTTAGATCCTGAAGTTTCTGCGGGTCCGGATCATCGTGAATACGATAAACGAAAGTCTGCCCAGAGGGCTGACCACTTTTCGCTTGACCGATGAATGTCGCAACCGAGCGGTTCGCTAGTAACATAAATTCTTCTATAAGGTGATTGGCGTCCTTACCCACCTTAAAGTAAACGCCTGTTGGGGCGTTATTTTCATCCAATTTGAATTTCACCTCTTTCTTATCAAAACTCAGTGCGCCTTTAGCCATGCGTGCTTCACGCATGATTTTCGCCATTTTATCTAAAGTCCGAATCTCCTCATAGAAATCTGCGTTCTTTCCTTCAGGATGGGCATCTTCTATGACCTGTTGTGCCTCTTCATATGCAAATCTACGATCACTATGGATGGCTGTGCGGCCAAACCACTGGTTGTGAATCTTCGCATCTTCGTCCATTTCAAACACGGCCGAAAAGGTGTATTTATCCTCGTTTGGCCGCAGTGAACACGCACCGTTTGAGAGCACTTCCGGAAGCATCGGAACTACCCGGTCCACCAGATAAACACTAGTAGCGCGGGTAACCGCTTCGTCTTCTAAGATGGAATCTGGCTTTACATAATGACTCACATCTGCAATATGCACTCCTACTTCCCAATGCCCGTTTTCCAATCGTTGTAAAGACAATGCGTCGTCAAAATCCTTTGCATCCGCCGGATCAATGGTGAAGGTCGGAACCTTGCGGAAGTCGCGGCGGTTTTTTGCAATCTCGTCTTCTTTAATCGCGGTGTCCAGTTCGTCCGCAGCGCGTTCTACTTCTTCGGGGAATTGGTTTGGTAAACCAAACTCTGCCAGTACCGCATGAATTTCAGTATTGTGTTCTCCGGCATTCCCGAGCACTTCGATAATCTCACCAAAAGGCGAGCTTGCCTTTTCCGGCCAATCCGTAATACGAGCAATGGCCTTTTGACCGTGCTCGGCGCCCCCGAGCTTATCTTTAGGAATGTAGATATCAATCAACATCTTTCTGCTGGAAGGCACTAAGAACCCGTAACTCTTACCGATCTCAATAGTACCCACAAAATCGGTCTGTTTGCGCTCTACGATTTCTACAATCTCACCTTCGAGCTTTTTACCTCCACGTCGCGCGAACAAACTCACTTTAACGCGGTCTCCATGCAGCGCGTGCATAAGGTTGGGTGATCGCACCATGATGTCCGATTCCGTATCCGGACTCACCACATACGCATTGCCGTTTGAAGCCATGTCAACCACTCCCTCAGTAAACACGGCGGTATATTTTAGTTTATACTTGAACCGGTCTACCATAATAATGGTGCCCTTGCGCTCTAGGTCGGAGAGCGCCATTTCTATTTTAGCCTTTACCATTTGTGGTTTATAGCCAAGTTGACCTGCCAGTTGTTTGTAGTTAAATTTTCGTGCGGGGTGTTTACGAAAAACACCCTCGAGTTGTTGCGCGTAGGCTTTAATATCTACGCTTTGCGAACGTTTGTTGGCCCGCTTATTGTGCTTTCTTGCCATATGTAAGTAAAGATATGCTTTCTGTTTTCAACCTATTTGAACCTACGTATCTTTAAAACGTTACTTGTACACTATGAAAATCTTAACCACAACGATCGCTCTTAGCTTGTCTTTATCTGTATTCGGGACATCGCTTATCAAACTCGAAACCTTTAATAACGACTCTTTACCCCCCGTTATGGTCGTTGAGGATACAACATTTGCCGCACCAGCCGAAGAAACCTGGGAGCTTAGCGACAAACAGCAAATGGTGCTCTCCTCTGTTCAGGTTTCAAGTATCATTAGTCAATTAGAAAACGGTGAGTTAAGCCAAGAGGAAGCACAAGAAACTATAGATTCATTGATCTCCACCATCTATTTAGCTTCTGCATCCTTCTTTGAAAATTACCAAGCGACAACAACTGAAAGTGTCCTAGACTCTATCAGTCGAGACGATGAGTTGTTTGACCTCAGCGACCTTGACTCCTTGTTAGAAGGGGAGCAAAAAACCTTCGTATTTGAATGGCATATTGGATCCAATAGACTCTTGACGAATACGCTTCGCGATGCCGCTGCAATGGAGGACGTAAACAGCTGGCTTTCCATTGAGAATAGATTTCTCTTTAGCCAGAAACGTCGGCTAGGTAGTTACGCGTCGCCGTTCCAGCTGCAACACGGCGTAGGATTTTCTAGTACCGTTTTCAGCTTTAAGAATGAGCGTACCATTTCAAAAGACATTCTCGGAGGAAGCGGAACTGGTCTATTCCCTATTTTTAACATGAATACGGTTCGGTCCAGTAACTGGCGTTATACACATCTGAATGCGCCCATTATGCTGCATCTTGACCTCAGTCCGAAGGGAACTTTTAACGAAGGGTTAAATATTGGCATTGGTCTAGAAGGCCGCATGCGTATCGCAAGTTCTGCCGCTTACGGCGGACGGGATCTAGACGGAGACTTGTTTACACGCACCACACAAAGTGGTTTTAACACCCGCATCTTAAATTATGCCGTTCTAGCACAAGCCGGGTATAAAAAGGTGAAGCTCACGGGTCGATTTGAGCGCATTCCATTGTTTAGAGAAGATGCTTTCGAAGAAGATGTTTTCCTTGGGTCGTTGACCTTAGGGTTTTCACTTAATTAAAACACAATCATACGACGCTAATCGAGGTCTGCATTGTCCCGAATGGATTGTGCCAATGCCAATGCTGTGTATAAATTTGCTACACCACCTACATCCGAAAGGGTAGCGAAAGGCACTTTCTTTTTCTTCGTGCCCGGCTTAATCACCTTCTCCTCGAACTTAATGCTCGAGAGTAGAATAACCGATTTCACCTGCGCAGCACTCAATTCAGGATACATCCCTCTTACCAATGCTGCGATTCCACTTACTACAGGCGCTGCCATGGAAGTACCGCTGTTGCTTTGATAGCGACCCTTAGGAACCGTAGAATAAATTTCATATCCCGGGGCGAAGACGTCAACCTGCTCTCCATAATTGGAAAATGGTGCTGCCAATTTCTCGTAATCACCATAGCGGGATGCACCTACCTCAATCCAGTGATCGTAACGTTCATTCATCTCTTCGTTCCAGCCGTTGGGATAGTTCTTGAACTTATCTACGCTGTGTCCGTCGTTACCCGCAGCATGCACTAAAAGTACATCGCGATCTCCCGCGTAGCGAATGGCGCTTTCTACCTCAGCATCCATGTGGCCCACATCTTTTCCGAAACTCATGTTTACGACCTTCGCGCCGTTATCCACAGCATAACGAATGGCATTGGCAACGTCTTTATCGCGCTCGTCACCATTTGGCACTACCCGTAAAGTCATTATGCGTGCATTGATTGCCACGCCGTCCATCCCTATACCGTTGTTTCTTTTAGCGCCGATGATACCCGCCACATGCGTTCCGTGCGAAGCGTCTGGACCATAGACCCTGTTATCACCATAATAGGGGTTTTCATTGCTTTCCGTATCGTCTCCAACCATACCGCGTGGATTAAAATCTGGATTGAGATGATACTCCAATTGGTCGTTGAAATGCGTAAAACCACCTGTGATTTCGTCTTTAATTTGCCATTGCTCCATACCGTCTTCAAGCATCCTTACCACGCCCCCGGCTACGAGTTTTTTCATAAATCCGACATCTTCTCCTTCCGTGTATGAGTTGGCACAATCCACGCTTAGCGTACCGCCACAATGTGCCTCAATCTCCGTGTAGGCATCGTTCAAAGTGCGCATAAATCCAATGCTCTTCTCTGCAGATTTTCTATCTTTTTTAAGACGCTTTCTATACTTCTTCAATTTCTTTTTCTCCGGACCCGATAGAGCATCTTTCGCAGAAAGTCTATTCATATCGCGAACAAACTCCATGGTCTCTGGACCAATTTCACCGCCTGGACCACTCAAGAAACTCCAGCCGTAGATATCGTCAACATACCCGTTGCCATCATTATCCACTCCATCGTCTGGAATTTCACCCTTATTCACCCACAGTACGTCCTTCAAATCTTCGTGCGTGATGTCCGTACCTCCGTCAATAATGGCTACTGTAACGGTTTGAATAATTTTGTAAGGCACCAATTCTTTGTAGGCGCGCTCTGAACTAATCCCGTTAATATTGTCGTTATCTGGACATTTGTGAAACCAGCTTTGCTCAACTGAAAGCGAGTCTTGGGCATGTACAAAAGCCAAGGGAAGTGCCGCTGCAAGGAGCAGCGCGGTTAGGTTGCTTTTCATTTTATTCAAATTTATTGGGACGATGAATATAATTCATATTCTAATTCCACACCCCTTCAAGCCCGCTTGAGGATCGTCCGACTAGGATTGCGCACCTTGCTGCGCAACGTGCGCGGTCCTGGGCGTCGGGAGATATTGTCCTCTCAGACAAGCCACGCGCGCTTACAGCGCGCTGGTCTTTTTTCTTTCCCCACACCCCTTCAAGCCCGCTTGAGGGTTCGGGGAAAGAAAAAAGCCCCGCACTTTCGTGCGAGGCTTTCTCTGAGTTATCCGACTAGGACTCGAACCTAGAATGACGGTACCAAAAACCGTAGTGTTGCCATTACACCATCGGACAATTCTCCCTTTTGGGATGGCAAATATACTCCAAATGGCAAAACACAAAAAAGAGTTCGTGAAAAATTTCACGGTTTAACAATAGGTTTGCTCTGTGGGGGCGGGGATTTTCTTATTTTCGAACCGTTTAGAACGCTAGAACACCTAACATCTAGCAAAAAGCACGCTATCAGTGGATTACAAAAAACTAAATAACATCGTTGGCTGGACGGTTTTTGCCATCGCCACCATTACGTATTTCATGACCATCGAACCTACGACCAGTTTCTGGGATTGTGGGGAATATATCGCAACTTCGGTGAAGCTTCAAGTGGGTCACCCACCGGGCGCGCCGTTCTTTCAATTGATGGGGAACCTCTTCGGCCAATTCGCCGGTGAAGCAGAAAACCAAGCACTCATGGTGAACGCTTTGAGCGCCTTGAGCTCTTCCTTTAGTATCCTCTTCTTGTTTTGGACGATCACTGCGCTTGGCGTAAAACTACTAGGCGGTAAGGATAAAATAGATGCCGCTGCTACGATTGCTGTTTTAGGCGCTGGCGCTGTTGGTGCATTAGCCTACACGTTCTCTGATAGTTTCTGGTTCTCCGCTGTTGAGGGCGAGGTATATGCAATGAGTTCATTCTTCACCGCTGCTGCTTTCTGGGCTGTTTTGAAATGGGAACAGGCCGTTGATGAAGATCCTCATGCTAACAAATGGCTGCTACTTATCGCTTACTTAGTGGGTCTTTCTATTGGGGTACACATCCTTGTGTTCCTGACCATTCCTGCTATCGGAATGCTTTATTACTTCAAAAAATTCCCAAACACTACTCGTAACGGTTTTATCATTGCCAATGGCGCAAGTATTCTTGTATTGGCTTTAGTTTTTGCCTTCATCATTCCTATGGTTTTGAAGTTATTCGGAGCATTGGAAATCACATTCGTCAACAGCTTTAACCTACCGTTCCACTCTGGAACAGTTGCCGCATCACTGATTCTTATTGCCACGATGACCTTTGGTGTTCTTTGGACTAAAAAGACAAACAGACCGCTAGCACAACAAGCTGTTATTGCGGTCATGTTGATTGTCATGGGCTATTCAACGTTCATCATCTTAGCGGTGCGCTCTAACGCAAACACGCCTATCGATGAGAATAATCCAGAGGACGCCATGTCTTTATTGGCGTACTACAATCGCGAGCAATACGGCGACTGGCCCATTCTTTACGGAAAGAGCTTCAACGCTCCGTACGATAGAAATAAGCCTTTTGGAGACGGTAACCCGGTGTATCAGCGTGGTTTTGCTGTGCTGAAAGGTAAAAAGCAAGTGGCTGCATTTAAATTAGAAAGCGAAGCCCTGGCCTATGTAGAGGAAAAGGGAGGCAACCTTGAGGTTGACGGTAAATATCTATTGACGGACGATAAGAAGGCAAGCGTTCCTAATTATGACCCGAAATATCAAGGGTTCTTCCCAAGAATATGGAATGATGATCCCCAATACAAGCAGAACTACATCAACATCATGAACATTAAGGATCCGGATGCCCCGATCACTTTTGCGCAGCATGTTAAGTTCTTCTTTGAATACCAGATTGGTAAAATGTGGTGGCGTTATTTCATGTGGAATTATTCCGGTCGTCAAAACGATCAACAGCACCGCTATGAAATGACCAAAGGGAATTGGATTACGGGTATTTCTTTCCTCGATAAGATGCGTATTGGCGACCAGAGCAATCTGCCAGAACATTGGAAAAACGATCCTTCTCGCAACACCTATTTCATGTTGCCGTTCTTGTTGGGAATCTTCGGACTCTATTACCAATACAAGAAAAATAAGAAAGACGCCTGGGTAGTTACTCTGTTTTTCCTACTGACCGGTATTGCGATTGTTGTTTATACTAACCACAAGCCGTTTGAGCCGCGTGAGCGTGATTATGCCTTTGTGGGTTCGTTCTATGCTTATGCCGTTTGGATTGGTTTAGGAGCCCTAGGTTTATGGGATACGCTCCGCACTAAATTGAGTCCTATGGTGGCTTCTTACCTAGTGATCGGTGTTACACTTGTTGCAGTACCTGTTCGCATGGCGGCTGAAAACTGGGACGACCACGACCGCAGCAATCGTTATACGGCGAGAGATATCGCAAAAGCCTACCTAGACAGCTGTGACCCTAATGCAATTCTGTTTACCAATGGAGATAACGATACATTCCCGCTTTGGTATGTACAGGAAGTTGAAGGGTACAGAACGGATGTTCGCGTTGTAAACCTCAGTTTATTGAATACCGACTGGTACATTGATCAGCAGCGCAGAAAAGCCTACGACGGCGAAGCTGTTCCATTCAGTTTTAAATGGCACGAATATGTTCAGGGAACACGTGATGTTCTGTACTACCGTGACCTAGGAGTGAAGGGCCGTTGGGATGTTAAAGATTTCATCCAATTCAGCAAACGTGACGATTCACAAGTTAAGTTCAAAACGGGTGGCGGTAAGGAATTACCATTGTTCCCTCAGAAAAACTTCAGAATCAATATTGATAAAGAAGCGGTCTATGCAAACGGCGTAATGGATATCGCTGATAGCGCAGATGTTTTAGATTACATCGATTGGGACTGGAAATCCAACGTGATGACCAAACGTGATTTAATGGTTGTTGACCTTATTGCAAATAACAATTGGGAGCGTCCGATCTACTTCTCTATCACCGTAGGTAATAATCCTAAAGCCTACTTCTGGCTGAACGACTATTTCCGTCTTGAAGGCATGGCTTACCGATTCGTACCTGTGAAATACGAAAGTGGAACCGGTATTGATTACGGTAAGGTAGACACTGATATCATGTACGAAAATCTCATGTCGAAATTCAGCTATGGGAATATGGAACTTCCGGAGGTATATCTGGACGAAACCAACCGTCGTTTGAGCTACAACTTACGTACGATCTTCGGTCGCCTTGCCAATGAATTGATCGTTGAGGGAGAGAACGAGAAAGCAGTTGAAGTGCTAGACTTTGCAATGGATAAAATGCCTGCTGAAAAGTTCGGCTACAACTACTTCGTCTTTGGTATTATTGATTCCTATTACAAAGCAGGTGCTGCGGATAAAGCACGCGAACTGACCAATGCATTTGCAAATCATTTGGACGCAGAATTGGACTACTTCAGTGGCTTCAGTAGAGAAAATCGGAAGCGTGCAGCCAACGAATGGCGCACCAACCTGCAGTTCTATCAAATGCTCTTGCAAAACGTTCAGGTACACGACCAGGACAGTGTTCAGGAATTCTACCAACGCTTCCAGCTTGCTGCACAGCCGTTTGGTAACGGTCGCGGATAAGGCCTATACAAGCTAATTACGACGCCCTTCACCTTCCGGTGAGGGGCGTTTTTAGTTAACCAAAGTCCAATTGCATCCGCTTAATGCGCTGCGCCAAACTTTCATTTCCCATCGTCTCACGAAGACGGTCAACCAAAATAGGGAAACTAAGCGGCGACGGGTGTGTTAGATGCTGTAATACTGTTTCCTGCGTGGCGATTCTATCCAGTGCAGCGCGCATACGGGCTTCTTCGAGCTGGAACTCATGAACCTCCTCATACGCCTGGCGTAACAATAGATTGTCAGGCTCATAATCCTTAAATACCTCGTACATCAGTTTGGTCGAACTGACCAATTGTTTCGTGCTCATGTTTTTACCTGGATACCCGGTAAAAATCAGCCCTGAAATTTGCGATATATCACGAAATCTACGTTGCATCATCTCACTCTCATTGAGACTGCTGACTAAATCTTCACGAAGTGCCGTCGACGAAAATATATCGCTATCTATTGCATCTTGTATAGGAATGGGCTGATCCGATAAGAGCTCGAAGCCGTAGTCGTTCATTGCAATGGAAAACGTCTGTGGACCAAAAAGACCTAAACGATAGGCCAATAAGGAGGCCAATCCCTCATGCACCAACCGCCCCTCAAATGGGTAAACAAACAAATGATAGCCTTCTTTATCTTCTAAATACTCTATGAGGAATTGGGCATTCGTTGGTACAATACTCCGCTCTTTCTGTAGGCGGATAATGGGTTGTATTAAGGCCAATTCTGGATCCTCAAAAGTCTGCGATGTCGCAGCCTCCTCTAATTTCTCACGTAAAAAATGGCCCAGTTCCGCACTCAGTGGCATTCGGCCTCCCATGTAGCTGGGTACTGCTCCGGTGGTTGCCTTCGATAGGCGAACCGTGGCTTCGACGCCCCGGAATCGGACCAATTCTAAACAGCGTCCCGCAAACCAAAAACTGTCTCCGGGCATTAATTTCGATATGAAATACTCCTCAACGTGACCCAGAAAACTTCCTTTCTGCAGCTTTACCTTCACCATCATCGAGCTAACGATGGTTCCAATGTTAAACTTGTGCCGCATGGCTACCTTTCTAGAGACGACCTTATACACATCGTCTTCCTTTACCACCTTATGGTAGTCGTCATAGGCCGCTAAACTCTGACCGCCGCGGACAATAAAGTCTAGACACCAATTCCATTCCTCATCGGAGATACTAAAATAGCTGGTTGTCGAACGGACCTCTGATAACAATGCCTCCGATTCAAAGCCATCACTTACAGCCAAGGTTACCATATACTGAATAAGCACGTCCAGACTTCGTAAATACGGGATACGGTCCTCATTCGTGTTTTGATCTATTGCCTTGCGCAACGCTGCACATTCGAGCAGCTCTAAGCTGTGTGTCGGAACGAAATGGATAGTGCTCGTTGCGCCTGGACGGTGACCTGAGCGACCAGCGCGCTGCACAAACCTACTTACACCTTTTGGAGAACCTATTTGAACGACACAATCTACTGGCCGAAAATCTACGCCTAGATCCAAAGACGAGGTACAGACCACGGCCTTCAGGTTTCCATCGTACAAAGCTTCCTCTACCCAGTTGCGCACCTCCTTAGAAATAGCGCTGTGGTGCATCGCAATAATGCCCGCCAATGAAGGGTCGACCTCTAGTATTTTTTGGTACCAAATCTCAGCTTGAGCGCGAGTATTGGTGAAAATAAGCGTCCCCTGGTTTTCGTGAATAAGCGGAACCACTTTTTCAAGAAGACGTATGCCCAGGTGTCCCGCCCAAGGCAAGGTTTCTACTTCATCCGGCAGTACCGGTTCGACGACCAGGGACTTTTTAAGGTTCGCTTTTATTAATCGGGTCGATTCCGCGCTGTCCACACCCATCAGCACCTCCATGCTTTCGTCCATATTACCTATGGTAGCGCTGATGCCCCACGTTTTAAGAGCGGGACGTAATTTTCTGAATTTTGAAAGGAAAAGCTCGCACTGTACGGCACGTTTACTCCCCATGAGCTCGTGCCATTCGTCAATAACTACCGTGTCTAAATTGCGAAACAGCTTTGCATAACCCTTGTTAGATAGCATCACATGAATACTCTCCGGAGTGGTGATCAAAACCTGAGGAAGTTTAGTTTTCTGTGCCTGCTTTACTTTTTGTGAGGTGTCGCCAGTGCGGGTTCCTACTTCCCAGCTCGAGCCCATACCTTCGATGGCTCTGCGGGCGCTCTGCTCAATCTCCTTAGCTAAAGCGCGGATCGGTGTAATCCAAATAAGCTGCACCCCTTCCGCTTCGCGCCCACTCCGAGCCATACCAGCCGCAATCGCCGGGAGCAATAAAGAATAGGTCTTCCCGCTACCTGTCGGTGCGTTTACGATACCGCACTCACCGTTTAAGGCTGCAGACCACGCTTGAATTTGAAATGAAAAGGGTTTCCAGCCTTGATCCTCAAACCAATTCCGGCAAAGATTTAGGGCCGTCGCTTGGCCCGACATTTACTTCGCTATTTTTTCAGTGAGCCAAATAAAATCGTCTAGGAACTTAGGGTAGTTGAGGCTAAAATGCTCCTCTACCGGATCGCCCTGCTCATTAAACAAACTTCCTGCTTTGCTCACTAAAAGTTTTGTCGGACTTAAAATCCCTTCAACATAATGCGCCCAATCGCGAAAATCATACAACGCGTTTACCCCTCCAAACGGACCGGCACTCACTGTGGCAACGGCCATGGGCTTTTTCTTGTATTCTGCGCGGAAGTAGTCCAGTGCGTTTTTAAATGCCCCTGGAACACGCCCATTGTATTCCGGAATCACAAATAACAAACCATCAGCATCAACTAATGCGGCTTGAAACAGCGCTAGATCTTCCTTTGAGGCCTCTCCCATTCCCCAGTTCGGGAAATTAAAAGTCCGAATATCCAAAAATTGAGTAGCCGTGACTGTCTCGTTTTCTGTCAATTGCTTTTCAAAAAAGCGAGCGACT
>JAOMWM010000028.1 GCA_028357285.1 Schleiferiaceae bacterium | reverse complement strand
ATCGTTGGTTGCAACGATGTTTGAACCTGGATCGATAATCGTGAAATACTGCGAGCTTAGTGTTGAAGCGGAACCCGCGCCAAAACCACCGTCGGTAGCATTTGTAGATTGCGTCCAGCCTGTTGGTATACCTGAGTTAAAGTCCCAAGACTGAATCGTGCTTTGACCTTGTGCGAAAGCGGTTACTGTCGCAAACAAAGCGGTGAAGGTGAGTAGAATTTTTTTCATGCATTTGTGTTTTTGAAAGCGGAAATTTAATAAAAAGAAGGTTATGAAATGTACTCATCGGTCTGAAAGACATTGTTTATATTTGAACTTTATTAGAAAACCCTAATTATGAAAAGAATTGTCTTCCTTTTATTGATCTCAATGAGCACTGCCACCTATGCCCAGTCATTAATGGTTGTAGAGCAGGATACGGTGGTTGAAATCAATTCAACATCAGTAGCCGATTATGGCTTCCATATCAAGGTAAAAAATACCAGCAGTGAAGATTTGGAAGTGATGGTAAGACGTGCCTATGCGAATCCTACGTGTGCCTATGATAGCGGTTATTTTTGTTGGGACTACTGCTACGGAGCCGATATTGACAATTCAATAGGTCATGTAGCTATCGATGCAGGAATGGAGAAGAATGATTTTAGCGGACATGTATATTCTCCCTTGACGAGTGCGTCTTGTACAGACTCGACACGTTATGTTTTTTACAGCGGAAAAGATGCAAGTGATAGTTTGAGCGTGTGGGTAACTATTGCCGCTGGCCCAACCATGGGGACCTTCGCTTTACAAGTAAGTGAAAGTCGTTTGTATCCGAACCCAGCGACAAATGTGGTTAATATTGAGGTACAACGTGCAAGTGAAATTGCCATTTACAATGCACTAGGTGCTTTGGTAAAGCGTAAAGCACTTCTGCCCGGCACGAATACTGTTATTGTCCATGATTTAAGCGACGGAGTTTACCTCTATTCGTTAGACGGTGGGACGTATAAAAAACTCATAGTCAGTCATTAAGTAATATCACGAGTAATCGCCGCGCTAAATGCGCGGCTTTTTTCGTTTACAACACACGATAACTAGGAATCCAACGTTAGTTATTGGTTCAATCGGTTTATACCATGATTTACTACGTAAAAGGATCATTTGCAATGAAGTCAACCACTCAGGTTGTGGTGGACTGCGCAGGAGTGGGATATGATGTGCAAATTTCATTGCACACTTATGCAGATGTGGAGCCTTTATCTGAGGGCTTGTTGTACACCTACCATTTGGTTCGTGAAGATGCGCAAATGCTTTTTGGATTTAGTACGCAACGAGAGAAAGCGCTTTTTGAATTGTTGATTAGCGTGAGTGGCGTTGGTGCCAATACCGCACGTGTCATTTTAAGTTCATTGAGCCCTACAGAGGTGGAGCAAGCTATCTTGAGTGAAGATATACCAACTCTTCAAGGGGTCAAAGGAATAGGAGCGAAGACCGCACAACGCATCGTGATCGATCTCAAGGATAAAGTGGCTAAAACAGCAGCCGGTTTAGATGCCAGTGGACCAATTGCAAAAAGTGGCGCACGTGCTGAGGCACACGCAGCACTTACAACGTTGGGTATTAGTGCAAAGCAAGCAGAAACGGTATTAAACAAGTTGTTGAAACAAAATCCAGGTGCTCCTACGGAAGAATTGGTTCGTCAAGCCCTTCAAATGCTCTAAATGACGCATAATTTGTTAAAGACATATGGCTGGCTTTTGCTGGTCGCGTTACTTAGTAGTCCGCAGCAGCTCTTCGGTCAAAACGATGGGGGGAGTACAGATACGACCCAAACCTCGGGTAGTATAACGCTGCCTGAACCTTCTAATTTTCAGCGTGAAATTATTTACGACCCGATCTCAGGGAACTATCTGGTCTACAAACGCATTGGGGATTTGCTGCTGCCCGTACCTGAAGTTTGGACAACAGATCAATACCGTCAATGGATGTATGACCAGGCGGAGAATGACTACTTCAATTCTAAGAGCACGGCGTTCAATGCGAGCGGAGACGATCCTCGAGACAATGCGGGATTGATTCCTCAGATTCAAACCGGAAATGAAGCTTTAGGACAAGTTTTTGGTAGTGATTTGGTCGAAATCCGTCCACAAGGAATGGCGGAAATTCGATTTGGTGGAAAATACCAATATGTAGAAAATCCGGGTATTCCCGTACGAAATCAAAAGACTTTTGCCTTTGATTTTGGGCAGCGCATTCAAATGAATGTGAAGGGAAAAATTGGCGACAGACTGGAGCTGGGCGTGAATTATGATACCGAAGCTACCTTTGCATTTGATAATAAAATGAAATTGGACTTCGAAGGCGAGGAGGACGACATCGTTAAGCGCCTGGAGATGGGTAATATCAATCTCCCGTTAAACAGCTCTCTTATAACTGGCGCTCAGAGTTTGTTTGGATTGAAGGGGCAGTTCCAGTTTGGGAACACCATGGTCACCACTGTTTTTTCAGAGCAACGATCGCAAAGCGAAAGTATCAACGTACAAGGCGGTGGAACGACGACTGAATTTATGATTCAAGGCGATCAATACGAGGCCAATCGTCATTATTTCTTAAGTCAATTTTTTAGAAGTCATTACGAGGAATATTTACAGGATATGCCGCTAATCACCTCACCTGTGCAGATTACGAAGGTGGAGGTATGGGTGACGAATGAGCGCAGTTCCACGGTAAACTTGAGAAATATTGTTGCTTTTATGGACTTAGGTGCTGATAAGCGCTACGCATATCGCAATGACTCATTGAACTTGCCTGGTATTAGTATTTTTCCAGGGTCAAATACGAACATTGAAGGGTTTCCCAACAACGCGAACAACCAGCTAGATCCACTGGCATTGGAAAGTGCCATACCTGGGGTACGTGACATCTCCCTAGCGAATCAAGATTTGAGTTCCGTAGGATTCTTGGAGGCGAAAGAGTATGTAGAATTAGCTAATGCTAGAAAACTCGAGCCCAATCAATACAACGTGCATCCGCAGCTCGGGTACATTACGTTAAATCAATCGCTGAATCAAGATGAGGTATTGGCAGTAGCTTTTCAATATACTGCCGCGGGTCGTACGTATCAGGTTGGTGAATTCTCCAACGATGGGGTGACTCCACCTAAAACATTGATTTTAAAGTTGCTCAAAAGTACTGTGCTGGATGTACGTATGCCGACTTGGGATTTGATGATGAAGAACATCTATGCGCTTAACGCATACCAATTGGACCGTGAAGACTTCTATATGGACATCTTGTACATGAACGATGAAACGGGAGTGCCCATTCCATTCCTGCCGGACGGCAATTTGAGTGATACATTGCTTATCGGTGTAATGGAATTGGATAAGCTCAACACGAACAATGATCCATTCCCAGATGGAATTTTCGATTTTGTCCAGGGCGTAACGATCGATAAACAAAGGGGTAAGGTCATCTTTCCGGTCGTAGAACCTTTCGGAAGTAATCTTGAGCGGAAACTGGATACGGAGCAGGCACGGAATAAATATGTGTACAGTGCCCTTTACGACAGTACGCGCTTTCGTGCGCAAGAGCAAACGCAGAAAAATAAATTCATTTTACGCGGTCAGTACAAAAGTGCGTCCGGTTCTGAAATTAGTTTAGGAGCCTTCAATATCCCGCAGGGTTCTGTGAGTGTAACTGCAGGAGGTCGAACTTTGGTGGAAAATCAGGATTATACAGTAGACTATTAACTTAAGCAACTATTCTGTTCTTCACGCCACCTTTGAAAGTTTCTATTTCGGAGCTACGTACAACA
The DNA here is from genome assembly GCA_028357285.1 of Schleiferiaceae bacterium. Lineage (GTDB taxonomy): Bacteria > Bacteroidota > Bacteroidia > Flavobacteriales > Schleiferiaceae > UBA10364. The sequence goes on along the minus strand of JAOMWM010000028.1, from coordinate 13,123 downwards.
ATGCAACAGAAGTAGCAGAATTCTTGTACACCACGAACGGAGGAACAACATGGACTTCGCTAGCAGATATTACTCCAGGTGCCGATTGGACTTCACAATGGATCGATATTAGCGCTGCTTGTGGTAACAGTAACGTTCAGTTTGCTTTCAACTACCAAGACGCTGGTGGTTGGTTGTATGGCCTCGGAATTGACGATTTCTCGATCTTTGCACCGTACAACTTCGACTTAGCCACTGAGTCTTTAGACATGTTCAGTACAGTCGGTTTGAATAATGCACCTTACACTATTGAAGGTTCGATCACCAACTACGGTGGAACAACCATTACTTCAATGGATTTGAACTACAAAATCAACAACGGAACCACCGTTACTGAATCTTTAACCGGCTTGAGCATTGCGCCTTACCAAACGTACACGTATTCTCACGGTACGAGCTGGAACCCAAGCACTACAGGTAACTACACCGTAGACGTTTGGGCATCTTCTTTAAACGGAGGAAATGATCAAAATACAAGTAACGACATGTTTAGTACAACTATTGAAGTCGTTACAGCTACTGCTGACCGTGTCGTTCTCGCTGAAGAGTTCACTTCATCTACCTGTGCACCTTGTGCGAGCTTTAACCCCGGTTACAAGCAATTACTAGACGATAACGACGCAAATACGTCAGGAACGCAATTGGTTTCTGTAAAGTACCAAATGAACTGGCCAGCGCCAGGGAATGACCCTGCCTACAATTCCGAGGCTTTAGCTCGTCGCAGTGCCTACGGTATTAGTGGTGTACCTGACGTAGTATATTCAGGATCGAACATAGTGACGAGTCAAGCAAACATTGATGCTGTAACCGCTATTCCTGCGCTTGCTGAAATGTCGGCTGAATGGAGCTTTACTGGTAATTACATTCAATGTGACGTTGAAGTAGAAGCACTAGGAAATCTAGGCGCTAACAACGTATTGCACATGGCTATGATTGAAAAAGAAATTGGCCACAATGTTCAAACGAACGGTGAAACCACATTCTACCACGTATTCCGTAAGTTTATGGATGGCGAAAACGGTAACGCTATGGGTTCCATGACTGCTGGAAACACCTACACACATTATGCTAACTCAACCATTTCTGTCAACAGTGCACCTGCGCAGGGTTCATTTGACTTCTGGACGGGAACAAGCAATATGGATATTATTGTTTGGTTGCAAGACAACACTACTGGCGAAGTATTGCAAGCCGCTTATGCAGATTACACCACTTCTAGCGTGAACGAAATGGATAACTTTGCACGTTACATTGCAGTTTACCCTAACCCAGCAAACGATATTGCGGGAGTGGAAATTGACTTGATGGACCGTTCAGATGTTACTATTAATGTTGTGAATGTAATGGGTCAAACCGTGTTCACAGATGCGCAAACATTTGATGCGGGTACGCAAAAAATCAACTTAGAAACCAGCGCCTTGAGTGCAGGTTTATACTTTGTGAATGTAAATGTGAATGGCGTAAGCAAGACGTTGCGTTTGAACATTGCACACTAAGACTTAAAAATTGCTATTTTTACGGGGGACTTCGGTCCCCCGTTTTTTTTTGATTAAATCGCTCTAGATGAAAAACCTATTCACAGCACTCGCTGTCACACTCCTTACAATAGGAATGCAGGCACAACAACTGCCTAGCACAACTCTCAAAACCCTGGACGGCAAGCTCGTCGATATAAAAGATCAAATCGGTACTGAAGGACCAACAGTGATTGGTTTCTGGGCAACCTGGTGTAAGCCGTGCATAAAGGAATTAACTGCATTTGCAGATTACGCAATAGAGCTCGAAGAGGAATACGGAGCGAAGGTTTTAGCAGTGAGTATTGACGATACGAGAAACTCATCACGCGTAGCACCTATGGTACAAGGTCAAGGGTGGGAATACACGGTTCTTTTGGATGAAAACCAAGATCTAAAACGTAACCTGGGTATTGTTAACGTGCCTTTTACCTTAGTATTGAATGCAGATGGTGAAGTCGTTTGGAAGCATAGCGGCTATTCACCTGGAGATGAAGAAAATCTAGCCGAAGTCGTTGCAAAAGTGGCTCGCGGAGAATCGGTTGAACATTGATACAAATGAACCGATTAGCCTTACGCTTACTCGCCTTGCTCCTCTTGCCAAGTGCAGCTATAGCACAAGATTCTTACGGCGGCCAATTGCATGGCAATTTTCAATTAGACGGCCAATGGTACCTGCGCGATGAAGGGATTGATCCTACTGGAGAATTCTATCCCGATGAGCGTTTTCTAGGTCAGGGATATGCAAATTTCGTCTATACGGACGGTGACTTTTCCGGAGGATTGCGCTATGAAAATTATCAGAATGTAATGCTCGGTTTCCCAGAAGGATATCGTGGCGAGGGCATCACATATCGCTACTTACAATTTAAACAGGATAATCTCGACGTAACCGTGGGCAGCTTTTATGAGCAGTTCGGTTCCGGTATGGTTTTTCGTTCTTATGAAGAGCGAGGATTAGGCTATGATAACGCAATGGATGGGGTTCGCGTGAAAGCGAATCTTGCGAAAGGTGTTTACCTCAAAGGAGTGCTGGGAAGGCAACGTTTCTACTTTGAAAAAAGCCCAGGTCTTTTGAGGGGTGTAGATGCTGAAATCAATTTAAGCGAACGTTGGCATGCGCTCGACTCGCTGGGTCTTCGTTGGACAATCGGCGCGAGCTATATGAGTAAATACCAACGTGCTAACGATCCATTTTTAGTGCTACCCGAAAATGTTGCTGCAGGAGGTGTTCGTTCCCAATTGATGAAAGGTCCGTGGGTTTTAAATACAGAATTCGCTTACAAAGCCAACGACCCTAGTGCCGATAATGGCTACATCTACAAAGATGGAAACGGTTTTATCGCCAATCTTAGTTACAGTAAAAATGGGCTTGGGGTCATTGCTGGAGTCAAGCGTATAGATAACATGAGCTTTAGAAGTGACCGCAACGGAAGTACCATCGACATGTTGGTGAACTATCTAAGCCCGACAACCGAGGTTCACACCTATGCTTTACCGGCATTGTACCAGTATGCGACGCAAATTAATGGCGAAGAAGGCATCCAATTGGAAGCCAATTATAGGTTTAAACGAAAATCTAAACTCGGAGGGAAATATGGGACTCTTGTAAGCATTAATTACAGCGCCGTACAAAGTATTGATAAGGACTACGTGGCAACTTCAAATGACACCCTAAGAACGTTACAAGGTTACTACAGTGATCCATTGGAGCGTGGAACCATTCCCTATTTTCACGACCTCAACTTTAAAATCAGTAAGAAAGTCAATAGATCTTTCAAGTACAACCTCACCTATTTAAACTTGCACTACAACCGCAGTGTGCTTGAAGATGGATTGAGCGACGAACCAATGCTATCAAACCCCGAAAACATCAAGACCATGGATGCAGATGTGATCGTTTTAGAAACCTTATATAGGGTGAAATCGAAACACTACCTGCGCAACGAATTTCAGTTGCTCTCTACACAAGACGATCGAGGCAGTATGGCGATGGCGCTAGTGGAATACAGTATTGCACCGCACTGGTTCTTTAGTGTACAGGACATCTACAACTACGGTAATCCCGACCCCGATCAACAACTCCATTATCCGCTAGCGAGCGTGGTCTACACGCAAGGTACCAGTAGATTCCAACTTTCCTACGGACGCCAACAGCGTGGTATTTTCTGTGTAGGCGGTGTGTGTCGCGTTGTTCCTCCGTCGAATGGTGTGAGTTTCTCTCTAACTACAAGTTTCTAAGACATGAAGCAACTCCTACTTTCACTTGGTATTTTCACTTTGCTCTTCATGACGCCTTCGTGTGATGTTATTGACCAACCGTTCAAAGGGAACGTTCAGGATACGACCAGTACGCAGCAGCAACGCAATGTACTCATCGAAGATTTTACGGGCCACCGTTGTAAGAATTGCCCAAAAGCGTCAAAAGCTATCGAAGCATTAGTAGATGCCTACGGCTCAAGAATCATCGGGCTTGCAATTCACGCGGGACCCGGTAACTTCACCAACACGAACGCAGATTACCCTACTGACTTCACTACACCTGAAGGAAAAGCCATTCAGAATTTTTTTGGAACCAATTTTCTTCCTGTAGGTATGGTGAATCGTGAAAATTGGACCGCATCCGGGAATGGACACTGGTCCCCGTATAGTAACTGGCCCACATTAAGTTCTGAAGCTATAGACTCAACACTGCGAATCGCGCTCGAGGCTTCCGCAATTGTTGTAGATGACACTGTCTTAGAGCTTTCAACCGAAGGATTTCCTCAGACACCACTACTTCATGACCTGTCTATAGTCGTATTAATTAAAGAAAGTAATATCGTTAGCCCGCAGCTCATGCCAGATGACACTAAGGATTCTGATTATGTGCATATGAATGTTTTACGCGATTACGTAACCGATACTTGGGGTGCCAGTTTTGGAACTTCCCCAATGGTTCCTGGCGATGAACTCTCTAAGAGTTTTGTAGGATCCTGGGACACCAGCTGGATTAAGGCAAATGCTGCAGCCGTAGTTTATGTCTACAACCCAACCAATTACCGCATCCTTCAAGTGATTGAAGTTCCTGTAAACTAAGATTTCTTAGCAAATTTGAGATTGCGTTTAAATCCTTCGTAGCCCGTTCTGCGTATGGCTGAACCTTTCATGATTTCATCCCATAATTCGTGGGTGACCTCTTCCCATTCCTCCCAGTCTTTGGTCGCTACGGAGTCTCTTATTTTAAAATCCGGTTCGGTTGTAGGTTTCGAGAACCGATTCCAAGGACATACATCCTGACAAACATCGCAACCGTATACCCACTCCTCCATCTTCTCTTGATATGCATTCGGTAAGGCCTTCTTATACTCAATGGTGAGGTAGCTGATGCACTTATTGCTATCCACAACTGTCGGTGCAACTATAGCTTGTGTCGGGCACGCATCTATGCACGCAGTACAAGTCCCACAATGATCAGTACTGGGTCCATCAGGGGCTAATTCTAGATCAATAATCAGCTCGCCAATAAAAAAGAAACTTCCTTTCTTCTTACTTAATAATAAACTGTGCTTACCGATCCAACCCAAGCCACTCCGACGCGCCCAAGCACGATCCATTACTGGTGCACTATCTACGAATCCTCTTCCTTCGACTTCACCAATCTCTGCACGTACACCTTCCAGCATACGCTTGAGCTTCCCACGAATCACCTTGTGGTAATCGCGACCGTAAGCATACTTTGAAATCTTTGGAGTTCCGTTTTCCTGTTCTTGCTCCGGATAATAATTTAGGAGCACGCTAACAACGGATTTTGCACCCGGCATCAGCTTTCGTGGATCTAAACGCGCATCAAAATGGTTTTCCATCCACGACATTTCGCCATGATATCCTGCGTTCAACCAACGCTCTAATCCTGTAGCTTCTTCCTCAAGAAAATCCGCTCTGGCTATACCACAAGCGAAAAATCCCTGCTCTTTTGCAAGACGTTTTATAATCCGTGAAGCAGCTTCAGGTGACATTAAAACAACGAACCGGTTGCACCGGAATCCTTGCGCGCCTTTCCCAAATGTTGATAGGCCTTTTCTGTAACCATACGCCCTCTTGGTGTGCGCAGAATAAAACCTTCTTTGATCAAATAAGGCTCGTAAACTTCCTCAATGGTTTCTGCTTGCTCACCGATAGCCGTACTTAATGTGCTAAGACCTACTGGACCGCCAGCGAAATTATCAATGAGTACAGAAATAATTTTATTATCCATTTCATCTAAACCACGGCTGTCTACATTCAATGCATTTAATCCGTATTCTGCAATGGCAACATCGATGGATCCATTTCCTTTGACCATAGCGAAATCGCGCACACGACGCAATAAAGCGTTTGCAATACGCGGTGTACCTCTCGATCTACTCGCAATGCGTATTGCTGCCTCATATTCGGTCGATACATTCAATATTTCAGCACTGCGATCGACAATGGTACTGAGCAATTCAACATCGTAATACTCCAGACGGGCATTAATCCCGAATCGTGCTCTAAGCGGCGCTGTGAGTAATCCTGAACGTGTAGTTGCTCCTACAAGAGTAAATGGATTTAAAGCAATCTGAACACTCCTAGCGCTAGGCCCGGAGTCAATCATAATATCTATTTTAAAATCCTCCATCGCACTGTAGAGGTATTCCTCTATTACCGGAGATAGACGGTGTATTTCGTCAATAAACAAGACGTCATTCTCTTGAAGGTTCGTTAGAAGACCCGCTAAATCCGACGGCTTGTCTAAAACAGGACCTGAAGTAATTTTTATTCCCACTCCGAGCTCATTCGCTAGAATATGACTGAGGGTTGTTTTCCCTAATCCTGGAGGGCCATGAAGTAAGACGTGGTCCATAGCCTCATCGCGCATCTTAGCCGCCTCCACGAAAATTTTAAGATTTTCCAACACGGGCGCTTGCCCCGTGAAATCATCAAAGGACAATGGGCGAAGCTTACGTTCTATTTCACGCTCCGTATTTGAAAAATTTTCCCCAGTGGGGTCTAAATGCTCGTTCATAGGTTGTACAAAATACCACAAAAAATCCCCTTACCTAAAGGCAAGGGGATTTGAATTTTTAAAAAAGCGTTTCGAATCTAGTGACCGCTTTCCTCGCCTTCTGCCAACGGCACATTCTGAGGCACAAAGTCTTCCTCGTAACCTGGCTTAGAGTAATCATAAGCCCAACGGTGTACGACAGGTACATCGCCTGGCCAGTTTCCGTGCAAGTGCTCTACAGGAGTTGTCCACTCAAGTGAGTTTGCTCTCCAAGGATTTTGTGATGCCTTAGGACCTCTCCAAATACTGTAGAAGAAATTGAAAATAAAGATCAATTGGGCGATACCTCCAATAATTGCGAAATAGGTAATCAATACATTGATATCCGCCAAGTTATCGAACATTGGGAATGCCGTGTTGCTGTAATAACGACGAGGTAAACCTGCCATTCCTAAGAAGTGCATTGGGAAGAATACACCATAGGCAGTAATGAAAGTCAACCAGAAGTGGGCATAGCCCATGGACTTATTCATCATTCGGCCGTACATCTTAGGGAACCAATGGTAGACCCCAGCGAACATTCCGAAAATAGCACTAAGTCCCATAACGATATGGAAGTGAGCTACTACAAAGTAGGTATCGTGAACGTTGATATCCAAAGCTGAATCGCCGAGAATAACACCAGTCAGACCGCCTGTAACGAACGTACTTACCAAACCGATTGAGAACAACATCGCAGGAGTATATTGAATGTTTCCTTTCCACAATGTTGTTATGTAGTTAAAGGCTTTTACGGCTGACGGAATGGCAATCAATAATGTCGTAAACGTAAATACCGAACCTAAGAATGGGTTCATTCCGGTTACGAACATGTGGTGACCCCAAACGATGAAACTTAAGAATGCAATTGCAAGGATAGAGCCCACCATCGCGCGGTAGCCGAAGATTGGCTTACGTGAATTGGTCGCAATCACTTCAGAAGAAATACCTAAAGCAGGTAATAAGATAATGTATACTTCAGGGTGACCTAAGAACCAAAACAAGTGCTGGTATAATACAGGCGATCCACCGCTGTAGCTCAATACTTCACCACCGATAAAGATATCACTGAGGTAGAACGACGTACCTAGCAGACGGTCGAACATGAGAAGTAGTGCAGCACTTAACAGTACTGGGAATGAAAGGACTCCTAGAATTGCGGTTACAAAAAATGCCCAAATGGTTAAAGGAAGACGCGTCATGCTCATTCCTTTAGTACGCATATTAACTACAGTTACTATATAGTTCAATGAGCCAAGCAGTGAACCTACAATAAATAGAGTCATTGAGATAAGCCAAAGAGTCATACCTGTTCCTGACCCAGGCATTGCTTGTGGTAATGCTGAAAGTGGCGGATATACTGTCCATCCGCCTGATGCAGGACCTGACTCAACAAATAATGACGCAATCATTACTACAGAACTCAAGAAAAAGAACCAATATGATAATGCATTCATAAAACCAGATGCCATATCTCGTGCACCAATCTGCAATGGAATAAGTAGATTCGAGAACGTACCCGAAAGACCAGCAGTCAATACAAAGAATACCATGATGGTACCGTGAATGGTTACAAGAGCCAGATACATATTAGGATCCATTACTCCATCGGGTGCCCACTTTCCTAAAAAGAATTCAAGAATTGGGAAACTTTGCTCAGGATATGCAAGCTCTAAACGGAAGAGCATTGACATCATCACACCCACAATACCCATGAACATACCGGTAATCAAAAATTGCTTACCGATCATTTTGTGATCCATGGTAAAGATATACTTCGTAAAGAAGTTCTCTTTGTGATGGTGTTCCATCAAATGATCCTGAAAGTGCTCGTTTTTTGTCGAAGTATTTGACATAACTTTTTTAATAACGTCTTAATTACAAAGTCTCAGCGACCGTTTTTTGTTCCTTTAACCATGCGTTGTATTCCTCTTCGGTTTCAACGATGATTTCCATCTGCATGTTGTAGTGCGCCGCTCCACAGATTTTGTTACATAACAAAACATAGTCGAACTCCCAAAGGTCTTCTCCCTTTGCAGCACGAATGCCATTAACCTCTTCAACATGATTTTTTACGTCTTTGTTCTGACGAATTTCGGCGGTTGTGACGGTAGGCGTAAACTGGAAATATGTCTTTGAACCGGGCACACAATTCATTTGCGCTCGGAAGTGTGGGAAGTAGGCGGAATGAATGACATCCTGAGAACGGAATTCAAATTTTATTGGCTTACCCACTGGAAGGTGCAAAGACTTTGTAACGATATCATCTGAAGAGTAAATATCTTCCATATCGACTCCTACTATATTTGCTCCACCAATCTCATGTACAGTAGCATAACCTAATTGGTTATCGCCGCCGCTGTAACGTGCTGTCCAGTTAAACTGTTGCGCATAAAGCTCAATTACAATTGGCTCTTCTTCATTTTCTGGCATCATTAAGCCACTCCAAACGTTCAGACCCCAAATGATCAATACGGCTAAAGCCAATGCAGGAACCATGGTCCAAAACAGCTCTAATTTGTTATTGTGCTCGTAGTAGACTGCTTTCGTGCCTTTCTTACCTCTGTATTTGTATCCGAAATAGAAAAGAATGGGCTGCACTATGAAGAACACGACGTTGATGATCAACATACTGAGGTTCCATAAGCTGTCTATTTCAGCACCGTGCTCCGATGAAGGGGCTGGTAAGCTGTGGTAGCCCCAAGCCCAGTACATTACAAGTACGCTGATAACGAAGCCCATTCCTACGAGAAGAAGCAACTTACCTTGAGTGTCATTGTCTTTTTCGCTTACCTGATTGTCCTTACCCCCTTGGATGGATGAAGAAATCTCAGAGATGCGCATAACCTGAACAATAGTCAGGATCGCGAGTACGATTAATACGATGATTGAAACTGTATTCATTATCTAAGTCTCTTTTTCGAATTATTGTTGGAAGTACTTTGACTCCGTAATCATTGGGTGATTCTTATGCAATAACGGTGCCTTCGCTAGGCTGCTCAATACAACGTAAATAAACATTCCTGCAAAGAATAAGATGGCACCCAATTCTAGTAAACCAAATCCATAATGGTCACCTACCGTACCTGGCATGATCATCACATAGTGGTCCATGTAGTGTCCTACGAGTACAAAGAACGCTGCCATTATTACGGTTCCAGGGACACGTTTCGCTGGACGACTCAACACTGCTAAAACAGGAAGGAGGAAGTTCAATACTAACATCACGAAGAACGGCACTTTATACTGGTCAAAACGTTGCATGTAGTACGTTACCTCTTCTGGGATATCTGCATACCAGATCAACATAAACTGTGAGAACCATAGGTAGGTCCAGAACACAGAGAATGCAAACATAAATTTACCGAGATCATGTAGGTGATTCTCATTTACCCATTCCATAAGCCCCTTACCTTTTAGGTAAAGCGTAATAAGGATTAATGCCGCGAAAGAGCTTACGAACATACCTGCAAAGGTGTACCAACCGAACAATGTAGAGAACCAGTGCGTATCAATACTCATAATAAAATCCCATGCTGAAGTCGAAGACGTCACCGCATAGAATACTGTAAATGCTGCAGCTACACCACGATTCTTCTTCCACATCGCGACACCATCTCCAGTATCCGACAATAAAGAGTTTTTACGAAGCATCTTTGCTGCCCAAATCCAACCTACCATGTAGATTATTGCACGAATGCTAAAGAACAATGGACTTAAAAAGCCTGTCTTTTCAGCAATAATTGGATCGTAATTCGGGTGGCCTGGTACATCGATACCTTCTACCATCCAGTGGAACATGTGGTGAATGTGTCCAAAGCCTAAGAAGGAAATGATCAGGATGAAGATTAACGGTATGACAATCGCAAATGCTTGGGCTTCCATAACACGTAATAAACCAGCAGACCATCCTGCTTGAGCTACATATTGAATACCTAAGAAGAACAACTGTCCTAAACCTAAACCTAGGAAGAAGATCGCTGCAACGTACAACGCACTCCAAGGACGGTTTGCAATCTGATGTGCCTCGTGTTCAGCATGTGCATCGTGAGTCAATGCAGACTCAATCATAGCGGCATGTGCTTCGCCTGGGTAATCATCATGAACCGCATGATCGTGATCACCATGCGCAGTTTCGTGCGAATCTTGCGCGTGAGCATCTCCGTGCGCCTCTTCACCGTGAGCATCATGACCTGCCTCAGCGTGCTGCTCAGTCGCATGTGCATCGTGTCCGTGATCCGCTTCGTGAGAAGAAGATCCATTCATGGCGAATCCAACGATCCATAGGATAGCACCTACTACTGTAAGTGCGATTGCCAACTGTTTTGTTTTTGAACTAAACTCAAACATTCTCTTCAGCGGTTTTATTCTTGATCTTCTCTAAGTTTCACAACGTAACGAATAATCTTCCAACGTTCGTCGTATGTCAATTGGGACGCATGCGATCCCATGATTCCTTTACCGTGCATGATTACATGGTACATTGAACCTGTAGTGATATCCGGTAATCTAGAAGCGGCGTATGATGGCACACCTAAGATTTTTTCCTGCATCACTAAAGGACCATTACCATCTCCTTTTTCACCATGACAGTGAACACAGAAAATGTTGTATAATTCTTTTCCATCTTTCAGAGTAGCATCAGTATTAAATTCAGCAGGTATTGACAATGTGGTACGGGCTGCTTCGTAACCTTCGTTGCTATTAGCAAATTCGTAAGGGTGGTAACCACGTGGCACAGTCCCTTCTACTGGCAACTGAGCACTCAAACCGTTTGCAAACTGATATGCAGGCTCATAAGTCTCTAATGAAGGGCTGGTGTACATGTCATCCATGTAGGTGTATCCAGGGGTCGTCTTATCAGCATTACAGCTTGCTAAAAAAGCAGCTGAAGCCAAGATTAGTAGTGTAGATAAACGCTTCATTATTACTCTTCTAATTTTGAAATTTCCAATGCACCCAATTCCTGCAGTTTTGCAGTCAAGGCAGCCTCATCGCCTTCCAATTCTACTTCCATCAAGAAATGGTCGTCAGTGGTACGAGGATCAGGATTTTGTGCTTTGGCGCCCGGATACAATCCGTTAACAGCGAAATAGGACCAACACATTAAGTGCGCAGCAAAGAATACCGTTAATTCGAACATAATCGGAACGAACGAAGGCATGTTGACAAACCAATATGCATTCGGCTTACCACCAATATTTTGTGGCCAATCTACGATCATGGTGTAATAAGTCAACCACGAAGCAAAGAACAAGCCTACTAAACCGTAGAAGAATGCCGCCGTACTCAATCGGGTTCTTTTCAAGCCCATGGCTTCATCCAAACCGTGAATAGGGAAAGGAGAGTATACTTCGTTTACGCTAAAACCGTTCGCACGAAGGTCTTTAACGGCATCTAGAACGATATCGTCATCGTTAAATAGTGCGCGTACTATTGGATTATGTTTAGTGTGCCCCATGCTCGTCGTGGTGTTTTTTAAAGTTTTCGCCAGATGATTTTAGAATCGTTTTCAATTCTGCCTGTGCGATGACAGGGAATGTTCTAGCGTACAAAAGGAACAAGACAAAGAAGAAACCAATGGTTCCAACGAAAATACCAATATCAACAAACGTTGGCGAGAACATTGACCAAGACGATGGCAAGTAATCTCTGTGCAATGAGGTAACGATGATTACAAAACGCTCAAACCACATACCTATGTTAACAACGATGGAAATGATGAAGGTGAAGACTAAATTGGTTCTTAGCTTTTTCGACCACATGAACTGTGGAGAGAATACATTACAAGACATCATTGCCCAATACGCCCACCAGTAAGGACCAGTGGCTCTATTTAGGAAGGCATACTGCTCGTATTCTACACCAGAATACCAAGCAATGAATAATTCCGTGATGTACGCTACACCTACAATAGAACCTGTGACCATGATAACGATGTTCATCATCTCAATGTGTTCGATATTGATGTAATCTTCCATTTTGAAGATTTTACGAACGATCAATAGTAGGGTTTGTACCATGGCGAAACCAGAGAAAATCGCACCTGCAACGAAGTACGGTGGGAAAATGGTCGTGTGCCAACCCGGAATTACCGAAGTAGCAAAGTCCATAGATACAATAGTGTGTACCGATAATACCAGCGGTGTGGCTAGACCTGCAAGAACAAGAGATACCTCTTCAAAGCGCTGCCAATGTTTCGCTTTACCACCCCATCCGAACGAAAGCAATTTGTAAATGTGCTTTTGAATTGGGTTGATGGCGCGGTCGCGAATCATTGCGAAATCTGGAATCAAACCAACGTACCAGAATACGGTACTTACGGTTAAATACGTCGAAATTGCAAACACGTCCCACAAAAGTGGCGAGTTAAAGTTGACCCAAAGCGTACCGTACTGGTTTGGAATGGGCATTACCCAATAAGCCATCCAGATACGACCCATGTGGATTAACGGGAACAAACCTGCTTGAATTACAGAGAAAATAGTCATCGCCTCTGCAGAGCGGTTAATAGCCATTCTCCATT
>JAOMWM010000027.1 GCA_028357285.1 Schleiferiaceae bacterium | reverse complement strand
ATCGGATATACTCTTGGTTTTCTGCTTTTTATACCCTTTGCCTTAAAGTTGTATAGACTCAGCATTAAGCATAAATTTTTTACACTCACCGACTATTTTGTTTTCCGATACGGTCGAAAAACCGCACGTTGGGTCATCGGTGTGATATTCGTCTGGTATGTTGGTTTGCTCAGCACGCAACTCTTGGTAGGGTCAAATCTGCTCAATGAATTGGGCGGTATACCTGTGAATTGGGCTAAACTAGGAATGCTGCTTTCTGTCATGGTGTACCTATTGGTCGGCGGATTCGGATCGGTTGTTAAGACGGATATGTTCCAGTTTTTGGTGATTTTCCTAGTACTCATATTAGTTACCCTTACTTTGAATAAGGGCGGTGAGGTGCCTCCAGAAATGTATGCGCCATTTAATGCCGGTCCAGTGAATATCATTGCTTTTCTACTTTTAGGTATTCTAACACCTTTTGCCACTCAGGACTATTGGCAGAAGGTCTTTTCCATGAAAAACGAAAGAGTAGTAAAGCAAAGCTTTGGCGTTGGGGCAGGGGTGAACATCCTATTGACGGTTGCGCTCACCTATGTTGGACTTATCGCACGTGCCCAATTCCCTGCCGGTGAGGGCGTTACTAACGAACATGCGGAGATGATGGTTTTACGCACCTTTACTGAATTGGTTCCGCCAGAATTTCAAGTCGCAGTGTTAATCGCATTTTTTGCGGCGATTTTAAGTACCTCGGATACGTATTTGTTTTTGCTTAGTCTCAATGTTACCAATGATCTTTTCCCAAACAAAGAAGAAACGGCAGGAGCGGGTATTAAACGCATCCGTTGGGCTTTGGTGGGCGTTGGTTTCTTTGCATTACTTATAGCGCTGTTTTTCCAGCGTATAGAAGATATCGTAGTTACATTTAAGGCATTAGGTATAGGTATAGCACCCGTGATATTTTTTGACTGGGCCGGTAAGCACCACAAACAAAGCGTCGTTCGAGCACTTTTGGTAATGACCGTTGTTTGTCTGGGGGTAAGTATCTACATGATGTCTGCGCAAGGTAAGATCAACCCTGCCATAGCTTTTGTAAGTATAGGAACATCTTCGCTGGTGTATGGTATCAGTTACCTCGTGCGGAAGAAGGATAAGGAAACAGCATAGACCACAAAAAAAAAGACCCTACCGGGCCTCGTTCTTGTTAAGTGAAAAGTTCTTCGACTTGCGTCTCTGCAACATCTTCGAGTTGCGTGTGCGGCAACCCTTCGATAATAGTGATAGGTCGCTCACGTAATAATTCTTTGTTAAACATGTTTTTATGATTTGATATAGTATAAAGATACCAATAATATCCTAAAAATCAAGGTTTTCAACAAGTATTCTACTTTTATTAACAAAAAGCAATTACAGTTTTAGCAGCCGTTCGGTCTTGACAAAACCAGCACTTCCTTCGAGTCGAACTACGTAATTGCCCGCTGCCAACGTACCCAAATGTAAATACAATTCTGCCGGACCTGCGGGTAAGTCTCTACCTGCTAATTCTTGTACTAGCGCACCTGTTGTATTGTACAGTCGGGCTTCGATACGTTGGTCCTGCTCTAGGTTAAATGTAATGGTAACGATGTCTAGGTCGTATGCTGGGTTGGGATACAATTGGCCCCCGTTCGCGTACAAGGGAACCACAGTATCGGTGCTAAACACTTGGGATATGTATGTTCTATTTTGTTGTGGACCATCGCCATAGAAACCTGCCATCCATGACTCGGAGGGAATTATTGCGCCCTCTTCATCAAACATAGGCTGTATGGCAAAATAGTCCCCCCAACGTTCGTAACTGTCGCTATGACGGTCCACGTGTGTGGTACCGTTAATGAGGTCTATGGCATTAGAGAACGAAGTATCATTACCCAGCTGAACCGCTCCCATGCCAGGGTGCCCTTGGATCGAGGTGAAGTTAAAACCAATCAAACATTGAATTTGATTCGGGTGCACTCCGCTCCAAGTAATGTTTGGGTAACCATAATCGCGCACAGGGTGCGAAAAAACACGCGCCGTTACTTTAGGCCCTGCTCCTTGGGCGTCATGAATAAATCCGTGATAAATAGCAGCATTTGCGTTGGTTCCATGGGCGGTAGTACTCACAAACTGTATCCAATCATCTTTTTGAATGGCGCCTAAAACTCGTCCATCGTTGGTTTGTAGCCCTTTTGTGGCATCTGTAGTATCTGTATCCCCCTGTTTCCCATTGGGCGGAACGCCATAAGGTAGATTGCTTACTAGCGCTTGTGCGGTGACTGTTGTATCTGCTGCGCCTTCGGTTATGGTAACCAAGAAGATGGTATCGTTTTGTAGATCAAAATTTCGATTGCTTAAGAACTGGAGCTGTTTACTAATATTATCATGACCACGAACAGGGTGGAGGTTACGCACGAATTTACCATTATGAGCTATCTGAGTATAAACCGTGGCATCCACATTTCCACCGGCAAATCCTTCGGTCTTATTCAGGTGCCAAATTACGGATCCGTCGAAGCCAACTTGCCAACTCACATTGGGGATGATAAGATTTGCTGTAATGACCAATCCCGTTTCACTTAAAGCTATAGCAGGGAAATCCGTCCAACGATTATTATTAAGCGGATTGCCTGTTAAGCTATAAATGTTCCACGGATCGGTTGGGTCATTTGTGGAGGAGAAACAAACGATAATACGGCTGTTTGCAGCGTCGTTATCCTTTAGAAAAACGAGAACAAATCGATCCAAGGTGGGGTCGTAAATGAGTTTAGGATCATAATAATTTGAAAAACTAGATCCGTTCGCCATTTGCTGAAGACTAAAAAGCCCTACTGGAGATGGCATAATAAGCTCGCCAGTTTTTGTATCCATCGCCCAAAAAACACTATTCACTGCCGCGCAAAGAATACCGTCTTTACTAATAGCCATGGCATTATCGTTGGGTATACCGCCTGTGAAATCAAAGGGATTACCTTGTGGAGTTAAGCGATAGATAGGAGTTCCGAAACCTGCTACTGGATCAGGAGCAGTTGTTGTTTTCATTGTTTGACGGGCTGCTGGGAAATTTTTGTAGTTCTGGAGTGCTTTCTGTTCTGCAAGAAAGCTTTTGTACTGGTCTCCACCGGGCACCGGTGCGCCCGTGGGATAGAGAAAAGATATGACTTCGGTTTGCGCTGACTTTGGGTCAAACGTACCCTCATAGTTCGCTTCTACCGTTTTTTGCACAAAACCCTGACTAAAAGCGGTGGTAGTTGCAATAAGGAAAACAAAAATCCAATTTCTCATTAGGTCTGTATTACACCCGGATTGTAACGTTTCATTTCCGGATTATTATTCGACATTTCTATACCGTAACTAAGCCACTCCCGAGTTTTCGCAGGATCGATGATTGCATCAACCCACAATCTAGAAGCAGCATAGTAGGGACTGGTTTGACGTTCGTAACGTTCTTCGATGTCCTTCTGTAAGGCATCCAATTCCTCTAGCGTAAGTTCTTTTCCACTGCCTTTTAGACGGGACTTCTCTATTTGAAGTAACACTTTTGCAGCTTGTTGACCACCCATGACGGCTAATTTCGCGTTGGGCCAAGCGACAATGAGGCGAGGATCGTAAGCGGTTCCATTCATTGCGTAATTCCCAGCGCCAAAGCTGTTGCCAACAATGACCGTGAATTTAGGAACTACCGAATTTGCCACCGCATTAACCATTTTTGCGCCGTCTTTGATAATACCGCCGTGTTCACTCTTACTACCGACCATAAAACCAGTGACGTCTTGAAGGAAAACGAGCGGAATACGCTTTTGATTGCAGTTGGCTATGAATCGGGCCGCTTTATCGGCACTGTCGGAATAAATCACACCGCCAAATTGCATTTCACCCTTTGAATTTTTCACAATGGCTCTATTGTTGGCCACAATTCCTACCGCCCATCCATCTATTCTAGCATATCCGCATAGAATAGTCTGACCGTACGTTTCTTTATAGGGCTGCCAACTCTCTTTATCCACAATACACTCTATAATCCGTAGGCTTTCAAACGGTTTCCCGTCTCTAGGTACAAAGCCGTAAATGTCAGTAATGGTGTGTTCAGGATCTTTGGGAGTGGTGCGATCAAAGCCTGCTTTGGGAAAGGCGCCCATCTTGTCAACTAATCCCCTAATTGTGGTAATGGCTTCCTGATCGTCTTCGCATTTGTAGTCGGTCACGCCACTTATGTCACAGTGTGTATCAGCTCCTCCGAGTGTTTCATTATCTACAGACTCGCCAATAGCCGCCTTAACTAAATAGGATCCTGCCAGGAAAATACTGCCGGAGCCTTTGACGATCAAGCTTTCGTCGCTCATGATGGGCAGATAAGCACCACCGGCTACGCAACTGCCCATGATGGCTGAGATTTGCGGAATTCCCAAACTACTCATGACTGCATTGTTTCGGAATATGCGTCCAAAGTGCTCACGATCCGGAAAAATTTCATCTTGTAATGGTAGGAATACACCTGCGCTATCGACTAGATAGATGATGGGCGTATGGTTCTCAAGAGCAATCTGTTGCGCACGTAAGTTTTTCTTTCCAGTAATTGGGAACCAGGCTCCAGCTTTGACAGTTGCATCGTTGGCAACAATAATACATTGCGTTCCTTTGACGTAAGCAAGTACTACGACAACGCCGCCAGCAGGACAGCCACCGTATTCTTCGTACATGCCGTCACCAGCGAAAATACCGAGCTCTAAACAGGGTTTCTTAGCATCGACAAGCGCTGCCACACGTTCTCTAGCGGTCAGTTTGCCCTGGTCACGCTGTTTCTGGAGTTTCGCTTCGCCACCGCCTTTGGCTAAGATGCCTTCGCGACGCTTGACTTCACTTAGTAGGAGCTTTAAGGCGTCTTCGTTCTTGTAATACGTCAGGTCCATAGGTCTGTGGTTCTTACTGCGGTGATGGTTATTTGAGCGCATTGAGGTAATCCCAACTGCTACGCCCTAAGTTAAAGAACAGATCTAAGGCACTCAAGTTGTTTTGAAAACCAATTTTATGCTGAAAAACTTGTCCGTACGACGGGAAATTCATGTTGGATTGTGTCTTTGGATGAATGTCTCTAAGGTCCTTGTTCCCAGTGATAGCAACATATTCGAAGGTTTCATCCTTTACTAATTCAATCTCAAGCCACTGAGAAAACAATGCAATGCTCGCTGAATTTAATTCCCAAAGGGTTTCGAATCGTTCTTGTAAAAGCGCTTTTACATCGGGAAATAGTACTTCGAAATACGGTGCATTGGCATAGGCACTTTCAATAGCTTTCAAATGATCTTTCGACCAATTCTCGTTATAGCTGATTCGGATACTCTTTATGTCCTTAGACTTTCGCTCTACAGGAACACTAAGTCGCTGCATACCGTTGGGACCTGCAATATGCATTCTAGATCTGTAAGATTGTTTTTGGAAATGCTCATTTGCCTCTAGCACAATACCGCTGGATTGAACGGCCTGAGCCACCCATTCAATAGGAGGGAAGTAGGCAGTGCTGAGCAGAACGTACATTAGGCCGCCTTGCGCTTTCTGCGTATTGTAATCACGATTTGATATAGGACCACAAACACCACGAAATACCAGAAATAACTGGTGCGCTCACCATTGGCATTCACCAGAGTGAATACACGATCGGTTCTGATTTTCGCAAGACCCTCGCCGTGCTTATCATAGCTCATCCATATAAAAACCGGTTTCCCTACGATGTGATCGGACGGAACATATCCCCATTTACGACTGTCTAACGAATTGTGTCTATTGTCTCCCATCATCCAGTAATAGTCCTTCTCAAAAGTATACGTAGTTGACTCATTACCATCGATGTACACCTTTCTGTCTTTAGTTATTTTCAGATCGTGTCCTTCGTATTCTGCGATGACTCTTCTATAACTATGTAGGTTTTTCTCGGTTAATTCAATGGTCGCACCTGCTTGTGGTATGTAGATCGGTCCAAAGTTGTCCCAGGTATCATTGTATGGACGTTCACCGTGGCCAGTATCTGGGTTGGGGAATAATATTTCTTCAGCTTGACCTGCTTGTATTTGTAAAAGTCCAGCTGGCAAAGTACTGTCTGTAGCTGTGCCAGGTCGTTCGGCACTGATCGGCCAAATGGATTTAACAGCGGGTAATGATTTTATGGCATCCACATGACGCTCTTGAAGGAACATGATGTATTCGTTTTGACTGCGTTGATAAACGTCTTGATCTGTTGGATACTTACGTTGCTCATCCGATGTCAAATAATTGATGTCAAACTTCTTCTTTAGCCAATCTTTATTGAAGCTCGTTCCATCTGTTTTAATGTAGTAAAGGAATTGGGGATAGCTGTTATCTGGAAATTTGAAGGCATCGCCGTTGAGAAAAACGGTTCTGTCCACAATGGTCAATGTATCACCAGGAGTACCGACGCAACGCTTAACATAGTTTTCTTTTTTATCCACCGGCATGGCATCCATCGGGTAGTTAAAGACTACTGGATCACCTGCTTTAACATCTTCTAGAGCAGGTAAACGCAAATAAGGAATCTGTGGCCAACTCACATAAGAGGGTGTACCTAAAAACGGAATGCGATTGTGCACCAAAGGAAGACTGAGTTGGGTCATCGGAATGCGCACACCGTAATGCATTTTAGAGACAAACAAGAAATCACCCACCATAAGGCTTTTCTCCATGGAGCTCGTAGGAATGGTATATGCCTCAAATGTGGTAGAACGAATAACGGTTGCTACTACAATCGCAAAGAATATGCTGTTTACACCCTCACCTAGGTTCTTTTTTATGTAGGCGTCTTCGCGGCCCCAGTATTTGAGTTTCTCTTTATAGTTCAGGTAACCTAAATAGAGTCCTAAACTACCCATAACTGCCGCGGTCTGCCAGGTTTTACGAAACTTAAATACGTGCAACAGTTCGTAAATCATAATGATACCCATAACGACTCCTACGACAGGGATACAATACAAAAGCACCCAATACCAAGGACGGTCCGCAATTTTAACCAGAACATAGGTATTGTAAACGGGTACAAAAGCTTCCCAGGCCTTGCGATCTGCGGCCACATAAAACTTCCAAGAAATAACGCCGAACCACAGCGCTTGTACTAAGGTGAAAATGATAAATTCCATTCGGGGAAACTACTTTATTATTTGCTAACGATAAGTTAGTGTATTGTGAAAATTAAAGGTCTAAAACATCTTTCATACTATACGGACCTTGCTTACCAGGTAACCACTCTGCAGCGATTACCGCGCCCAAAGCAAAGCCGTCTCTACTATGCGCTTCATGTTTTAATTCGATCGTATCAATAGGACTGTCGTAGGATACAATATGTGTCCCGAAGTAAGGATCCTTGCGTTCTGAACTAATATTCAAGCCTTTTAACTTCGAATCAATCGTCCAGCGTTCAAGGCCGGAATATGCTTTTAAAATGCCTTCTGCCGCAGTAATCGCTGTTCCAGAAGGTTCATCTTTCTTACCTGTATGATGAATTTCATGAATGCGAGGCTGATAGTCCCTATACTCATTCATAATGCTGGCTAATTTTTCATTGAACGCGAAAAATAGATTTACACCTAGGGAAAAATTAGAGGCATATATAAATCCAATAGATTGAGAAAAAGCGACATTATCGATTTCAGCTTTAGCATCGAGCCATCCTGTCGTTCCTGAGACCACGGGTATGCCCGCTGTTAGTAGTTTTGTAATATTACCCGCTGCTGAATCGGGCTGCGTAAACTCTATGGCTACATCGGCCAACTTCGCTTGTTCGATATCTAGGTTACCGTCATTATTGATGTACACAATAGAATGACCCCGACCTTCTGCGATGCGTTCAATAGTTTTACCCATTCTACCGTAACCTATGAGTGCTATTTTCATTTAAAGTGCAAGAACTAATGTGAAGCCTGGGGCCAATTCTGCCGGCCGATTGGCTAAAGAGTTAGTATTCAGTGAAGGATGTAAGGACAAATCGTCACTTACGTCAAAATCATACAAATGAGCATCAATGTTCGCATCTAAAATGTTCAACAGGTAGACTCCTAAAATACCGAACAGGGTATATTCGCGTTGCGTTCGCAATGCTTCCATATAACCCATGGCTTCTTGAGCGACACCGTTTACTGAATTCTGATAGAAAGGCGCAGGCAAAACATCAAATAATTCCGGTGCAAAAGTTTCTAATTCCGTCCGGGTTTGTAACGACGGCTGATCAATGATAAGTTGAAGTACGGATTCGTAACTGTTAAAATCTTGAGTCAAGTCCACGTAATAGTAGGTGACTCCACCAAGTGCGCCCCAAACTAATGGCGCTTTCCAATACTTTTTATTGTAAATCTGGCCCGCTCCAGGAAGTAAAGCTAGAGTAGTGGCCAATTTAATATTGTGAGCGGCTGCGACACTGTGGCTATGAACCAAGGTATCCTTAACCTGTGCTGCGGAAACGACAGAGAAGAAGATACACAACGCTATGAGCGTCGTTCTAATCATTGAGTTTTGAAATTATACGCTGTAGATCTTCATCGGAAGCAAAAGAGATTTGAATTTTTCCTTTACCCTTCCCGTTGAGTTGAATGGCAACAGGAGCATCAAAATAGCCGCCCAGTTGAGATTCTAAATCAATTACACCCGGCTGCTTAGGCTCAGTTTCCTTCGTTTTTGGCTGTTTTACCTCTTTTGCAAAGGCTTCTGTTTGACGAACGCTTAGTCCGTTCTTTAGAATACGTTTATACAGCTCAATCTGTTCGTTTTCACCTGGTAAATTAAGTAGCGCACGTGCATGACCCATTGTAAAGACTACTGTTGATACTCCCTCGGCATTTTCGTCATGGCTTTCGTTTCGATTTAAATCTCGAAGTTCTGCCTGGATGATTGCAGGTAATTTTAAAAGGCGTAAAAAATTCGTGATGGTCGAACGACCTTTTCCAAGTCTGCTTGCGACCTCCTCTTGTGTTAGACCTAATTCATCCATCATACGCTTGCATGAATAGGCCATTTCTATAGGATCTAAATCTTCGCGTTGCAAATTCTCCACAATGGCCAGCTCTAACATGTGTCGATCGTCTGCTAATCGAACATATGCAGGAATTTCATCTAGCCCGGCAATTTGAGATGCCCGAAATCTCCGTTCACCACTGATGAGTTCGAATTGCATGCCGTTCTTGCGAACGGTTATGGGTTGTATGATCCCTACTTCACTGATGCTCTGTGCGAGTTCTACTAGCGCATCATTATCAAAATTTGAGCGCGGTTGAAAAGGGTTGGTAGTGATGCTGCTCAATGGAATCATTGCAACAGAGCCTACGAGCTTTTCAGCCCCGCGGTCAGTAACTTTGTTCACCTTTGCAGCTTCGTCGCCTAAAATGGCTGACAAACCTTTTCCCATTGCTCTTTTCGCCATGTTCTAGCTTGCTTTTGCGATTAACTCTTGTGCTAAAGTAAGATAATTCTCTGCGCCTTTACTCCCAGCGTCGTAAGCAATAATGTTCTCTCCATGGCTTGGCGCTTCACTAAGCTTGACATTCCTGTGAATTACCGTCTCAAACACAAGACCTTCAAAATGACTTCGCACTTCATCCGCAACCTGATTAGAAAGTCTCAGGCGACCATCAAACATGGTAAGTAATAGCCCCTCTACATCAAGGTTTTCATTGTGTAACTCTTGTACTTTTTTGATCGTATTAAGCAATTTACCTAATCCTTCCAACGCATAGTATTCACATTGAATAGGGACTAAAACGGCATCAGCGGCGGTGAGCGCGTTTAATGTAATCAAGCCCAGAGAAGGTGCACAGTCGATAATAATGTAGTCGTACGTGTTTCTTACATCTTCCAATGCTTTCGCTAGGAAAAACTCTCGTTTCGGCTGGTCAATAATTTCCAATTCCACAGCAACAAGATCCAGATGTGCTGGAATGATTGATACCCCAGGAGTGCTTGTAGCTTGAACCAGTTCTTCCGCATTCTTAGCACCTTCGATCAGTTCGTACGTCCCCTCACCAGCTTCCTCTGGAAGTAGACCTAAGCCGCTCGTGGCATTAGCCTGAGGATCAGCATCTATCAGTAATACATTTTTTTCTAGTGCGCCCAAAGCGGCGCTAAGATTCACCGCGGTTGTGGTTTTTCCCACACCGCCTTTTTGATTGGCAATGGCTATTACTCTTGACATATCGGATGCGTTACATTGTACTTCAAATGTACGCGAACGCGTTGCGAAATGCTAAAAAAGTAATGAACAGATTGTTCTTAATTTTCTTCTATGGAGGGGTCCAATTGTAAGGCTATCAATTCCGCAAAGTGACCACCGGCTCGCTCTAGTTCATCAGCCGTTCCTTGCTCAATAACAAGTCCATCTTCAAGACATATGATCTGATCACAGTGCTTTACAGAGGAAATTCTATGAGCAATAATTAACGAGGAAACATCTTGCGTAGCGGCTTTAATATTTTTTAAGATGATTTCTTCGGTTTCAGTGTCTACTGCACTCAAGCAATCGTCGAATATCATTATTTCTGGTTGTTTAATTAACGCTCGAGCTATACTTACACGTTGTTTTTGGCCGCCTGAGAGCGTTACTCCTCGCTCACCAACACGCGTGTCGTACTCATTTGGGAATTCAATTATGTTCTCGTGTACGCCTGCGGATTTAGCTGCAGCAACAACTTCATTTAATTGAGTGTTATCCATTCCGAAGGCAATGTTGTTGGCGATAGTGTCACTGAATAAAAAAGCCTCTTGTGGTACCCAGCCAAGGTGTGCTTTTAATGCCGGTAGATTCCATTCTTTTAAATCTACACCATCAATAAAAATTGATCCCGAGGTTGGATCATACTGACGCACAATAAGTGCTGCGATGGTACTTTTCCCAGATCCTGTTTTACCTAAAACACCTATACTTTGTCCCGACTTAAGCTCAAAGCTAATTTCTTTTAGGGCCTGTATACCACTGTTGGGATAAGAGAAGGATACCTTATCAAACACTATATGACCTCGAAATTTAGTTGGATTGAATTGGCCACCTTCAAAATCGGGTGTTTCATTTAAGAATTCATCAAGCCGCTCCATTGAAGCTGATGCGCTTTGTACCAATGCAGTAACCCATCCGATGGATGCAATGGGCCAAGTCAGTAAATTCACATAGTAAATGAATTCGGTAATATTCCCAGCGCTAACTTCTCCGGCCATGTATAATTTACCACCCACGAAGATGGTAATCAACGTGCTGAGTCCAACCATGAAAATCATAAGAGGTTGAAATACTGCGTTTACCCGGAATAATTTTTCATTGACACTTCTATATTCTAAGGCTTGCTCTTTGAATTTAGCGAAGAACCATGGAGTTTTATGGTACGATTTGATCACGCGTGTACCCGAGAAGGATTCTTGTGCAAACGTACTGAGGTTAGACAGCTGCGCCTGCACTGCGTGTGAACGTTCCTGGATCAAATTGGCAACCCGATAAATTAAATAGGCTAAAAAGGGTAGAGGAATGAGCGTTAAAAGCGTCAACTTCGGACTTACGCTGATCATAATGGAGATGACCAAAATAATCGTAAATCCTGTATTTAGTGCATACATGATAGCTGGTCCCACATACATTCGAACCTTACCGACATCCTCAGAAATCCGGTTCATCAAATCTCCCGTATTATTTCTCTTGAAAAAACGCTGCGTCAGCCGTTGGTAGTGATCAAAAACAACATTTTTAAGGTCGTATTCAATGTGACGAGACATTACAATGATAGTTTGACGCATGAAATACATGAAAATCCCTTGTAGCATTGCGGAAGCTATTATAAACAAGCCGTAACGAATCAATTCCCACCGGACTGTTTCATCTCTTACCGCACCGTTCTTGTACTCTTCGATTACACGTGCGATGGTATCGAAACTATTACGAATCATAAGCGCAGGAAAAAGCTTAAAAACCACCGATACAATGACGAATGCCCCGCCAGTGAGCAATAGCCATTTGTGCTTAAGAAAATAGGGGTTTAGTTTTTTTAATGCATTCATAGGTTGAAGAGCGTCTGTACCGCTGTATATTTGCCGCAGATAAAAAGTCCTTTGCATGCGGTTCGACAAAAATAACACCTCTTTAGTGAATTCGGTTCTCGAAAAGAAGCATCCGTATACAATATTATACCGCATATGATAACTAGACGTCACATCAGAATTAAGGTGATGCATCACCTATATGCCCAATCTACTGATTTAGATATGGGCGCAGCAGTACTTTTACGTAATTTGGATAAATCCCTTGACGAAGTCCACGATCTCTTCGCATGGGATATTAGTGCCTTTTTACGTTTGAATAAAGAAGCTCAGGCACATTATGAGCGTATCGCTCAACGCTCTGAACCGGACCAGGCTGCATTAGACCGAATTTCACGATTTACAAGTATTTCCTTTTTTGCAAAATGTGAACAGAGCAGTGCACTTTCAGTATTAATTGAAGGTTCTCATGTGAATTGGTCCGATTACTCTCATCATTTTCGGAATTTGTGGGAGGCTATATATACTTCCGAACGGTATGAAGAGTTTTTCACACAGACACCTACGCATGCCGGTGATAAGAGGTTCTTACGCGAAACATACCAGCAACACATTGCAGAGAATGAATTCATTCATGACCTCTACGAAGATCAACACGCCCAATGGAGTGATGATTTAGACGCAGCTCAGATGATGACAGCTAAAGTTATTTCCAGCTGGAAAGAAGAAGATAGAGCACTCATTATACCGAAGCTTTTTAAAGATGAAAGCGATGCCTTGTTCGGTCCATTACTCGTTCGCAAATACTTCGAGTTTAACAGTGATAGCATCAGTCGTATTGAAGAAAAAAGTAAAAATTGGGAAAGCGATCGAATCGCAAAAATGGATGTTCTACTTATGAAACTCTGTATCGCAGAATGGCGCGGTTTTAATGAAATCCCGGTGAAAGTAAGTCTCAATGAGTGTTTAGATTTAGCGAAAGAATACAGCACGCCGAAAAGTTCTTCGTTCATCAATGGCGTACTTGATAAAATCGTTACTAATTTGCGTGAGGAAGGCTTTATTAATAAAGTCGGCCGTGGAATGATTGAATAATAAAAGAATAAATATGAAAAAAGTAGTACTTCTAATATCGGTATTGTTTTTTGCCACAGCGTGTAATGATGCTACCCGAAGAATTGAATCGTCTAATGAGGTTTCCTCTGAGGAGGCAATGATGGAGGCATTACCAACTATCGCTTTTGAATCCGACTTTCATGATTTTGGTAAAATTCAAGAGGGCATAGTAGCGGAGCATACGTTTACCTTCAAAAATGAAGGAGACGGGCCATTAATTATTTCCAATGCCCAAGGTTCTTGTGGTTGTACAGTGCCCGATTGGCCTCGTAATCCTATAGCACCAGGAGAAACTGGCGTAATTAAAGTGAGCTTTAATAGTAAAGGTCGCGCTGGTCGTCAAGACAAACGCGTCACCTTAACCACAAATGCTGTCCCACAGACGAAGGTTTTAAATATTACATCAACCGTATTATCTAGCGAAAACAAATGATAAATATGTTCTTACAATCAGCTGCCAGCGGAGGCATTTATAGTCTCATGCCATTCATTATGATCCTTGGGGTCATGTACCTTTTCTTCTTCCGACCACAAATGAAAAGGCAGAAAGAAGAGAAAATATTCAGAACAGAAGTTAAAAAGGGCAGCCGCGTTGTAACAACGAGCGGGGTTCATGGTAAAATACTTGAAGTTGCCGATAACTACATCATTCTGGAATCGGAAAACAGCAGATTAAAATTGGAAAAAAGTGCAATAAGCAAAGAGCTCAGTGCACAGTATTCCACTGCTGAGAAGTAATTTAGAAACCGGCTCAGGCCGGTTTTTTTATGCGTAAACTGTTGCAACATATCCGTATCGAAGCATTGCTATTCTTAGTATTTGCAGCTTTGATATGGTTCGTTATGACAGTTTCTGCAACCACGATTGAGCGGCAGTACACTATGAATTTCACTGCTGATGCTTCAGTTATTGACTCCTATTGGATGCAAGACAGTACGTTAACTACTCAGATAACGGTGCGTTCACAAGGACTAAGTGCGTTATTTATGCGTCAGTTTAATGGGCTCGAGTTGACGTTTTCAGCTAAGAACTCTATTCGCGCAAATAGAATAGGACTCTTTATTTTACCCGTTGATATCGATAGAATTCTTGTCGAGCGATTCGGTGGAGATTATGATTTCAGTTTCTCTGCACAGTCCGATACCTTCTATTTTTCCACGTCGGCATTGATTACTAAAAGTTTGCCTATTCAATTTCTGACACAAAGTGTGAAATTACCGGATGGTTACAGATGGATCTCACCCCCGACAATTTCTCCAACAGAAATTGAAATCACAGGACCTGAATGGGCTATTCCAGCAGGTTCAATAAGATTAGATGTACCACAAACGGAATGGAAAGGACGTAAAAGAGAAAACGTTAGACTACAAGAGTTCGGAACTCGACTTACGCAATCTGCAAATAAAGCAGTGATTGCAGCACATTCTGATTTATGGGTAGAGGATAGATTTACTACCGAGGTGGAATGGGATGGTCGTAAACACGATGTACAGGTTTGGCTAAGCGGACCATTCACCTTACTCAAGCCAAAAGAATGGAGGCAATACGTGAATGTCGCTCTTCATGCAGTTGAAGACGGCGTAGGCTTAGATGTTGATTCGAAAAGTCCCCTCGTAACAGTCTTGTCCTACAGCCCAAAGATTTTGGTACATTCACAACAATGAAAAAGATTGTTTGCATAACAGGTGGTATGGGTTCTGGAAAAAGCACTGTCGCACGTTTTCTTGTGGAAGCGGGTTTTGCCGTTTACAACAGCGATACTCGGGCTAAAGAACTGATGCTTTTAGAACCTGTGCGTGGTCAAATCGAATATCTTTTAGGACCATCGGCCTATTTGAATAATGAATTATTAAACAGGCAGTTTCTCGCTGATCAAATCTTCACGCACCCAGAAAAAAAGGGCGCTTTGGAAGCCATCGTACACCCTGCTGTGCGGGCAGATTTCGAACACTGGTTAGGTCGAGCAAAGGGGTCTGTAGTCTTCAAAGAAAGTGCACTTATTCTAGAAACAGGTGATAACAGCTGTACAACTGTTTTCCTAGTCGATTGTCCCGTGAATACGCGTTTTCAGCGTGTAAAACAGCGCAATCCAGATTGGACTAATGAGGATATTCAGGCTCGGTTAGATCATCAGCTTACAGACGTTGAACGTCGCAATAGTAGCTCGATAATCATCGATAATTCAGGTTCTATAGAAACACTGAAAATGTCCTTAGATCAAGCTTTAGATAAATGCATTTGAACCAAACCGTTCGGATAGGTTTTAGTCGCAATATTTTTCCAATTAGACATGCTTTCATTCGACCTGAATAAAGGAATTCCCGCCCCTAATGTAGTTGGGATATAGGTCAGAATCATTTCGTCGATGAGCCCTGCATAATGAAGTTTGGCATTTGTTGCACCTCCGCCAACGATCCATACGGTTTCAAACCGTGAGGTTAAATTGGCCAATGCAACTTCTGCAGGGTCGTTGCTCACTTCAATACCTTCAGAGACTCCATCAGCCAATGTGTTTTTGCTGCTTAGTATAACCGAATGCTTATCCGGATAGGGGTAGGAGCCTTCGAACGATTTGATCTTTTCAAAAGTATTGTGTCCCATAATAACCGCATCAATACCTTCGTAGAACGTATTATATCCATAATCTTCATCTGGAAGACGAAACAATGGATGGTCTAGAAAATCAATTCCACCGTTGGAATCGGCAATGTAACCGTCTAGCGTTACTGCAGTGTAAAGAATGGCTTTTGGCATGGTTGATAATATTTTGATCCATAAAGTCTATAGCAAATCGTTTGCCAAATTTGCTAAAGCCGAACGCTCACCTTTCTCTAAAGTGATGTGCGCATACATATCGTGACCTTTAACGCGATCAATTAAGAAGCTCAACCCATTGCTTTGTTCGTCCAAATAAGGCGAATCTATCTGTTTAACATCACCAGTAAAAATGAACTTCGCACCGTCTCCTGCTCGTGTAATAATCGTTTTTACTTCGTGTGGCGTGAGGTTCTGACTTTCGTCAACGATGAATATGATATTTGCGAGCGATCTTCCGCGAATGTAAGCTAGTGGGGTAATGACAATTTTTTCTTTTTCGACCATCTCATCCAATTGCTTGTATTCCTTGTCGCGATCACTGAACGTATTTTTAATCAATTTCAGATTATCCCAGAGGGGTTGCATGTAAGGGTTAATCTTCTCTTTTGCATCACCTGGAAGATATCCGAGATCCTTGTTGGATAATGGCACGATGGGGCGTGCGAGATAAACCTGCTTAAAATCACGACGCTGCTCAAGAGATGCCGCCAATGCAATAAGTGTTTTTCCGGTACCCGCGACTCCAGTTAGACTAACTAATTTGATATCCGGATTAAGAACAGCATGAATAGCAAATGCTTGCTCTGCATTTCTAGGTTTTATGCCGTAAACGCTGCGCTTTTCAACGTGATCTAAAGTTTGATTCGCCACATTATAGAAGGCGAGACCACTGCTGTTATCACTTTTAAGAATGTAAAAAGTATTAGGGAAGGGGCTGAATTCTGGATTTTGATCAAGTACAATGTCAATATCTAGTGTCTTTTGCTCGTATAATTTCCCCAACGTTGTGGCACTGAAATTTTCGACCGTGGCTTTTCCGCGAAATAAGGAGTCAACATCTTTTACTTTCCCCGTAAGGTAATCCTCAGATGCTAAATCAAGTGCCTTCGCTTTTAATCGAAGATTAATATCCTTAGTCACCAGAATTGTTTTTCGATCGGGAGCTTCCTCTCTAATATTAAGAGCAGCATTGATGATTTTATGATCCATTTTTCGACCTAAAATTCGCTCAGCATCGACCCCAGTTCTGCTGGTATCCATGATTACCTTTATAGAACCCGTTTCTTCCCCATTTAACGGAATCCAATTCGTGAAATCTTTGCCCTCAGTTATCTTATCTAGAGTTCTAATGAATTCACGTGCTTCATAATTCTTTGAATCGTGTCCTTTTTTGAATTCGTCCAATTCTTCGAGGACTGATATGGGTAAAACCACATCGTGTTCGTCAAAACAATGAATCGCGTTGTGGTCAAAAAGAATTACGGAAGTATCAAGAACGAAGATCTTACGTGGTTTTTGTGCTTTGTTTTTAGCAGCCATATAGATTTCTCAGATTAGTTCCTTCAAAATACTCTTTACGAGCAGTTTAGATGTACCGGAAACATTATCCTTGAGCGAAGTTTTTAACCGCGCTATGTTGATATCCGCGCAATCCCCTTCATAGAAAAGAAAAGAGCAGCTCAACGGCCGCTCTTTTACACACTCATCAATTCAAACTTTACTAACGCGCATTCGAATACACCTTAGGTGCAGCAGAGCGTACTTCGTCGCTGGCTTGATCAGCGAATTGTTTAAAATTAGCAATGAACTTATGCGCTAAAACTAAAGCGGTCTTATCGTAATCTTCTTCGGAATTCCACGTTGACACCGGATTCAACAAGCCCGAAGGAACACCAGGGACAGCTGTAGGCATGGCTAATCCAAATACTGGATGTTCGGTATAACCTACATCATCAAGATGATTATTCATTGCCGCGGTAATCATAGCTCGCGTATAACTTAATTTCATCCGTTTTCCGACGCCATATGCCCCCCCGGACCAACCTGTATTGATCAACCATACATTTGTATCTGCAGCTTTCATCTTTTGAGCGAGCATATCGGCATAGGCTGTGGGGTGTAACGGCATAAACGGAGCCCCAAAACAAGCTGAAAACACTGCTTTAGGTTCTGTGACCCCTTCTTCAGTGCCGGCAACCTTAGCAGTATACCCACTAATGAAATGATATGCTGCCTGCGCCGGGGTTAATTTTGAGATAGGAGGGAGCACACCATATGCGTCGGCCGTAAGAAAGAAAATATTCTTAGGGTTACTTGCCAAAGAACCGGGTTGAATACCTTCGATGTGATCTATTGGATAACTCACACGCGTATTTTGAGTAATCGAGGTATCTGCAAAATTGACACTACCGTCTGCGTTAAGAATCACATTTTCTAGAATAGCGTGTGGCTTTATTGCATTGAAGATATCTGGTTCTTTTTCAGGACTTAAGTCAATTACTTTTGCATAACATCCTCCTTCAAAATTAAAGATGGTGTCATCACTGCACCATCCGTGTTCATCATCACCAATCAACTTACGCATTGGGTCAGCGCTCAAAGTTGTTTTTCCTGTTCCAGATAGACCAAAGAATATCGCAGTATCCCCATCTTTACCTACATTGGCTGAGCAATGCATGCTCAATACATCTTTTTCAAAAGGAAGAATGAAGTTCAGTGCACTGAATATCCCTTTCTTAATCTCACCTGTATATCCTGTTCCACCTATTAAAATGGTTTTATCCGTAAAATCTAGTATAGCGAAGTTTTCTTGACGCGTACCATCGAATTTAGGATCGGCTAAAAACCCAGGCGCATTAATAATGGTCCATTCGTGTTGGAATTGGTCCAATTCCTCCTTAGATGGACGAAGGAACATATTATAAGCGAACTGATTTGACCAAGGATATTCATTAATCACTCGAACATTGATGCGGTATTCAGTATGGGCGCCAGCGAAGGCATCCCTTACATAGACATCTTTTCCATTGAGGTAATTACACATTTTCTTCTTGAGCTGTTGAAATTTATCAGCATCAAAGGGCTTATTGATAGGCCCCCACCAAACGGCGTCGCTTGTCAATGAATCTTTAACGATAAAGCGATCTTCAGGGGATCGTCCAGTAAATTTCCCGGTATTCAGCGCTATGGCTCCGTGTGATGTGCGCACGGCCATATTCCTTGAAAGACTGTGTTGCTCTAATGCATCCGGGTCAAGGTTGCTAAAAAGAGTCTTAGGCCCTATGCTCAATGAGCTTAGGTGTTCCTGGTGGTTCATAACAATAAGTGGTTGGTTCTATAATAGGTTCTACAAATGTAGAAATGCTATTGAATTGAGCCCTTTGAATTGTCAAAAATTAACCTTCCGGGTCCATATATTACCCTCTAAATACTGATTTAAAGACGATTA
>JAOMWM010000026.1 GCA_028357285.1 Schleiferiaceae bacterium | reverse complement strand
TCGTATACACCATCAGCTCCTGCGCGAAGCGGTTCCACCTCTAATTCTAGCGGCTCAAGGAGACGATGAAAAAAACTCGAGTACTGGCACTGATGATCTTCCTTTGTTTTCAAGGAAGCGGACAAAGTGTAGACTATTTCGCTGAACTCAACCAGCCCGCGCTGTGGGGCGATGCTCGCTACAACAGTCTTTCTGGTGCAATGACAGCAATGAGCGGATCCTTTACTGCGCTTGCCGAAAATCCAGCTGGAGCAGGTCTATACCGCCAAGCTGCCTTCGGAAGCGATCTTTCCATCTACAGTACCACCACTTTTAAAAACAGTAATCAATTTCCAACTGGCAATGCTTTTACTTTAAACGCGGCCAATCTCGGATACGTTGGCACAGAACCTGAAACCGGTTGGAACATATTCTTCACCTACAATTCCGACGACTTGTTCCGTCAAAACTTACGCTATGAAGAAAATGGCGTCGGAAGCATTCAACAGCAATGGTTAGAAAACAGTAACTATGTTTTACCGGACGACTTACCATGGGTAGGGCCTTATGAAGACATGCTTTACCAGAGCTACGCATCTGATCGTAACGATACTACAGGCGAATATTACAGCACGGCGAATCTAAATAACACCGATTTCACACACGACCTCCAGAGGACAGGTATGAAAAATCAGTGGACCTTAGGTTTTGGCGCAGCTGCAAACAAACAGCTCTACTATGGCGCTTCTGTCAAATTTGTGCATTCGTATGAAAAGGTAACAGTGAATCATAAAGAGCGCTATACTGAAACTTCAGATTTAACTTCCTTAAGAGTTCTCGACAATTGGGATAATAGTGGAGTGGGTATTTCCGCAAATGCCGGGTTGCTTTACCGTCCTACTCAAGTGCTCCGTTTTGGACTCGCCATAGATCTTCCACAAGTGTACAGCTTTACCCAAAATTGGGATACAGAAATGGTTGCGTCACGATCTTCCGTAAACCAAATCATTTCGATAGCGGAAGGATACGGACTACTTTACCAATGGAGCATGATGACCGCACCAAAGCTTAAGTCAGGGCTGACTCTAGTAGGTGGGCGTTTAGGCCTGATTACTCTGAGTCACACCTACATCCCGCACAGCTTTGCTTTTGCCTTGAGTAGAGAAGAGCGTTACCTAAATTCGATTGTTGACGAAGAACTAAACGACCAGCATACACTTGCTGTCGGCTCTGAACTGCGTCTAGGCCCCATCACATTGCGAGCAGGTAGTGGTTACACTAATCCATTTCAAGATGGACAAGACGCGCAGTGGCGACGAAGTTTAGGCATCTCTCTACAGAGTGAGGGCAACACCTTTTTTATGAGCTGGAGTCAACTCCGCCAATCCACTCAATACTTTCCGTTCAGCGCAGCCTACACCGAAGCTTTGGCCATTACACGGCAACGCTCGATACTTTCCATTGGTTCGACCTGGAAATTCTAAGGCATTTTACATCTTTTAACGTAATTTGCAAGGACCTCACACATTGTGGGCAAATTCATTTAAATACACCACCGAATGAGCCATTCATTTCGTCATGCCCAGTCAGCAGTAGTCTTTTTATTTGCATTTCTATTCGCGATACCTACGCATGCTCAGCGCAAAAGCAAGGAAGATCAGCCGTTATGGGCAAAAACGAGCCTTAGTGCATTCAAGTTTCGGAATGTAGGCCCGGCAACCACCTCTGGGCGTATTGCTGATTTAGCGGTAGATGCTCAAAATCCTGGGACGATGTACCTGGCATTGGCTTCCTCTGGGGTATGGAAAACCACCAATAACGGAACCACTTTTGAACCTGTTTTCGATAGCGAAGGAAGCTATAGCACAGGATGTATAGCCATTGATCCAAACAATTCTAATGTGATTTGGGTAGGTACTGGCGAGAATAACAACCAGCGTTCAGTAGCTTACGGCGATGGACTTTATGTCAGTCGTGATGCAGGAAAAAGCTGGACTAAAAGTGGTCTAGAGTCTAGCGAGCACATTGGAATGATCGCTATAGACCCAAACGATGGAAATCACATTTACGTAGCAGCCTACGGACCCCTTTGGTCTTCTGGCGGAGAACGAGGTATTTATGAATCGCAAAATGGTGGTCAAACTTGGACTCGCATTTTATTTGTAGACGAGCATACTGGCTTTAATGAAGTACACATAGATCCGCGTGATCCACAAACACTTTATGCTACAGCACACCAGCGCAGAAGACACGTGTACACGCACCTCAGCGGTGGGCCGAACAGTGCGATGTACAAAAGTACGGACGGCGGAGCACATTGGAATAAAGTAAGTAATGGGTTCCCGGGTGGTGATGTCGGGAGAATTGGCATGGACATTTCGCCAGCAAACCCAGACGTACTTTATGCCACAGTTGAAGGACACGGAACCTTTGTCTCAACCGATCGCGGAGAAAGCTGGAACAAGCGCTCTGGGCATGAAACATCTGGCAATTACTACGTTGAGTTTGTATGTCACCCGACCGATGTAAACACCGTTTACAGCATGGACACGTACGCACACGTTAGCAAAGATGGTGGAAAGACTTTTAAGAACATTCCAAAACGCTTCAAGCACGTGGATAATCATTGCTTGTGGATCGACCCTGCGAATACAGACCACATGTACATTGGTACTGATGGTGGACTTTATGAAACTTGGGACGGTATGTCGAGTTGGAATTGGAAAGCGAACTTACCGACGATTCAATTTTACCGTGTGGCCGTAGATAATGACTGGCCGTTTTACAACATCTACGGAGGAACTCAAGACAACAACAGTTTAGGTGGCCCTTCGCAAACCATCAACCAACGAGGTATTATCAATAGTGACTGGTTCGTAACCAATGGTGGCGATGGTTTTGAAAGCGCTACCGATCCTGACGACGGAAATATAGTTTATGCGCAAGCCCAGTACGGCTGGTTGGTTCGCTTTAACAAACAGACTGGAGAGAAAACTCCTATTCAGCCGCAACCGCGTTACAAGAAGGCACCGTACCGCTGGAATTGGGATGCACCACTAGTTGCGAGTAAGCATCAGAAAAAAACTTTGTACTTCGCGGCAAATAAAGTGTTTAAAAGTACTGATCGCGGCGACAGCTGGGCAACTATTAGCGGTGATCTCAGCAGGCAATTGGACCGCAACACATTGCCCATCATGGATCGTTATTGGGGACCAGAAGCCATCGCATTACACAAAAGCACTTCTATTTACGGAAATATCGTCACACTCCGTGAAAGTCCTTTAGACGCAGGGCACCTTTGGGTGGGAACGGACGACGGTCTCGTATGGAAATCTGAAGACGATGGAAAAAGCTGGAATAGTATAAAAACGATCACAGGCTTGCCGAAAACGCAAGTTGGATCACTGAATTTACCCTTAGTCTATGTTCAGGACCTCATGCCTTCGCAACACGATAAAAAAGTGATTTACGCGGCTTTTAACAATCATAAAAACGGCGATTTCAGACCCTATCTTTTCAAGAGTACAGACGGCGGAAAAAGCTGGGATGACATTGCAAAAGACTTGCCGGAGCGCGGCAGCGTGTACAGCATCGCTGAAGACCACATTAACCCGAATTTACTATTTGTAGGAACGGAATTCGGGGTATTCTTCACCCTAGATGGCGGTGAAAATTGGGCGGCACTCAAAAGCGGACTACCGACAATCGCAGTACGCGATATCGCGATACAAGAGCGTGAAAACGATTTGATTCTAGGAACCTTCGGACGTGGCTTTTACGTTTTAGACAACTACAGCCCACTTCGCGAACTAGAGTATGTGCTGGAACAAGAGTCGGCGTTCTTTACAACGAAGCCTGGTCTTCTATTCCGTCGCGCCAGCATCGGAGGTACCGCCTATAAAGGTGCGCAACTCTACAAAGCTAAAAACCCTGAAGTTGGAACAACCTTTGAGTGGTATTTGGCAGATGGGGCGAATCGTGTCAAAGACAATCGGTCAGAAGCAAATGAGGAATTGCCACACTACCCGAACTTAGATCAGCTACAGAAAGAAGATTGGGAAGAGAAACCCTATTTAATTTTCGAAGTCTCGGATTCGCTAGGCAACCCTGTTGCTCGCTTCACAAAAGCAGACAGCAAGGGCATTTCGCGTCACACGTGGGACGGACGGATGAGCAGCAAGGCTTCAATCCGCACGAATGGAGAACCTATTACAGAAGCCTATGGAACAACATATGTAATCCCTGGCACATACTATGTGAGCCTAAGTAGATCGACCAACGGCTCCATCGAAACGTTAGTGAATCGTCATGAATTCAAAGTAAACCATTTGTACAATTACGAAGGTATAGATATGGCGTTCAACCAAAGTGTGGATGCACTTATGGCACGCTCTAATGAGGTAAGCGCAAAGTATTCAGAACTTAACGATGTACTGAATAAATTACGTGCTGGACTAAGAAACACACCAGGCGCTAGTCTCGAGGATCTGTCTTTCGCCCGCTCTATTAATCTAGAATTAAAGGAGCTTGGCGTTTTATTGAATGGCAATTCTACACGAAAAAAGCGCGAGTTTGAGACCTCGAGTTCACTTGGAGATGTTACAGGATTACTGGCTTGGGGTGCATACAATCATCGCGGCGCTCCTACTGGTACAATGCGTGCGATGAAAGAAGATGCTGAAGCAATGATTACTGATGCAGTTATGGCGTTAGAAAAGATTAATGAAAAATTGGACCAATTAGAGACCAAAGCACGTGAACAAGGGGTCCCTTTTTGGGATTAATAGTTTGTACCTTTGCCGCCCTTAAAAGCATAGACTAAAAGAATGTCTGATACTATTAACCAACTTCTCGCCGATGAAATCGGCGACGCACACGAGAGTTTCACAGCTGTAACGCCGTTACGCGAGGATGCTTTTGACCTTTCTAATGAAGAAAAAATCGCAACCATCGCGGAGCATGTCAAAGGCATTCTAAATACTTTGGGTATGGACCTCGAGGACGACAGTCTAAAAGGAACACCAATGCGCGTAGCAAAACTCTATGTCAACGAAGCGTTTGGTGGGTTGGATCCTGCGCGGAAGCCCGGCATGAGCACATTCGACAACTCCTACCGCTACAATGAAATGCTCGTGGAAAAGAATATTGTTGTTTATTCTACCTGCGAACATCACCTTCTACCCATCGTGGGTCGTGCACATGTAGCATACATTTCTAAGGGGAAAGTAGTCGGTTTGAGTAAAATGAACAGAATTGTAGATTACTACGCGAAGCGTCCGCAAGTGCAGGAACGTCTTACCCGCCAGGTAGTTCAAGCCTTGAAAGATACCTTAGGTACAGACGATGTCGCTTGTGTGATCGATGCGAAACACCTTTGCGTGAACTCTCGTGGCATTAGAGATATCGAAAGCTCAACTGTTACTGCTGAATTCGGTGGTGCCTTCAAAGATGATGCGAAGAAGAGAGAGTTTTTAGATTATATAAACCTTTCAACCGATTTTGGCGCCTAGTGAAACCACTGTACACTTCCTACCCATTGAATATTGAGAATAGCCTTACCGGCGAAAAAGAGGCTTTTGTCCCTGTTCATGAAGGTAATGTGGGTATGTATGTATGTGGCCCAACGGTCTACAGCGATGTGCATTTAGGGAATGCACGAACATTCACATCGTTCGACATGATTTTCCGTTATCTAAAGCATATCGGCTACAAAGTGCGCTATGTTAGAAACATTACGGACGCAGGGCATTTAGAAAACGACGCTGATTCCGGGGAGGATAAAATTTCAAAAAAAGCACGTTTAGAGCAATTAGAACCGATGGAGATTGTGCAACGTTATACCGTTGACTTTCATAAAGTCATGGATGCACTTAATGCCTTCCCCCCTTCTATTGAGCCCACTGCTACTGGACATATATCCGAACAGATAGAAATGGTTCAAACCATTTTAGACAAAGGCTGGG
Organism: Schleiferiaceae bacterium; assembly: GCA_028357285.1. Classification (GTDB taxonomy): domain Bacteria; phylum Bacteroidota; class Bacteroidia; order Flavobacteriales; family Schleiferiaceae; genus UBA10364. Next base: position 13,397 of record JAOMWM010000026.1, on the reverse strand, counting down.
CTTATGAAAGCAACGGCTCAGTGTATTTTGACGTGACCGCCTACAATGCAAATGGAGGCGACTACGGCATACTGTCAGGGCGTAAAATGGACGAGTTACAGGCCGGTACCCGCGCTTTAGATGGTCAAGAAGAAAAACGCAACCCTGCGGACTTTGCACTTTGGAAGAAAGCATCACCTACGCACATCATGCGTTGGCCTTCGCCATGGAGTATAGGATTTCCAGGCTGGCACTTAGAGTGTTCAGCGATGAGCACAAAATATTTAGGCGAGTCGTTCGATATTCATGGAGGTGGAATGGATTTGAAGTTTCCGCACCACGAATGCGAGATTGCACAAAACAGCGCTTGCTCAGAGTACAAAGGCGCTCAGTATTGGATGCATGCAAACATGTTGACGCTGAACGGAAAGCGTATGAGTAAGAGTACCGGTAACACGATTTTACCGAGGGAACTGTTCGCTGGGGATAGCCCACTTTTAGAGAAAGGCTTTAGCCCCTCTGTGGTGCGATTCTTCATGATGCAAGCGCACTACAGCAGTGTGTTGGATTTCAGTAATGATGCATTACTCGCAGCAGAAAAAGGGCACCAGAGATTGCTTAGTGCGCTTGAAAAATTGAACACCTTAGAACCTTCAAAGGAATCCACCATTGCACTGCAACCTTGGATAGACAAATGTTATCAAGCGATGAGCGATAATTTCAATACGCCCATTCTCATTGGGCATCTGTTCGAGGCCATAAAATGGATCGGCACCGCAGAAAGCACTATTGGACTTAACGCTGACGAATTAGCTACATTTAAAACTACTTTACACGCTTTCACTTTTGAGCTCTTAGGCTTACGGTCAAAGTCGGTAGATTCTTCAGACACACATAAAGACGCCTTAGATAAAGCCATGTCATTGGTGATTGAATTAAGAGCACACGCCCGCTTGAATAAAGATTGGGGAACGGCAGATTTAATTCGAGATCAATTACAAGAAGCCGGTATCCAGCTCAAAGATGGTGCAGATGGCACCAGCTACAGCCTCTAAAAAATGAATACTGTGAAGGATGTCGTTTTGAAAGTGCTGGGAACTCCCTTACTAGCATTGATTTGGTTGTACCGCACGGTATTCTCCCGATTGCTCGGCCCTTCTTGCCGCTACCAACCTACCTGCAGTGTTTATGCCGCGGAAGCGGTTAAAATCCACGGTCCATTTAAAGGCTTTCTGATGAGCGTAAAAAGAATTGGCAGTTGTCATCCTTGGGGTGGACACGGCTGGGACCCAGTGCCAGGAAGCGCACTTGAAAAAGAATTAAAAGATAAAAACATACGCTAATCTCAACTTATACAATGAAGAAACTCATTCTATTCTCCGCAGCATTTGCCTTGTTAGCCTGTCAATCCAACTCTGAATCTGCAGATGGAGCGAGCGGAGCGACGTGGGAAGACAAAATCAGTTACGACGAAGAAATTCATCTTGAAGGCATTCGTCAATTGACTAATGGCGGCGATAATGCCGAAGCCTATTTCAGTTTTGACGGAACCATGCTCACCTTCCAGAGTAATGCGGAAAAGTGGGGAAATCAATGCGATCAGATCTATGCTTTTAACTGGAATACTGATACCATTTGGGATAAAGAACCGCAACTCATCTCGAATGATCTAGGTCGCACTACTTGCGCCTATTTTATGCCCGGTGATTCTACGATTCTTTACGCCAGTACATTTAGAGGGGACACTGCATGCCCCGCGGTTCCTGAACGCGGTGAAAGTGGCGCTTACGTGTGGCCTATCTATGCTGATTTTGACATTTACGTAAGTGATCTAAAAGGGCACATTGTAGATACGTTGATTTCAGGTCCAGGTTACGATGCGGAAGCTACCGTAAGTCCGGACGGAACTAAAATCGTATTTACATCAGACCGCAGTGGTGATTTAGAACTGTACACTTGCGATATTGACGGATCGAACATCACACAGGTTACAAGCGGATTAGGGTACGACGGTGGAGCTTTCTTTAGCCCAAATAGCAAGAAATTAGTCTTTAGAAGTTCACGTCCGCAGACTGATGAAGAGGTGAAGAAATACAAGGATTTACTTACAGAAGGAATGGTCGAGCCTACGCACATGGAGATTTACACGTGTAATGTGGACGGCTCAGAATTGACCCAAGTTACCCAGCTGGGAAATGCCAATTGGGCCCCATTCTACCACCCGAGCGGCAATAAAATTATATTCTCAACCAACCACCACAGCGAGCGTGGCTATCCTTTCAACCTCTTCATGATTAACACCGACGGCTCGGATCTAGAACAGGTGAGCTACGACGGTGTTTTTGATGCGTTTCCGATGTTCTCGCCGGATGGAAGTAAATTAGTCTTCGCTTCAAATAGAAATAACGGCGGTACGCGAGCGACGAATCTATTTATTGTAGACTGGAAAGAATAACACTATGCTTTTGACTATTCTCTGGGACTTTCCCAACCACATCCCTATTGGGGGCTTTGAACTCCGGTTCTATTCGCTGATGTTTATCATCAGTTTCGTTCTAGGCCATTACGGGATGCAATATGTTTTTAAACGAGAAAATGTCAATCCTAAACTCATGGATAGTTTGGTGTACTGGATGGTCGGCGCAACGATTGTTGGCGCTAGACTGGGCCATGTTATTTTTTACGACTGGAGCTACTACAAGGATCATCTCGGTGAAATCCTTATGGTATGGAAAGGCGGACTAGCCTCACACGGCGCGGCCATCGCTATTGTAGCGGCCATGTTTTATTGGAGTAAAAAATTGGCGAAAAAGCATCCTTTATGGACCTTAGACCGCATCGTTATCGTTGTAGCGTTGGCGGCGGGCTTCATTCGTATGGGCAATTGGTTCAATTCCGAAATTTATGGTGCGCCGGCCAACAGCGCCTTTGAAACGGTTTTTGTAGAAGATGGACGCAATACCTTGATGCGTGGATACGGTGGGACCTTAAAGTCCGCCACTTTTGAGAAAACGGACCAATTCGTTCTAACCGATTCCATCACCTACCCTGTACTCAATACCACCTTAACCTTCGTACGTCTCAACGACGTCCAGACGCAGCAGTACGCTACCGACTTTTTACCGCGTATCCTCAACACACAGGATCCCGATAATCAAAACTTTTTGGTCCAGGGCATTCCGGAGGTAACGGTATATGAAGATGAAAATGGCTGGCACGCGCAAACGCAACTGATCGGTGTACCTCGCTACCCTACACAGTTGTTCGAAGCAGCGGGTTACTGGCTATTTTTCATTGTTCTCGCTTTACTCTACTTAAAAACTGCTGTTGGAGAAAAGCGCGGGTTTCTATTTGGACTTTTCCTAGTGCTTGTTTTTGGCTTCAGATTTTTCATTGAAAATTTCAAAGAAGTTCAAGTAGATTTCGAACAAGGCATGGACTTTAACATGGGTCAGTGGCTGAGCATTCCGCTGGTTGCAATTGGACTTTTATTTATGACGCTTAGTAAGCGCAACAAATCATCATTTTAATGAATGCATTCAGGAAATACGCAGTGTGGATTGTCGGTCTTGGGTTAGCCGCATTTATCATTCCTTCGATCGTGGGAAGTATTGGTAAATTCAGCTCGAATACGAAACCTTCGGTAAAACAACCCGGTCAACCGTATGAACCGCCCTTTAGAATGGACGGTACGGTTTGGGCTATAAACGGAGCGGATACCACAACAGTCTTTGAAACAGAATATGCCACTACTCCGGAAGCTATAGAGATCGGAATGATGTACCGTAGATCTACTCCACCGAATAGGGCGATGCTCTTCTTCATGCCCGGTGGCGACCAACCGCGAAGTTTTTGGATGAAAAACACCTTAGTATCCTTAGACATCATTTACATCAATGCAATGAACGATGTAGTGAGCATACAAGCCAACGCAGAGCCACGTTCGATGAAAAGCTTGCCAAGCGGCGCCCCAGCATCTTTTGTATTGGAAGTGCTCGGTGGTCAAGCGGCAGCGCAAGGAATCACAGTGGGATCAAAGATTTACTGGAGTATAGACTCGACTGAATAAATTTCAAAAAATCACTCAGAGTGAATAATTTATCTATCTTTGCGCACTTATAGCATTACAAACATCTAAAACGATTTTGGTATGTACCTTACTAAAGAAAAGAAAGAAGAAATTTTCGCCGAATTCGGCGCATCAGCAAAGGACACAGGTTCAGCTGAAGGACAAATCGCTTTGTTTAGCTACCGTATCGATCACTTGACCGGTCACCTGAAGCAAAACAGAAAAGACCACAACACTGAGCGTTCGCTCATCACGTTGGTAGGTAAGCGAAGAAAACTACTGAACTATTTAAAGCAAACTGATATTGCACGTTACCGTGTAATTATCGAGAAACTAGGCTTAAGAAAATAATCTGAGCTTAAGAAGTACACAAAAAGGCAATTTTCACAATTGCCTTTTTGCGTATAAAACAGTATCTATTTACACTATATATGATTCCACAAGCAATTACTGAAACTATCGTACTTCCTGACGGAAGAGAAATCACACTTGAGACCGGGAAACTGGCCAAACAAGCAGATGGCTCTGTAGTCGTTAAGTGCGGTGGGACAATGCTGTTGGCCACTATTGTGTCCAGCAAAGAAGCGAAGGACGGCATCGACTTTCTTCCGCTTACGGTAGACTACCGTGAAAAATTTGCGGCCAATGGTCGCGTACCTGGAGGCTTCCTTAAAAGAGAAGGTCGTCCTTCAGACAATGAAGTATTGACCATGCGTTTGATCGACCGCGTATTGCGTCCTTTATTCCCAAAGGATTACCACGCTGAGATTCAACTCATGATCCAAATGATCTCGTACGACGAGAATGTTGAAGCAACCTCTTTGACTGGTTTAGCTGCCTCTGCAGCGATCGCAGTGAGTGATCTTCCATTCGACGGTCCTATTTCGGAAGTGCGCGTTGGTCGCATTAACGGAGAACATGTAATCAACCCTACTCCTGCTCAGATTGGTGAGCTTGAACTAGACATGGTTATCGGTGCCTCTATGGACAGTGTCGTAATGGTCGAGGGTGAAATGCAAGAAATCTCTGAAGAAGAAATGGTTGAGGCTATCAAATATGCCCACGATGCCATTAAAGTTCAGATTGAAGCGCAATTGCGTTTGGCTTCTCATGTTGAGAAAGCACAAACTAAACGTGAATACAGCCACGAAACGCACAACGAAGAAGTGCGTGAAGAAGTAATGGCTGCTACTTACGATAAAGTATACGAAGTTGCTAAAAGCGGTTTACCAAAGCACGAACGCTCTGCAGGCTTTAAGGCAATCCTTAACGAATACCTAGAAAGCAAAGACGAAGAGTGGTTGTCTGCAAATACTGGTTTTGCAAAAACCTACTTCCACGATGTGGAATACAAAGCTATGCGTGACATGGTGTTAAACGACGGCCAACGTTTGGACGGACGTGCAACTACGGAAGTTCGCCCTATTTGGTCTGAAGTAGACTATTTGCCAGGTGCGCATGGTTCTGCAGTATTTACGCGCGGTGAGACACAATCACTAACGACAGTTACTTTAGGAACATCGTTAGACGCTAACAGAATTGATGATGCCACCTTTACGGGTGAAGAGAAATTCTATTTACACTACAACTTCCCACCATTCTCTACAGGTGAAGCGCGTCCTATTCGTGGGGTTAGCCGTCGCGAAATCGGTCACGGTAACCTTGCACAACGTGCATTGTACCAAATGGTTGATCCAGAAAATCCATTTACAATTCGTGTAGTTTCTGATATCCTTGAATCGAACGGTTCGTCTTCTATGGCAACAGTTTGTGCAGGTACTTTAGCAATGATGGACGCGGGAGTTAAATTGGTTCGTCCAGTTAGTGGTATCGCTATGGGATTGATTTCTGATGGCGAGAAATTCGCAGTATTGTCTGATATTTTAGGTGATGAAGATCACTTAGGTGATATGGACTTTAAAGTGACGGGTACTGAAAAAGGTATTACTGCTTGTCAAATGGACATCAAAGTAAAAGGCTTGAGTTATGAGATTTTAGTTAAAGCACTTAAGCAGAGCTTAGAAGGCCGCTTGCATATCTTGGGCGAAATGCTAAAAACCATGCCGGAGACGCGCACGGAATTGAAGCCAAATGCTCCTAAGATTTACAAGCTTACTGTGAAGAAAGAATTCATCGGTCCTATCATTGGCCCAGGTGGTAAAAATATCCAAGGAATCCAAGCAGACACCGGTACTACTGTAACTATCTCTGAGGTAGACGACCGTGGTCACGTGGAGATTTCAGGAAAAGATGCTGCCATGATGGATAAAGCATTAGAAATGATCCGTGCCATCGCATTCGAACCGGAAATTGGTGAGGTATACGAAGGTATTGTACGTGGCGTACAGACTTACGGTGCATTCGTAGAGATTGCTCCTAAAGTTCAAGGATTGCTTCACATTTCAGAGATTGACTGGACCCGTATTAAGAACGTTGAAGACGTACTTAAAGAAGGTGATACAGTTAAAGTGAAGCTTCTAGAGGTTGACAAAGCAGGTAAGATGAAGCTTTCTCGTAAAGTGCTACTCCCTAAACCGGAGAAAGACGGCGATAAAGCCGAAGCATAATTCTTATCTTTTGAACTTGTGTAGTGCGCCTTTGTGCAGCAAAGGCGCACCTACGCTAAAAAATTCATCTCGAGCATGAGACAGTTAAAAATCACAAAACAGGTAACGAACCGCGAGACGGCTTCGTTGGACAAATACCTTCAGGAAATCGGTAAAGTGGAGTTGATCACTGCTGAGGAAGAAGTGGAATTGGCTCAGCGAATCAAAGCCGGCGATCAGATTGCCCTTGAGAAGTTGACCAAAGCCAACCTTCGATTTGTGGTTTCTGTAGCAAAGCAATATCAAAACCAAGGTCTAACCCTTCCCGATTTGATCAACGAAGGAAACCTAGGTTTGATTAAAGCTGCGCAACGCTTCGATGAAACACGCGGTTTTAAGTTCATTTCTTACGCCGTTTGGTGGATTCGTCAGAGTATTCTGCAAGCACTTGCAGAGCAGAGCCGTATCGTTCGTTTACCATTGAACAAAATTGGTTCAATCAATAAAATCAACAAAGCATACGCATACCTCGAGCAAGAGCACGAGCGTCCACCAAGTGCCGCTGAAATTTCCAAGCATTTGGAGATGAGCGAATCTGACGTGAAAGAAAGCATGCGTAACAGTGGTCGTCACGTCAGTATGGACGCGCCACTTGTTGAAGGTGAAGACAGCAATTTATATGATGTCTTGAATTCTTCAGACAGTCCACATCCGGATGAAGATTTGATGATGGACAGTTTGCGTACTGAGATTGAGCGCTCATTAGCTACATTAACACCGCGTGAAGGCGATGTTATCCGTCTGTACTTCGGTTTAGGAGGACAGCATCCGATGACGTTGGAAGAGATTGGTGAGAAATTTGACTTAACGCGTGAACGTGTTCGCCAGATTAAAGAAAAAGCCATTCGTCGCATGAAGCATACTTCAAGAAGTAAAATCTTGAAGACCTACCTCGGTTAATAAACTTGGTATTAAGTTTTTTATAGAACACCTCGCCTCCACGGGCGGGGTGTTTTACTTTTGTATAGAACTTTAACGTATCAGCATGGCTGCACCTATCATCTCACCATCACTATTAGCTGCCGACTTTGGCAACCTCCAACGCGACTGTCAAATGGTCAATAAAAGCCAGGCAGACTGGTTTCATATTGATGTAATGGACGGGGTTTTCGTACCTAATATATCCTACGGTATGCCTGTAGTAAAGACGATGGCGGAAAACTGTGAGAAGGTGATGGATGTGCATTTGATGATCGTACAACCAGAACGTTACATTCAAACGTTTAAAGACTGTGGTGCAGATATCTTAACGGTACACGCAGAAGCCTGTGCACACTTGCACAGAACTGTTCAAGAAATTCACAATGCCGGAATGAAAGCTGGTGTTGCGTTGAATCCACATACCCCGGTAAGTGTATTAGAAGATATCATACAAGATCTAGATGAGGTACTCTTAATGAGTGTGAACCCTGGATTTGGCGGTCAGAAATTCATCGAAAATACCATTAAGAAAACCGCACAAGCGCGCGAACTGATTGACCGTACGGGTTCTAAAGCACTCATTGAAATAGACGGTGGTGTTAATCTTGAAACTGGCGCACGTTTGCTAGCCGCAGGCGCAGACGCGCTGGTTGCAGGTTCGTTTGTGTTCAAAAGTGATGATCCTATTGCGACGATTGCCGCTTTAAAAGCCCTTTAACGACGGAATTCCGACGTCTGTTCGTAGACGGATTGTAAGATATTTTTCTCCACCTCATCCACTGCTAAACCTCGGCGCTGCATCATCCGGTGTGCCGTATCTAAGGCTTTGTCGAGTTTATACTCCATGGTGCCTTGAGGGCCTCCCCATGAGTATGACGCAATAAAATTACGCGGAAATCCAGCGCCATATACATTAGCACTCACTCCCACTACCGTTCCGGTATTGAACATGGTATTGATGCCACTTTTACTGTGATCGCCCATAATCAATCCACAGAACTGTTGACCGGTTTTAGCGAAACGCTTACTTACGTAACTCCATGCTTTGACCTCGTCGTAGTTGTTCTTTAGGTTCGAATTGTTCGTATCGGCGCCTAGATTGCACCATTCGCCTAAAGCGCTATTGCCTAAAAATCCATCGTGGCCTTTATTGCTGTAGCCTATAAGTACACTGTTATTGACCTCTCCACCTACTTTGCAATGCGGTCCCAACGTGGTAGCCCCGTAAATCTTTGTACCTAATTTCAATGCGCTATGCGTACCCAAGGCTAATCCACCACGAACCACGCAACCTTCCATAATTTCAGCATCTTTTGCGAGATAAATTGCACCCGATGTGGAATTCAAAATACTGGCCGTTGCCTTCGCTCCTTCTTCTAAAAAGATTCGTTCTCCGATGACCGTGCAGGTCTCATGAATAGGGGCACTTGTGCGCCCAGCAGTAATTAAATCAAAATCGGCCTCCAATTCCGCTGCATTCAATCCCCAAATGTCCCAAGGACGAGCGACGACATTCAAAGACCCATCAAAACAAACACTGCTCGAGGTATCTATAGGCTTTTCACCTTTCCATGCGATAACGGCATCTCCCTTACATAGGCTCTGCCCCATGCCTAGCGCACCAATAGCTGCAAGGAATTCATCCGTCGGACAAACACCGCCATCCACGGCAACATCAACCTTAGCAAGACTCGGGTATTTACGCTGCAAATACGATTGTGTCTCATTCCCTACTGCGTGCCCACGTCGGGTATATTTTTCCGCAATGGTCAAAATCCCACAACGCAGCTCAGAAACCGGACGTGTAAAGGTTAAAGGTAGCAAGTGATCGCGGTTGGAAGAATCGACTAATTGTATACGCATCTTTAGGTAATGACTTTGGTTTTGGAAAGTTAGGGCAAAAAAAAGACCCGCTGCAAAGCGGGTCTTGTATTTTATAAAGTCTAAACTTAACTTTTCTTTCCGTAACGGCTGCGGAATTTATCCACACGACCCGCTGTATCTACCAACTTCACTTTACCCGTGTAGAATGGGTGCGAGTAACTGGAAATCTCCATTTTGATTAATGGATATTCTACGCCTTCAACTTCGATGGTGTCTTTTGCATCTGCACAAGACTTAGTAATGAACTGATCGCCAGTACCCATGTCTTTAAAGACACACAAGCGATAGTTTTCTGGATGAATACCGTTTTTCATTTTCTTCTTTTTATTTAATAGCCTGAGTTTTGGCCCAGACCCCTGTTTCTTTATGGACGGCAAATATATGGTAAATGTTCATAACCACTTCATTGCGAGTGCAAAAATACATGAGTAGCTTCGTAGAAATGAAAAAGGCCCTATTCTTTTTGCTTCTTATCGCCATCGCCGCACTCTCTAGCTGCCGCAATACCATTGATTTTCAAGGGAGTAACATCGAATTAAACTTCTCGCAAGACACCATTTACCTTGATACTGTTTTCACAGGATTAGGCAGCTCAACGCGCATTTTAAAAGTATACAATACCTCTTCTGAAAACATGACGGTGGACAGAATTCGTCTTGCACGTGGAGTAGGCAGCTACTACCGAATGAATGTCGACGGTATAAGCGGTAAATCTGCAGAAAACGTAGAAATCTTAGCTGGTGACTCCGCATACGTCTTTATTGAAATCTCGCCGGATGCCCAAGGTTCGACAGAAATGATCTATACAGATAGCATTTGGTTTGAAAACGGAAATGTAAAACAACACGTGGACCTAATAACGGCAGTCTGGGACGCCTATTATCATTTTCCTGACCGTGTACTCACAATCACTCAACCGGAGCCGTATCCAGACATTAAAATCCCCTATTCCATCTTGTCCTGCAATGCCACATGGAACAACGATAAACCCCACGTTATTTACGGTTATGCCGTTGTCGATAGCGCTTGCCAGCTGACCATTAATGAGGGAACACAAATCCATATTCACAAAGGAGGCGGACTCTGGGCCTATAGGGACAGTCGGCTGGTTGTGAACGGTGGTGGTGACGACGCGAATCACATGAGTCAGCCTGTTGTTTTTCAAGGGGACCGATTAGAACCCGGTTACGAATGGGTACCCGGCCAATGGGGCGGCGTACTAGGCGGAATCTTCCTCATGCGTTCGAACCAAAACCATGAAATCAAAAACACCATCATAAAGAATGCAACTACGGGCATTCGACTAGATAGTGCCGCCACTTTAATTGGCGATCAGCTCATTATCAGCCACAGCTCCCGCGTCAATCTGTACGGAGGTTTCGGTGATGCCACATTAACTAATTTTATCAGCGGCCCCGCCGGCGTCTATGGCCTATATGGACTAGGCGGGCACTACGAGGCGCGAAACAGCACCTTTTTGAATACTTGGAGTTATTCGTCACGAGGCGGAACGGCTTTGGGATTAAGCAACTTCTTTGAAGACGGCAGCGGCACGCGCTACACGCGTCCGATTAGCGCTTCATTCTTTGAATGTATTGTTGATGGCTCACTAGATAATGAGGTGAGTCTTGCCATCGATAATGGCGAAGATTTTGATGTGGTGTTCGAAAAATCGGCCCTAACCATAGACCCGAATCCGCAAGGAGGCCACTACGCACTTACAGATGTGGATATGTTTGTAGGAAGTGATTTATTCTACAATGAAAATTGGGGATATACAACTGGACCGTTATTGCCTAATTCGAATTTTTCATACGTACCGGATAGTGTGAATGCGCTGATTAACGCCGTCCAGCGGGATATTTCAGGTCCGCAATACGACATCCACGGCACCTTCCGCAACAACTACATCACGCTCGGCGCTACCGAGCCGCTGTAACTTAAAGTTGCCCTAAGAATTCCATGGTATTTACCCCATCCGCATAGTCCCACAATTCAGGTTTCTGGGCTTTACCAAATGGAATATGGCCATGGCCAACCACGCACTGGATTTTCTCACCCCATTCGGCAATCTTATCTGCGGCGCCGGCTTCATCTTTGTAACGACTGATATGTAGAATGCCCACAGGGGTATGCAACTCTTCGTTTTCTCGTACGATGACAAAACCGTTTTCCAGGAAATCGTCCTGATTGAGCAAGAATAGGGCGCGGTAGTATTCGTAGTTGTTACCGTATTTATTGTTGTTTACGATGCCGTTCCAATCCACAATGTTTGCAAAGATGCGCTGCACGTCAAAGGCCTCAGGCACCACAACATGGCCTACATTTCTGCATCCCATACCGAAGTAGCGGAAGATATCTTCACCCAATGCGACCAATTCCTCATCGGATTCGCTGCCATCAAGCAAGGCGATAGAAGTCCTGTTTTTACGTATAATGTTGGGGTACTTCCCAAAGTAGTATTCAAAGTAGCGCGCGGTATTATCACTGCCTGTAGCAATCACTGCTTCCATGTCATTTAATCGGTCTACAAAGACCCAATCGCCTTCGAATAACGGATCGTGACGCAATAAAACCTTAACTAAGACAGGAATGAGATACTCATCGTCACTGCTTCGTTTTACCAATGCGAAATGACCCGATAAAAACACAGCTAAAAAATCGTGTAAACCAACCAACGGAATGTTTCCCGCCATAACGATACCCACACGCGTTCTGTTGATTTCTCGCGTTCCCCCTTCACGCTCACGCCAATCCAGGAGGGCCTGATGAGAAAGTGTTTGACCCCAAGCGGCTAGCGCATGGCGCTGATTTTCTTCAATAAACCAGCCGTTGTTTCTGTGCGATTGGACGATCGCCGTTTCAAGTTCTTCAGCGATATCTTCATGACCGCCAGAGATGGCCACACCCTGGGAAAATTCCCTTAAGAATTGGCCCAAGTTCGAAACTGCTTGAATCCTATGGTCTGAGAAAAACATTGGCGCTACCTTTGTGTTAGATTTGCAAAGCTAAAACACTACGCGTAGAAATGGCCATTAAAATCACAGACGAATGTATCAACTGCGGCGCATGCGAGCCGGAGTGCCCGAATAATGCTATTTATGAAGGTGCCATGGAGTGGCGATTCAACGAGGGCACTGACCTGAGCGGAAAAATCGTTACACCAAACGGCAATGAATACGACGCAGACGAAGCACAAGAACCTGTAGATTACGACGTTTATTATATCGTAACGGACAAATGTACGGAGTGTATCGGCTTCCATGAAGAGCCACAATGTGCCGAAGTTTGTCCTGTAGACTGTTGTGTACCGGATGAAGACAACGAAGAAACCGATGATGCGCTTTTGGCTAAGAAAACCTTCATGCATTTGGATGATTAATCCGCTACGTCTTTTGTTGGCAACTTGCCTGTTAAGCAGTTTTGCCACGATAGCCCAGGTAACAGAGGCGCGACTAGCGCAGCTAGGGCAGTCTTACTTACTCCCTGAAAACGAACCGTACCGGGATTCCCTGGCTGAAATCTTCGCAGACAGTTTGTGGGACTTTATACGTGTAAGCGAACATTATGGCGATGCATTGAAAAGCGTTCGCAACTTAAGTGTCCAGCTCCCAGAAGACCGCAGTTTCGCATTGTATACTTGGGCAGTACCGCAATCGAGCGGTGAATTCACCTTTCACGGATTTCTTTGGAATCCAAACTGGAAAGACAATCCTAGACTGGTATTGAAGGATGCAGGTACCGTTGATGCGCCCTACCGTTGGCTGAAGGGTGGCGAATTCGTAGGTGGCATTTGTTATGATATTCGAACCACACGCTACCGCGGCGAAAAGCATTATACGCTATTGACCTTTCGCCCGGGACGAACGGTAAACACAAAATTTATAGATGCTATTGAATTGGGAAGCAAGAGCAATAAGGTTCACTTTGGCTCGCGC
>JAOMWM010000025.1 GCA_028357285.1 Schleiferiaceae bacterium | reverse complement strand
AGGAGGTACAGCGGGTATTTACGGTGAAGTGAACTTTAAAAATTTAGCTATTGGTATAATTCCAATAGATCACGAAGGTTATACCTGGCGTGTGGGTCAATTTAGGTTTCCATTAAACACATATAGTTGGGAAATTCCTGAGGGCGGTGGACCTTTAGGAGTAAAGCCTTTAGAAAGCGCAAAACGGGAGTTACAAGAAGAAGTAGGTTATACAGCTGACGAATGGACTGAATTTCTTCAAATGGATTTAAGCAACAGCGTGACGAATGAGCGTGCTGTGGTCTTCTTAGCGGAATCTTTAACCTTTTTAGGTACATCTCACGAAGACACAGAAAATCTTCGCTTAGAACGCCTGCATTTTAGTAAGCTTTATAATCAAGTGCTTAATGGATCAATAACAGACAGTATTAGCGTTGCCGCAGTATTGAAACTAGCTGCAATACGTCCGGATTTTTTAGAAATTAAGAAATGATCTAAACCGTTCAAAGACTACTTCAACTGCGGATTCATTTGGGTGAGTCCCATTGTCTTTAAAATAACTGTAATCCCTTAATTCATCTGTAATGATTTCATAACTCGGGAAATAGAAGCAGTTAGAATATTGCTCCACGAGTGATTTTATACTTAGTCGTAAAATGGATTTACTGATAAAGTTTTCTTCTAGACCCACCTTTGTATATTTAACTGGGCTCACGGTAAAAATAATTTGCCAGTGCTTAGGTACATGTGTTAAAATTGAAGTCCAAGCTTCAGTGATTTCATCTAACTCGAGCAACCTACGCTTAAAGAGATCTTGAGGTAGTTTATGGCAATTATTCACAATAGTCCCGTTCATTTCCCAACAGTGTGCCGTACCAAACGAGATAATAAGCACTGGATGCTCACTTCGGTTTAAATGATCGAGGGCGTTGATTTGAGCATCATTGATAAACGCGTCTAAACGGTTTTTATCTATATGCTGAAATTTATTTGCTGCATCAAGTTGGTGGTATACCCCGTGGTGCAGATAAATTTGATTTAAAGTTACTTCAGGTTGTATGAGCCATTCCAATTGTTGTGCTATACTCACTGGATTGAAAGAGGTTCCTAAAGGATTGGATTGGTAGGGTATATTTATTTTATCCAATGGAGCAGCTAGGTTTTGAACGAAACAGCTGCCTAATCCAAAAAATAAAAAAGGAGGACGCGATTGAACGGGTCCTCCTAGTTGAACTGTCGTAATCACGGTCTAAAGATTAAATTCAATACCCTGAGCCAGGGGTAAATCACTTCCGTAATTAATTGTATTTGTTTGTCTTCTCATATATGCTTTCCAAGCGTCTGAACCGCTTTCACGACCTCCACCCGTTTCTTTTTCACCACCGAAAGCTCCGCCTATTTCAGCTCCAGAAGTTCCAATGTTTACATTAGCAATACCACAATCTGATCCACTTTCGCTTAAGAAAATATGAGCTTCACGCATGTCGTTAGTCATAATTGCTGAAGATAACCCTTGCTGAACACCGTTTTGAAGTTCTAACGCTTCATGTACACCTCCAGAATATTTGATCAGGTAAAGAATAGGCGCAAAAGTTTCTGTTTGTACCGCGTAATAATGATTTTCAGCTTCAATAATACATGGCGTCACGTACAATCCATTTTCATAAATATCGCCGCTTAAAACGGTACCACCACAAAGGACTTTTCCGCCTTCGTTTTGAGCATTTTGAATGGTTGTTAAGAATGCAGCAACAGCGTCTGCATCAGTCAATGGACCTACATGATTTGATTCATCGAGTGGGCTGCCAATTTTTAATTGGTCATAAGCACCTACTAGTGCATCACGCACTTTATCGTAGACAGATTCGTGAATGATCAAACGGCGAGTAGAGGTACAACGCTGTCCACAAGTACCTACGGCTCCAAAAACGGCCCCAGTTACGGTCATTTTTAAATCAGAACTTGGCGTAATAATTATAGCGTTATTACCCCCTAATTCAAGGATAGTTTTTCCAAATCGCTGAGCAACTGCAGCACCAACAATTCTTCCCATGCGGGTAGATCCTGTAGCGGAAACTAAAGGAATACGCGTATCGTTAGTGATCCATTCACCAACTTTATAATTACCACTTACAATGGACGAAATACCGTCTGGTAAATTATTTTCAGAAGCTATTTTATTCCAAATATGCTGGCAAGCGACCGAGCAAAGTGGTGACTTTTCTGAGGCTTTCCAGACTACTGTATTACCACAGACTAAGGCTAGAGCAAAGTTCCAAGACCATACTGCAACCGGGAAATTAAAGGCTGAGATGACACCTACTACACCTAGAGGATGCCATTGCTCCATCATGTGGTGATCCAAACGTTCACTTTTGATGGTTAGTCCATATAATTGACGTGATAGACCTACTGCAAAATCACAGATGTCAATCATCTCTTGAACTTCACCTAGCCCTTCCTGGTAACTTTTACCCATCTCTAGTGAGACTAAGGCACCCAGCATTTCTTTCTTATTTCTTAGTTCATTTCCGAACTGTCTTATGTATTCACCGCGTTGAGGTGCAGGTACATTTCTCCAATCTTTAGAAGCGGCATTTGCAGTTGAAACCGCGGTATTGTATTGATCCTCTGTGGTCACACTTACATCACCTAAATGCGCAGAGTCAATAGGTGAATAAGAAGCTATCCATTCATTAGAGTTATGCCATTCGTTTCCTATTGACGTACCGGCGTTTTTAGCTTCTAAGCCAAGGTTTTTTAAGATAGTGGTTGCTGTGAAATTTCCCATGTTCTTGTTTTAGGTGAGTGTATAAAATTAAACATAACGAACGACTTTTGTTGTATTCTAAAAATTCCATTACCGATTTTTTAAGTGGGCGGGATGTGCCGTACATTTGTTATTTAGAATTAATTTAAATAAGATGCGTTTTACCCCTGTCTTTCTAGTAGTAGCATTTGTTTTTGGAGCTTGTTCAACGCCACAGAATGAAGAAGATACAGGCACCAGTTCTAATCCTAAGGTGTTGTGCACCACAAGTATCATGGCAGACTGGTTGACGAATATCTCTGAAGATGCTTTTGAAATAACTGCGTTGTTAGATAAGGGAATTGACCCGCATACTTATAAGCCGAGCAAACGTGATTTAGACGCTATTCGTGCTGCCGATGTCATTATTTATCACGGTGTGCATCTCGAGGGTAAAATCATTGATGTTTTAGAAAAAATAGACGGCAAGCTCATCATTGATGCGGCGGCAAACGTTCCTGATTCCATTATTATCAGTGATCCTAATTTCCCTGCAAGTAAGGATCCGCACTATTGGTTTGATACAGAATTGGTCCAATTCATTGTTGGGGATATAGCTCAACAACTTTCAGCCGCTTATCCATCAAGTGCCTCACAAGTTCAAAGCGCTACCGTAAACTACCAACAGGAAATTTTAAGGACTTCAGATTCTGTACAGAAAATTATAGAGCGCATCATTCCTGAACAACGATTGGTCATTACAACGCACGATGCACTCAGTTATTTTGCACGAACATTCGGCATGCGCGTGCAGACCTTACAGGGCGCTTCAACAGTTAGCGAGTTTGGTCTTCGTGAAATCACAGAATTGGTTGATTTTATATGCGAGAATAAAGTTCCAGCCATCTTTTTAGAGAATATTGTGAGTCCTCAGGCCATGGAAAGCGTACAGCGCGGTTGTCAAGACAAAGGGTATGAAGTGGTATTAGGTCCAGAACTTTTAAGTGATTCTTTAGGCCCTAACGCAGATCAAGACACGTACCTTGAAATGTTGTTATTTAATGCAACACTTTTAAAAACGTATTTAGCACGCTAGTTTGGAAATATTTCTCAAATACTTAACACTTCAAGACCCCAATGTGCGCTACGTAGCATTGGCCACTCTTTTATTAGGTGGTGTTTCAGGAGCTGTGGGTAGTTTTAATTTTTTGAGAAAGAAAACACTGGTAGGAGAAACCGTTGCACACAGCATGCTTCCGGGGGTGCTTATTGCATTCCTTTTAAGTGGTGTGAAAAACCCGTATGTGCTGATTATAGGCGCGGCTACAAGTGGTTGGTTAAGTATTTTGCTCGTGGACTATATTACGCAACAAAGTAAAATTAAAGGGGACAGTGCGCTAGCTATTGTACTCTCAAGCTTCTTTGGTTTTGGTATTGTACTATTGACCGTGATACAATCAAATTACGGCGGCGAACAGAGCGGTTTAGACCACTATATCTTTGGGAATGCTGCTGCCATGACCCCTGAGGATAGTACTGCTTTTGCCTGGGTTTCAGGCCTAGTTTTGATTTTAGTACTGAGTTTTTATCACAGTATTAAATCGGTTGTATTCAACCTTGAATACGCCGATGCTATAGGTATTAACGTAAAGTTTATTGATGGCTTGATTAGCTTCATTACCATTTTAAGTATTTCTGTTGGCATTAAAGCAGTTGGTATAGTGATGATGAGCGCGCTGTTGATTATTCCTCCTACCGCGGCCCGATTTTGGACGAATCGCCTCGTTCGGTTATTGCTTTTGAGTGGATTTTTTGGGGCATTAGCGGGCTGGCTCGGTGCCTTTGTAAGCTACAGCCAGGTATCGATGCCAACCGGCCCATGGACGATTGTCATAATTTCATTGATTGCTTTTATTTCGATGCTGTTCGCGCCAAAGCGCGGAGTCATTTATCAGCGGTGGTCTAAACTGTTGTTGAAAAGGAGAATAAATGAAGAAAACCTTCTAAAAACAGCGGTACAAAATGAGGTTCGTGGCTTAGGAAAACTCTTTAACAGGAGAAGTATAAGTCAGCGCCAATTTTTCGAGCAACGCCTCTGGAACAGGACGGTGCGCAGATTGCGCAGAAAGGGACTCATTAAGAAAGTTCACACGGGCTTCACACTTTCTACAGAAGGGCGTTCTTATGGTGCAGAAATTGATCGCCGCCACAAGATTTGGGAAATCTACCTGCAGCGTCGCATGCAAATGAGTATCAACCTTGTGCATGACGAGGCTGAAACCATGGAGCACTTCTTAACACCAGAAATAGAAGCTGAAATTCTCGGTGAATTGGGGCTTTGTTCAAGATTTAACCCCTTGCTAGAGATTCATGAATTGGTTCCAGACACTCCCGTAAACGCGCTATAATATGGATGCTTTTTGGATCATAGTAACGGGATTTTTAGTGGCATCTTCTACAGGAATGCTTGGTAATCTACTCTTGCTAAGAAGGATGAGCATGATGGGTGATGCGTTAAGCCACGCTGTTCTTCCAGGTATTGTTATTGCTTATTTAATAAGCGGCTCTAGAGCGTCGGTACCGTTATTTCTTGGGGCTATAATCATGGGTGTAGTTACAACACTGCTCATTCAGTTCTTTTCATCAAAAGGAAAAATGCAGGCTGACGCCGCAATGGGAACCGTGTTTACATTTTTATTCGCGGTAGGTGTTATTCTAGTGACAAAATATGCGGGTCAAGCGGATATAGATGCAGATTGTGTATTGCACGGTGAAATAGCGTTTGTTCCGTTACAGACTAGTTCTTTTTTAGGCTTAGGGGTGCCGGCACCGGTTTGGACGTTGTTGATCTTGTTAGGGTTTATCCAATTGGTTTTTTGGGTGGGATACAAAGGATGGCTTCTCACCTCTTTTAATGGAGAATACGCAAAGAGTATAGGTATCAAAACTGCCATTTGGCACTACACCTTGATGGCCGCAACGAGTGTTGCAACCGTGGTAAGTTTCGAAAGCGTGGGAGCTATTTTAGTGATTGCTTTTCTGGTGGTTCCAGCGGCAACAGCCTATTTAATTACGGATAATTTAAAACGCATGACACTGTACATTTTAGCGCAAGGTTTGGTGAGCGCGGTTTTGGGTTATTTTCTATCAGAATGGGTAGGAGGGTCGATAAGCGGATCTATGGCTGTAGCAAGTTTTCTTTTGTTTGCCGTTTCCTTTATATGGAGCAAAAAAAGAGGGCTAAAGTCCCCACTCTAGCCCTCACTCGCTTAACACAAAAACACGTATAATCATCGTGTTTTAAATCTTATGCAAACCTCGTGCCGTAATTACAGGGCAGTAGCAAATTAATGTTAAGGAATTCTGATTCTTTGAATGAGTGGCGCGCAAATCGGGTTTTACCAGGCTGCATCCGGGTACGTTCTGGGCAAGCTCTGCATTTCAGCAAGAATGAATCCTAAATGGGAGGTATGCACTCCTAAGCGTCCGCCAGTTTGCATCCACGATTCTGGATTTGGCATTTGTAATGTTGCTGTTTCTAAAACCAACGCTACCTTCTCTATCCATTGTGTCTTTAGTGTGGAAAAATCAATAAAGCTCGAATCTAGTGATTCAAATACGGGATATTTTTCAAACAACTCTCCGGTCCACATCCACAAGTTGTCAATGCTTTTCTGAACTTTTTCATGTGATTCTTCGGTACCGTCGCCCAGTCTAATAACCCATTCCGCGCTCCACTGCGCTTGGTATGCAATCTCTTTCACGGATTTTTCCGCAATTCCTGCTAACACTTGGTTTTCGCAACGGCGAAGACCGTCATACAAGAAAAAATTAAAGGTGTCAATGAAAAAACTTCGTACCACGCTATCTCCCCAATGGCCGTTAGGTTGCTCTAACAAAAGTGCGTTGCGAAACTCTTGATGATCGCGGAAATAGGCTAAAGTATCTTCAGTGGCGCCGTTGCCCTCAATCTTAGCGAGTTCTTGATAAAGCAGTCGCGCACGACCTATGTGATCTAAAGATGTGTTAATAATGGCAATGTCTTGTTCTAACACAGGACCCTTTGAACACCAACGACTGAGTTGTTGTCCTAAAATAAGCGCATCATCGGCAAGGAACTTAAAGTACTCCTTGAGCGCTTCGTCTTTTGTGAATTGGGATTTTTTCCCAGCTAACCAACCTCCATTCATGGCTTACATGTGTTCGACATCATCCGGGATGTCGTAGAACGTTGGGTGGCGGTAGACCTTGTCATCACTCGGGGCAAATAAAGGCTCTTTCTCATCTGGAGCGCTGGCCGTAATAGATTCAGAAGGAACAACCCAGATGCTTATGCCTTCACTCCTGCGCGTGTACACGTCACGAGCATTTTGGATGGCCATTTCTGTATCTGCAGCATGCAGGCTTCCAACGTGTTTGTGGGAGAGTCCGTTTTTAGAACGGAGGAACACTTCCCAAAGCTTCCAATGGTCTTTATTCATGCGGGATAAGGTTTAGGCTGCGGCGCCTGTGTTTTTTTTGCGTTGTGCTTGTTTTTGTGCGAAAGCATTGGCGGCTTCACGTACCCAAGCGCCTTCTTCGTGTGCCTCAACATGGTGGGCAATGCGCTCTTTGTTACAAGGACCGTTGCCCTGAATCACGGCGTAAAACTCGTCCCAATTAATGATCCCGAAATCGTAGTGTCCACGAGCCTCGTTCCACTTCAAATCTGAATCAGGCACAGTTAACCCGAGGTATTCCACTTGAGGCACCGTTTTATCTACAAATTCTTGACGGAGTGTATCGTTACTCTTACGCTTGATTTTCCACTTCATGCTTTGGGCACTGTTCGGACTTTCATCATCGGATGGGCCGAACATCATCAATGATGGCCACCACCAGCGGTTTAAGCTTTCTTGCGCCATGGCTTTTTGCTCTGGGGTTCCCTGAGCCAATTTCATGACTACCTCATAGCCCTGACGTTGATGGAAGCTTTCTTCCTTACAGATCTTAACCATTGCGCGTGCATATGGACCGTAAGAAGTACGGGTGAGCATCACTTGGTTTTGGATTGCAGCGCCATCTACCAGCCAGCCGATAGTACCCATATCTGCCCACGATGGAGTGGGGTAGTTAAAAATGGAGCTATATTTCGCTTTTCCGCTTTGAAGGTCGGAAATCATCTTTTCTCGAGACTCGCCGAGCGTCTCTGCAGCACTGTATAAATAGAGCCCGTGGCCGGCCTCATCTTGTACTTTCGCGAGAAGGATAAGCTTTGCTCTGAGTGAGGGTGCACGGGTGATCCAATTGGCCTCCGGTTGCATCCCAATTATCTCACTATGAGCATGTTGTGATATTTGGCGGATTAGGGTTTTTCTGTATTTTTCAGGCATCCAATCTTTGGGTTCAACCTTGTTTTCCCCATCGACGTACGTCTGAAAATTGTCTTCTAATGATACATTTGTTCCCATCATTCTGTGTATTAGGTCGCTTACAAAGTTAAAACACAACAGCGTAAGGAGTGTTATGGTTTAATATTGCACTCTACCTTTACACCACAAAACAGAAAACATGCTTAAATTTTTTAAAAAGAATAAAGAACAAAAGCCATCATTGCAATCAAACGGTACCGCGGCATCAACAGGCACTTTTTACCCGCTTGTCGTTAAAGAGGTGCGTCGTGAAACAAAAGATGCGGTAAGCGTTGCGTTTGAGCTCAGCGAGGAGCAGCGGTCGCTTTTTACATATACGCCCGGACAATATTTAACTTTCCGTGCTACAATTAACGGGGAAGAGGTGCGCCGTTCGTACTCTATTTGTGCCGCGCCTCACGAAGGAGAGCTGCGCGTAGCGATTAAGGAGATTGAAGGCGGTAAGTTTTCGACCTACGCAAACAGAACCCTAAAAGCCGGGGACACGCTTGAGAGCATGGCGCCTACAGGGAACTTTGCTTGGAAACATGAAGGCAGCGCGGCACACGTTGTGGGCTGGGCAGCAGGTTCGGGTATTACACCTATTGCCGCCATTGCGAAATCGGTTTTAAATAGTGATAGCGATAGTACATTTACCCTGTTTTATGGGAATAAGAACAGCAACAGTATCATTTTTAAAGATGAGCTGGAAGATTTGAAAAACACCTATGTTGATCGTTTCGAAGTGCATCACGTACTCAGCCGTGAAGATCAAGGCAGCGATTATACCTCTGGTCGACTAGATGCGGATAAGGTAAAAGCGTACAACGGAAAGTTCTTCGATGTAGCTACAACTACGGGACACTTTTTATGTGGGCCGTTAGGCATGATTGAAGGGGTTAGCGGGGTTTTAGAATCGCTAGGAACAGCAAAATCAACTATTCATTTCGAACTGTTCAACACAGCAGGAGCGACGGCAGAGGCTATAGCAAAATCATCCTCTAAGGCCAGTGCAAATGCTAAGGTTACCGTAGTGTTAGATGGTGAGGAAACGCATTTTGAAATGGGACCTAAGGACTATGTTCTTGATGCGGCATTGGACGCCGGAGCTGATGTGCCTTACGCTTGTAAAGGGGCCGTTTGCTGTACCTGTAGAGCGAAGGTGCTCAAAGGAACAGCAGAGATGGTTATGAACTACGCGTTGGTAGATGATGAGGTAAAGGACGGTTATGTTTTGACCTGCCAGACGCACGCTACTAGTGATGAATTAGTCATCAGTTTCGATGAGTAAGGTCAGCCCACGTAGCGGGAAAACCGCATCAGAATTAGAGGAACCGGGTCCATCAAAGCACCCGAAAAAACCTAAAAACGCAAAAGGGTATAACCTAGGTAAAGGCGCAAAAAAGCGCATGACAAAGGCGGCTAAGCACAAGAGTGGCCCGAAGAAAAGATAACAGAAGGGCCCGCAATTGCGGGCCCTTTTTATTAGTCGATGTTCCAAACGTTGTTTGTCCTGTCGATATCGAGCAAACGCTTCGAAGGATCTATTTCAATAGAGATAATTGGCTCTATCGATGTGTGTTTTAGAAGGTATTCCGGGTGCGTCCATCCCCAAGGTGTTTGTATATCGTATCCCTCAATACGCTTTGCTCCATACATGCTCACTAGGGGAATATTCAGCAATTCTACTCTTCCACTAGCATAAGTGATGCGCAAATCAATAGGCATTGGGAACAGGCCTTTGCGCTCGATGAGAATCTCAGCACCCTTAGCATCGCTACGCGCCAATGATACGGCGTAATCTATACTTTTTACCTGGTCGACATAATAGCTGAGGTACCAATCCAGCTCTAAGTCGGATTCACGCTCCATGATGCGAATAAAATCTTCTGGTTTTGGGTGTTTGAATTGCCACTGGTTCCAGTAACGCTTCATGCCACGAGCGAAAGGTTCTTCGCCGATGATATATTCTAATTGGTTCAAAAACAGCGCTCCGGCACTGTAACTATTGATACCATAGGTGCGGTTGTAATTAAAATGATCCGCAGGTGTGCTGAGCGGTTCGCGCAGTCCTGAGGTGTCTAAATAAACATAGGCCCTGTAGGCTCCAAGGTGCGGATTGCTTTCGCCGCGACTGAAAAGAACATTCATACACTCTTCCTCTGCGTAGGAGGTAAAGCCCTCGTCCATCCAAGGATAGGCCGCTTCATTGGTTCCGATCACGCCGTAATACCAATTGTGCGTTCCTTCGTGCACAAAAAGTCCAGTAAAGCCTTCGAAATCATCACCACCGCCAAGCATCATGGTACACATGGGATATTCCATACCGCCGTCTCCGCCTTGAATAAGCGAGAATTGTTTGTAGGGATATTTACCAAAATTTTGCGCCATAAAATCAAAGTACCCCTGGAGGTAGCCGTCTTGAATTTTAACCCAATTTGCTTCGTTTGCCGTTTTAGGATCGTACAATAGATGCACTAAAGGACCGTTTTCGATCTGAAGCTGCACGTGTTTGTAATCTGGATCGGCAGCGAAGGCAAAGTCGTGTACGCTATCTGCTTTGAAGTGCCAGGTGCGGAGTTCATTGCGCCCTAACCGAACCTTTTTTACTCCGCCGTAGTCAAAACCAACGTCTTCCGGGTTTTGCAGGTAGCCGGTGCCGCCAAGCACGTAATTTTTATCGATGTGAACAGTCACATCAAAGGTTCCCCAGACGCCGTAAAACTCGCGCCCAACGTATTGGTCCGGGTGCCAGCCGTCTTTATCGTATTCTGCAAGTTTAGGATACCATTGGGTCATGGTAAATTCAACCCCCTCTTTGTTATTCCAACCTGAACGGCGAATCTGTTTTGGAACCTGCGCGTTCCAGCGCATCTCAAAAGTGGTACTTTCACCCGGAAGCAGTGGTTCGGCAAGGGCACATTTCAATACGGTTCCGTTCACCTCCCATCCAAGCGGCATCCCGTTTTGAGTGAGCTCACGAACCTCCTGAAAGCCAATTTCATCCTGGCTAAGCCCATAAATACGGTCCGTTACGCGACGGTCTGGATCTTTAATGGTTCTCGAGCGTACATCCATCATACTGCCCGGTTGAAACGCATTGAAGTACAGGTGGAAGTATGCCTTTTGAAGGGTATCAGGACTGTTGTTCGTGTAATGGACCTTTTGGGAGCCGTCGTATTGATGATTTTCGACATTCATGGTAATGTCCATGGTGTAGTCGACCGATTGCTGCCAGTATTGTCCGTGCGCAACTCCTGAGAACGCTAGAAACAGCGCGAGTATAGTTTTCTTCATGGTATAAGGGTTAGATGAAGTAGTGGTCCAGGCGACCGTTATCCGCAAGACGCGGTCCTTTTTCTGTCATTTGTAGAGTACAAACCTCGTTGTACGCATCGTGTTCTAAAAATAAATGATAGCCGTTTTCTGCCGCTTCGGTGAAGATTCTTGTACGCTCATCCAGAGTAAGCAGTGGACGGGTATCGTATCCCATGACATAGGGCAACGGAATGTGCCCGGTGGAAGGTAACAGGTCCGCCATAAAGACCAATGTTTTGCCTCTGTAGTCTAATATAGGACACATTTGTGCGTCGGTATGGCCGTTGACGACAAACGCGTCGAAACCTAACCCGGTATTGATGCGGTGCTGGTTTTCAGGAGCCGCTATGAATTTTAATTGACCACTTTCTTGAAGCGGTAAGATGTTTTCAGAAAGGAAGCTGGCGCGTTCGCGAGCATTGGGCTTTAAGGCCCAATTCCAATGACGTTCGTTTGTCCAATACGTTGCATTTTTAAAGGCAGGTTCGTAACCCGAGCGGTCTTTGTTCCACTGAACGGCACCGCCAACGTGATCAAAGTGAAGGTGGGTGAGGAAGACATCGGTGATCTGATCACGGCTAAAGCCTTTTAGGGCGAGTGAGGCGTCAAGGCTGTGGTCGCCGTGCAGGTAATAATGCGAAAAGAATTTCTCGCTCTGTTTGTTGCCGATTCCCGTATCGATCAAAATTAATCGGTCCCCGTCTTCAATGAGCAAAGAGCGCATAGCCCAAGTACAAAGATTCTTTTCATCTGCGGGATTCGTGCGCTCCCAAAGGCCCTTTGGCACAACACCAAACATGGCGCCGCCGTCAAGCTTAAAGTTTCCCGTGTGTATAGAATGAAGGGTCATAATGGATCCGATTTTCGGCAAGTTACAAAGCAGCCATGTAATAGAGATCACACAATGCATACACAGGCATCGTTTAATTTACTTTGATGTAGAGATGAACTAAACCGACCATTTTATTCTTATAAAAGCATTAACTAATTGAACAAGAACATGAAAGCAAGCTCTAAGCAACTACCTATCGCAGAGTTTGAACCGCCTAAACCGTTTAAATGGAACCAATACCTGATCAACGGAACCATTGAAAAATGGGAAGGTGAATTCGAAGAAGTGTACAGCCCGATGGGCAAGGTTACAAAGGACGGAACCACTGAAAGAGTATACCTCGGGGCATCACCTACGTTGGATGAGGCCACTGGACTCAAGGCGCTTCAAGCGGCAAAATCAGCATACAACAATGGCCGAGGGTATTGGCCTACTGCAGGAGCTTCTGCACGCATCGTGGCGATGGAGAAATTCGTTTCGCTGATGAAGGAAAAGCGTGAAGAGGTGAGCGAGTTGTTGATGTGGGAAATCGCAAAAAACAAAAGCGCAGCGTACAAGGAGTTCGACCGTACCGTGGATTACATCTACGATACCATTGAAGAATACAAAGAGCTGCAGCGCAGGGGCTCACACGTCGCAAGTAAGGACGGTGTTTTGTCTCAAATACGACGTGGGCCTTTGGGCGTTGTACTTTGTTTAGGCCCTTACAACTACCCATTAAATGAAACATTTTGTTTGCTTATACCGTCGTTGATCATGGGAAACACGATTGTGTTTAAACCAGCTAAGTATGGCGTGTTATTATTGACTCCGCTTATCGATGCGTTTAAAGAAGCCTTTCCTCCAGGAGCGGTAAACATTGTGTTTGGGCGCGGAAGAACATTAGCAGGACCCATCATGAAAACGGGCGACGTGGATGTTCTCGCGTTGATTGGAAATTCGAAAAGTTCGAACGCTCTAGTCGCGCAACACCCGAAACCGAACCGCTTGCGTCAAGTCTTAGGTCTTGAGGCAAAAAACCCAGCCATTGTTTTTGATGATGCCAATGTAGATAAGGCTGTTAAAGAGTGTGTAAATGGCGCATTGAGCTACAACGGTCAGCGCTGTACAGCACTCAAGCTAATTTTCGTACATAAATCTGTTTCAGATGAGTTCCGAGCGAAGTTCACGAAAGCGGTGGACGCACTTGCTTTAGACCACCCTGCTACAAATAGTACATTGACTCCACTGCCCGAAAGAAATAAGGTAGAGCAAATGGAGGCTTATGTGGATGATGCTGTCGCTAAAGGCGCAGCTATCATTAACCAAAATGCAGGACGTGTTTCAGACACCGCCTTTTTCCCAGCGGTTTTATATCCCGTAACGCATGAAATGGCCATCTTCCATGAAGAACAGTTTGGACCGGTAGTTCCTATTGTTGAGTATGAAGATTTAGAAGAGGTGATGACGTCTATTGCGGCATCAGACTATGGACAACAGTGTAGTCTATTTAGCGATAATGAATTAACCATAGCCTATGCGGTGGATAACATGGTGAATCAGGTGTGTCGTGTGAACATCAACGCTTCATGTCAGCGCGGTCCGGATTATCTTCCGTTTACGGGAAGAAAGGACAGCGCGGTAGCTACATTGAGCGTGCACGACGCGTTGCGTTCGTTCTCAATTCGAACACTCGTTGCGACGGGTACCGACCAAAAAGAATTGGTTGGCAACGTCATCTCAGGCGGACAAAGTACCTGGATGACGACGGATTATCTGTTGTAAAAGCAAAAGACATACAATTTAGAACCCCGGGCCATTGGTTCGGGGTTTTTTATTTGCTTGAAAGATTGTTTAGCGGATTGCCTTCGCTTCGCTCGGCGGACCGCAACCCACCTAAGGTCAGCAAGAACGCCCCTGCATTCCGCTTCGCGGTCTGCTGCGCTTTTTTCTTTTCCCAAATACGGAAGCAAGCTTCGTATTCGATAAAAGAAAAAACCCCAGTTCGCATAGCGAACCGGGGCTTTTCTCATTACTGAGGTTCCGAGCGGACTCGAACCGCTGTAGCTGGTTTTGCAGACCAGTGCCTAGCCACTCGGCCACGGAACCTTAGGGAGGCCAAAAATAGTAGAAAAATTGGTTTTGGCCCGAGTTTATTTTTTTCTATCGTTCGGCGGTGAATGTAAGCGCCACCCTTTCTACGTCTCCGTTGATGGGAGGATTGAGTTTTGCTACGTTTACCCATGCTTTTTGAACGGATGGGTGTTCACTCATAATGCGATTAATCATGCGCTGACAAACCACTTCAAGAAGCTTAGCACGAACGGACATTTCCTCTTTTGCAATAGCATTGAGCGCCACATAGTCTACTGTGTCGTTCAAATCGTCAGAGGCAACCGATGCGCTAAGGTCTGCCCAAACACTGATGTTGACTTCATAATTGGAGCCAATGACCGCCTCTTCTTGCATGCACCCATGGTTCGTGTAAATTCGAATGCCGTGAACGTCGATTTGATGTAAAGCAGCCATTAACCTAGCACTTCAATTGCCTTAGAAATACGAGTGAGCACCTCGTCTTTGCCCAACACAGCGCAAATGACAAACATGCTCGGCCCCATGCCTCTTCCTGTGACCGCTAGACGGAAGGAAGGACCGACTTTTCCAAAACCCAATTCTTTTTCCGCCAAATAACCCTTGAAACTCGCTTCAATCGCTTCTGAAGTAAAATCGGGCAGCGCATTAAAACGGTGGGCGATATCTTGCATCATAGGCGCGCTAGCGTCGCTCCATTTTTTGTTGCGTGTTTTTTCATCGTAAACAGATGGCGTTTCAAAAAGGAATCGACCTTCTTCGAGTAAATCCTGGGGGAAGGTCGCGCGTTCACTCATCATCGTAGCGATCGTGCCAAGGTGCGCCTCATTGTAAGAGAGACCTTCGTTGTCGAGTACATTTTTTAGCTCCTGTGCCAATTCTACTTCGCTTAAATCACGCAAATACAATTGGTTGAACCATTTTCCTTTCTCGAAATCAAACTTGGCGCCAGACTTTGAAACTTTACTTAAGTCGAATGCGTCAATCAGCCCTTGAAGGTCGAAAACCTCCTGTTCAGTGCCGGGATTCCAACCTAATAAAGCGAGCATGTTGATAAAAGCTCCAGGGAAGAACCCAAACTCGCGGTAGCCGCTTGCGGTTTCTCCAGTCTCATCGTTTTTCCAATCAATAGGAAACACGGGGAAGCCTAATCGATCGCCGTCTCGCTTACTCAGTTTCCCAGGCCCGTCAGGTTTGAGAAGAAGCGGGAGGTGCGCAAAAGTGGGACAATCCCAACCAAAAGCTTCATACAGCATTACATGTAAAGGCGCAGAGGGTAGCCACTCTTCACCACGGATTACATGAGTGATTCCCATCAAATGGTCGTCCACGATGTTGGCAAGGTGATAGGTCGGCATTCCGTCGGCCTTAAACAGGACTTTATCATCCATGTTATTCGTGTTCACACTTACCCAACCGCGAATGGTGTCCTCCAAACGCACCTCATGATCACGAGGAAGTTTAATACGGACCACGTATGGCTCCCCTGCAGCAATCTTTGCGTCAACCTCTTCTTTTGGAAGGGTTAAGGAGTTCTTCATGTTGCCGCGTGTGATATAATTGTATTGCCAATTTGACGCGCCTGCATCTTTCGCCATTTGACGCATTGCATCCAATTCTTCTGCCGTATCAAAAGCGATATATGCCTTATCTGCGGCCAATAACTGCTCTGCATATTCACGATACATGGGCTTGCGCTCGCTTTGACGGTAGGGTCCGTTTCCACGGTCTTCGCCACCAATACCTTCGTCGGGTGAAATCCCACACCACGCCAAGGCTTCTACGATATACTTCTCTGCACCCTGTACAAATCGAGTTTGGTCCGTATCTTCGATACGAAGCAAGAAGTCACCGCCGTGCTTTTTAGCGAATAAATAGTTGTACAAAGCGGTACGCACACCGCCTATGTGCAAGGGCCCCGTAGGTGAAGGAGCGAATCGAACGCGAACTTTTGAGCTCATGTTTATGTCGTTATAATTGGCGCAAAGGTACAATCGCGCAAACCATTAGGAAACACTAACTTTGTTTAGATAAAAACACAATCAAAATATGTACCCAGAAGAGATGATCGCGCCCATGCGCGCGGAGCTAGCGAATAGCGGATATACTGAAACAAAGACCGCAGACGAAGTAAAATCAGCGATTAACGCAGACGGAACAACGTTTGTTGTCGTAAATTCTGTTTGTGGATGTGCAGCAGGATCTGCGCGTCCAGCAGCGATGGCCGTGGCAAAATCGGCGGTGAAACCTACTCGAATGATTACTGTTTTTGCGGGTAATGACGTTGAAGCGGTGAATGAAGCGCGCGGTATGATGCAACCCTTCCCTCCGTCGTCACCGTCAATGGCACTGTTTAAAAACGGTGAATTGGTCCACATGGTAGAACGCCATCACATTGAAGGCCGTACGGCTGAAATGATTGCTGGAAACTTGCTTTCCGCTTTCGAAGAGCACTGCAAATAACAGACCTACAGAACACCACAGCACGCAATGGACGACAAGAACCTACAGATTGAAACCTTAGCTATTCACGGTGGACAGCAGCACGACCCTTCTACAGGAGCCGTAATGCCGCCTATTTATCAAACCTCGACGTATGTTCAGGAATATCCCGGAAAGCATAAGGGTTATGAATACAGCCGAAGTGGAAACCCAACGCGCACAGCCCTAGAAAATGCTATTGCGAGTATCGAAGGCGGTACCCACGGCGCAGCTTTTGGTTCAGGTTTAGCAGCCATCGATTGCATGTTAAAGTTCTTAAGTCCTGGAGACGAAGTCATTGCGTGCAACGATTTATACGGCGGTACGTACCGATTATTCACAAAGATGTTCTCCAACTACGGCATTCAATTCAAATTTGTTGACATGAGCAACGACCAGTGGCACAGCGCTGTGAGCGAATCGACAAAAATGCTGTGGATGGAAACGCCGACCAATCCAATGCTCAATGTTCTTGACATTGAAGCGGCTTCAAAAGTGGCGAAAGCACACGGACTGATCCTTGTCGTGGACAACACCTTTGCAACGCCGTACTTGCAACGCCCATTAGATTTAGGTGCGGATGTGGTTATGCACAGCGGCACGAAGTATTTGGGTGGACATAGTGATGTGGTTCTAGGATTACTGGCTACGAAAAACGAGGCTATAGCCGAAAAAATGTATTTCATTCAAAACGCATCAGGAGCGGTTTTAGGCCCCATGGATAGTTTTCTTGCGTTGCGAGGAATCAAAACGCTGCACGTACGTATGGATCGTCATTGTGAAAACGGCGAGGCTGTTGCACATTTTCTTGAAGCTCACCCAGCGGTTGCAAACGTGTATTGGCCAGGCTTAAAAGGTCATAATGGTCATGAGGTAGCGAAACGACAAATGAAAAAATTCGGTGGAATGGTAAGCTTTACCATCAAAGATGCCGGTTTCGAGAAAACTGCTGAGGTTGTTAGTGCACTTCGTGTATTTACCCTTGCAGAAAGCTTGGGTGGAGTGGAATCCTTGGCGGGACATCCAGCATCCATGACGCACGCCTCCATTCCTAAGGAAGAGCGCGAAAAAGTAGGGGTAACGGATAACCTCATTAGGTTGTCTGTAGGAATTGAAAACATAAACGACCTGCTTGCCGATTTAGAGCAAGCACTCGCAAAATAATAGCGTATGAATAGCAAGTTCGCCGTAATAGGCCTTGGTGTTTTTGGATCAGCGATTGCGCGCAAGCTTGCAGAGCGTGGCGCTGATGTAATGGCCATTGACGAAAGTGAAGAAAAGGTACAGCGCATCGCGCAGGACGTTCCCTTCGCAGTAGCCCTCGATGCAACAAACAAACAAGCATTAGAAGCACAAAACATCCAGGATATGGATGCCGTTGTGGTAAGTATTGGTTCTAGTTTTCAGGAGATGCTTTTATGTGTTTTCCAATTGCAAGAAATGGGAGTGAAGAAAATCATTGCACGCGCCCAGGGACCAGTTCAGCGAAAAATTCTTGAGAAAATGGGGCTTCAGCATATTTTGAGTCCGGAGCAGGAGGTTGCAAACAATGTTGTTGAGCAATTGACCAATCCAGGGGTTCTCATGTGTGTTCAATTACCAGATAACTACGAAATCATTGAAGTAGAGGCGCCGACGAAAATAATTGGTCGCACCCTTGAGGACATTGGGTTGCGTAAAAAGTACAACATTAACCTAGTAACGGTTCTTAAAAAAGAAGGCGACAGTCACCACATCAATGGTGTTCCTGGGCCAGACAGTACCGTTAATAACGGGGACATCATTTTAGTCTTTGGCAAGATAAAAGACATCAATCGGTTTATTGAAATCAACGCTTGATGTCTGATCGAAGGCGTATGATCATTACCGGGGTAAGCTCGGGAATAGGATTGGCTATTGCAGCTGAGGCCTTGCGCTTAGGTTGGTATGTTGACGGCATAGGAAGAAACGCACCCGCGCTACTTACCGAACACGCTCGCGGATCTTTCACCGCATGTGACTTAAGCAATAGAGTAGCCTTAAAGGATCTTTCGCTTGCGACAGAACAGATTTACGATCTTACAGTCTTAGTGAACAACGCTGGTACTTTGGGCCCTGTAAAACCGGCACAAAACGCAAGCTGGGAGGAGATTGATCATTGCATTACCCTGAATACGAGTAGCGCCATGCTATTGAGTGCCAAATTCTTAGCAGAAGTTTCAGGAGAGAAACAACTTTATTTTACAGGCTCCGGCGCCGCAGAATTTGCCATTGAAGGCTGGAGTGCGTATTGTGCCTCAAAAGCAGCCGTACACATGTATGCGTCTGTACTCTCTAAAGAGCATCCTGAACTTAGAATCCACGCTTTCAGACCAGGAAAAGTGAATACTCCGATGCAGGCGGAGATTCGCGCAACTTCAAAAGAAGATTTTCCGGGCGTTGCACATTTTGTAGAAGAATTTGAATCAGGAAGCCTTGTACTTCCTGAAACAGTAGCCGCATCTTTGCTGCACGTTATAGAACGAAAAGATGAAATCCCTGTTATTTTTAGTACCTCAAACTATACAGTATGAAAAAGACCCTTTTAACTTTGATCACCGCAGGCGCTTTATTAGCCGTTTCTTGCACCACAGACCCCGTTGCTACAGAAACCTTTATTCGTGAAGATGTGGTAGGGGAATGGACGGTAAATCAGGTAGCCTACAGCGGTGAAATGCCCAATCCCATCAACCCATCGGCACTTATGCAGTTCAGCGGTATAGGAACCCAGCTGTATGGAAAAATCAACATTTACGAGATGCCGGATACTGGTAACTTACATGTAGACTTTGTGGCCAATCTAAACACGATTCAGGTTCCCGTTAGCTTGATCAGTGGCGGTACATGGTACCTTGAAAATAACGACAGTACGCTAGTCCTCGATAACGATAGCGTGAGCTACGCTTTTAAGATGATTAGCGGATTACCAACACAGCAGATCTGGCAGACGTCCTTCATGCAAATTCCTGCCGATAGCAGTTATTGGGCGGATATCGATTTAGAATTGACTTTGA
>JAOMWM010000024.1 GCA_028357285.1 Schleiferiaceae bacterium | reverse complement strand
CGATAAGTTTTAAAACTTTTGACTGGCTAAAGGCAATTTCAACACGGGGGAATTCCTGCTGACCCTTTTTATCTCTTGCACTTGCTGTACCTCCTGTTAACTCGCATAGCAACGCAACGGCATAAGTGTGCGCATCAATGGTTGCGTTTGGATCAACGCCCCTTTCATAGCGGTAACTGGCATCTGAATTTATAGCATGACGTTTTGCTGTTTTCCGAACGCGTACGCTGTCGAAATAGGCACCTTCGAGGTAAATATTTTTTGTAGTTTCCGTTACGCCGCTATTTGCTCCGCCCAACACTCCTGCAATGCATAAGGGTTTCGAGGCGTCGGCGATAATACAATCTTGCGGATCTAATTCGCGTTCTAATTCGTCTAAAGTGACGAGCTTTTCTCCTGCTTTCGCTTGACGAACGATAACGGTATCGCCATCAATAGAATCGGCATCAAAGGCGTGCAAGGGATGTCCGAAGGCGTGCAGTACAAAGTTGGTACAGTCAACGGCATTGTTCTTTGGTGCAAGACCAATGGCAATCAAATGTTCCTTCAGCCAATCTGGGCTTTCTGTGATTGTGACGTTTGAAATAAACGTACCATTATATGCAGGACAGCCATTCTCGTCTTCAATATTTAACGCGATAGGGTTTGAAGCAGTTTCAGGCGTTGCGCCATGCGGCACTTCTAGCTTCGGTGCATCAAGCCCTTTGGTAATCATTGCGGCACGTAAGTCGCGCGCTACACCAATATGTCCCATCGCATCTGTTCGGTTAGGCGTTAAGCCGATTTCAAATACGAAATCACTCTCCACGTTAAAAACCGAACTACATGGTGTCCCAGGTAGTAAAGCCGCATCGAGTACCAAGATTCCATCATGATCACTACCCAGCCCTAATTCATCTTCAGCGCAAATCATGCCTAAACTGACTTCACCACGGATTTTACCTTTTTTGATTTTTAATTCTTCACCGCCGGGGTACAATAGTGTTCCTACAGTGGCCACAGGGACTTTCTGACCTGCAGCAACGTTAGGCGCGCCGCAAACGATCTGCACGGCATCTTCCGCTCCAATATCTACCGTAGTGATTCGAAGTCTATCGGCATTGGGGTGTTGAACACAGGTAAGTACTTCTCCGACGACAACCCCGCGAAGTCCACCAGGAATGGTTTCCACCTCTTCCAAGCCTTCAACTTCTAGGCCGGTGTCAGTCAATAGTTCAGAGACGCGCTCTGGGTTGAGATCTATAGGTAAATAACGCTTAAGCCAGCGGTACGAAATCTTCATTGGGTCAAAATTGATTGAAAATCAAAGTTACACTTTGCAAGACAATCGCAAAGGCTTATTTCGACTGAATTAGAACAGGTTGAAAAGAACTAGTCCATAGATTCCAAAGCGCAGAAACCGCACTAACGTAAGCACGATAAAATGCCTAAAAGGAAAACGGTTGAGCCCACAAAGTTGACAGACGATGGGATAGGGTAAAGGCGTAAGAGCAGCAAGGATGATAAGTAATCCTCCAAAAGCTCTTAATTGGTCTAAAGTGGATTTGTGCCGCTCTAAAATCCGATTTTTAATAATGGCTCTGGTACGTAAAAATCTGCCTATGAAGTAGCTCGCGATCCCAGCGGTATAGCTCAACGAGGCTAAGAAAAACAACATCCATCTTGGTTTAAGCGTTTCATCGGCCCAAACGATGAGGAGTTCAGGAGTGATGATTCCGAAACTCAACTCACTCGCAAAAAAGAGTCCCAACAATACAGGGGTGTTCAATGTGAGTGTTATCCATTTGACGGCAGAATCGATATCCACTATCCAGGTGTCAAACGCATAAAATAAACCCAGGACTGCTCCAATGGATCCTAAAAATCTCAAAAGATTACGTCGCATAAAAGCATAACCACCTGAACGCTGAAGCAGCCTGTGGTATCCTTTTAAGATGGTGGGTATGCGTTGTTGCATAGGGTTACGATATTCTATTCCAACCCCATTGGTCTTTATAAAGTTCAATCCAGCGCGATTTTATGCTCTGGTGGTCAGGATGGATGAGTTGGGCATCGTCGCGCAATAATTGTTCCACAACTTCTTTAGTCCAATTCAATATCGGGCCGTCGTTAATTAATGAGGCCAATTTAAATTGAAGCTGCCCGCTTTGTCGCGTTCCCATTAAATCTCCGGGACCTCTCAATTGCATATCCACTTCGGCAATTTCGAACCCGTCGGTCGTGCGTACCATGGTTTCTAAACGCGTTTTCGCATCGGAGGAAAGTTTAAAGGAGGAGACGAGGATGCAGTAACTTTCATCGGATCCACGGCCGACACGGCCGCGTAACTGGTGCAGTTGGCTCAGGCCGAAACGCTCTGCATTTTCGATGACCATGACGGAAGCATTGGGCACATTTACTCCAACCTCAATCACTGTGGTGGCGACCATGATGTTCGCTTTACCCTTTGCAAAGCGTTGCATTTCACCTTCCTTCTCCGCTGCGGACATTCGGCCGTGTACGACTGCAATCTGGTATTGGGGTCTAGGAAAATCGCGCAAAAGCTGCTCATATCCAACTTCAAGATTTTTTAAGTCTAATTTTTCACTCTCTTCGATGAGTGGAAAGACGACATAAACTTGTCTTCCAGCAGCTATTTCACGTTGCATGAAGCCGTTGAGCTTTAGACGATTTTTATCAAAAAGATGTAAGGTTTTTACAGGCTTTCGTCCTGGTGGCAATTCATCAATAACACTGATGTCGAGGTCTCCATAAACCGACATTGCAAGGGTTCTCGGTATGGGTGTGGCCGTCATCACTAAAACGTGGGGCGGGTGTTCGTTCTTTTTCCAAAGCTTCGCTCGTTGGGCAACACCGAAGCGGTGTTGTTCGTCAATGACTGCTAGTCCTAGATTGGCGAATTTTACTGTGGGCTCGATCAGGGCATGTGTTCCAATCAGGATTTGCAAACTACCTTCCTTTAGTCCAGTATGTATTTCTGCACGACGGGCCGCCGGCGCAGAACCGGTCAATAATGCTACCGAAATACCCGCTGGATCGCACAGTTCTTTCAGTCCGTTATAGTGTTGAGTTGCTAAAATTTCAGTCGGAGCCATTAGCGCTGCTTGGTAACCATTGTCTATGGCTAAAAGCATAGCGAGTAAGGCGACAATCGTTTTACCCGAGCCCACATCGCCTTGAACCAACCGATTCATTTGAGCACCCGTTCGAACATCCCCTCTAATTTCTTTGACGACGCGTTTTTGAGCTTGAGTCAATTCAAAGGGGAGGTGGTTGCTGTAGAAGTTTAGAAAGACCTGACCCACTTCCTTAAAAGTATAGCCTTTTATGGCTGTTTTTTGGCGCAGTTTGTTGCGCTGCTGCGTCAATTGAAGAAAGAAGAATTCCTCAAATTTAATTCGCTTTTTTGCCGCCTCGAGATGCTGCGCAGAAGGGGGGAAGTGGATCCAATTCAGAGCTTGAGTCCTGCTGATTAGTTGATGTTTTGTTCGAAAAGCCTCGGAAAAAGTTTCTTCGAATTGGCCCAATTCTTTTTTGAGCACCTCTTTCATCACCCGCGCGATGCCTTTGGAGTTTAGGCCGCGTTTGGTCAGTTTTTCCGTGGTGGAATACACCGGTTCAACGGCAGAAACTTCAACTTCCGTAGGAGCGTAGATTTCCGGATGCGGCAGGCTTTTCTTGCCGTTAAAATCATTGATTTTCCCGTAAACCACGAGGGGCGTATTTAGCTTCAGGCTCTTTTTCACCCATTTTGCGCCTTTGAACCAGATTAACTCGATAAAGCCTTCGCCGTCGGTAAATGTTGCGACCAATCGCTGCTGTCTGGGAGCGCCCAATTCATTGATTTTTGTGATTTGCCCTTTAATCTGTACTTCGCCGCTGTGGGCGTGTAACGAGCGTATGGAATGGAATTGGCTCTTATCCACGTAACGGAAGGGATAATGCTCCATGAATTGCGCTATGGTCCGTATCCCGAACTCTTCAGCGAGAAGGGCCGCGCGGTCCGGACCAATTCCGGGTGCATAGACTATAGGGCTTTGGGTAGTGCTCATCGTTGTAAAAGTAAGTATCTTTTGCCCCACGAAAATGCAAAACCAAGGGACAAATATCTTTAGACTCGTTACGTTGCTTGCGGACAGCGCCTTATTGTTAGTGCTGTTTGTGGTGATCGGCTATTGGCGTTTCGATGACCTGCGCATCGCGAATCCGGAGTATTACAACTACTATTTGCAACTGTTGGTTTTGACAGTAGTCAGTTGGTTTGCGGCTGGACGTTGGTCGGGTATCTTTGGTTATACCAGCGGTTTAGAGCAACGAAATGTAACGGCAAATGTCTTGCGTGCTGCTTTGGCACAATTTGCCATATTAGCCATCATTGTCGTCGGTTTAAAAGGTTATTACTACAGTCGCGTCTTCCTCGCCACGTATTTCATGTTACTTTATGGTCTCGCATGGCTCTATCGTTTACTCTTAGTTCAATATTTGAGGAACCAGATGGCTCGGGGCAAATGGCAAAGGACGTATGTTTTAGCCGGAACACACGCCACAGCTGAATCCTTAGTTAAACTCACGGCGTTACGCCCAGAATTGGGTTGGTCCTTCCAGGGCACTTTTGACGGTAAGACCAAAGCAGTTGACGAAGTCATTTGTGCGCATGCACCGGGTACGTCTGCGTACGAAGCCGCTGCTAATTTCGCCTTGAACGCTGGATTGCGATTTAGGTTCTTGCCAGATATGGGGTCAAATTATGCAGGCCAGATGTTTTTAGAAAACCTTGAAGGAATACCGCTTTTTTCGCAGCGTCGCGAACCCCTGTCGAATTGGACTAATGCCTTTATTAAGCGCATGTTTGACGTCTTGATTTCGCTATTCTTACTCAGCGCAGTTGGGCTTTGGTTGTTTCCATTGATGGCGCTTTTACTGTTGCTCACTGGCGCGGGTTCGCCGCTTTTTAGCCAGCGCAGAGAGGGGTTGTCTGGAAAGCCTTTTACCGTACTGAAATTTAAAAGCATGAACGCTTCCGGCGAAAGTAATTTCTTGCAGCGCTGGATGCGTAAAACGGGTTTAGATGAATTACCCCAATTATTTAATGTGCTGTTCGGTCAAATGTCCATGGTTGGGCCAAGGCCTCATACTGCCGGAGATGGAGCCACATATGCTGCGTCTGTAGCGTCGTATAAGATCCGCTACTGGGCGAAGCCGGGACTCACAGGATTAGCGCAAGCCCGTGGCTTGCGCGGTGGCGGTACAGCAGCACGTCCAGAAATGCTCGAAGAGCGCATCAGAGCCGATGTCTACTATATTGAACATTGGTCACTAGTCTTAGATCTACGCATAGTCATAGAAACGGCCGGACGCACTTTATTCGCACCGGCA
Source organism: Schleiferiaceae bacterium (assembly GCA_028357285.1). Classification (GTDB taxonomy): domain Bacteria; phylum Bacteroidota; class Bacteroidia; order Flavobacteriales; family Schleiferiaceae; genus UBA10364. The sequence goes on along the minus strand of JAOMWM010000024.1, from coordinate 17,720 downwards.
ACTTTACATTCAAAATAAAAGATGAAATACCCCAATCTTCTTAATCGATTCCAAACCTACGCTCAAATAGATACGCAGAGCGACCCGCACAGCTCTACCGTACCCTCCACAGAAAAGCAGAAAGATTTAGCCCGAGTGCTCGTAGAAGAGTTGAAAGAGATGGGTGTTGCAGATGCACATATGGACGAATTAGGATACGTCTATGCTACTGTGCCGGCATCTGTGGGCCATGAGAGCGCTCCCGCAGTTTGTTTTTGTGCACATATGGATACTTCGCCGGAATATTCTGGGGCTGGAGTGGTTCCTACCCTACATCACGATTACGAAGGAGGTGAATTGAAACTCCCCATGGATAATATCGTTATTTCGCCCAACGATTTTGGTGCCTTGAAGGAAATGAAAGGCCATACCATTGTGACATCAAATGGAGCTACACTGCTGGGTGCGGACAATAAAGCGGGTGTGGCAGAAATCATGACTGCTGTGGAGGCATTGATGAAATCCGATGCGCCGCATGCGACGATGAAAGTGTTGTTTACACCGGATGAAGAAATTGGTCGCGGTGCCGATCATGTAGATTTAGAAAAATTAGGTGCCCAATTCGGGTATACCATGGACGGTGCCACCAAAGGCTCGATAGAAGATGAAACGTTCTCGGCAGACGGTGCCACTATTATATTTCGAGGAGCCAATACCCACCCTGGTTTTGCATTTAAGAAAATGGGGAATGCGGTAAAAGCGGCAGGTGTGTTTTTAAGCCTATTGCCCCGTCAAGAGTGGTCTCCAGAATCGACCAAAGGTGAAAAAGGATTTGTTCATCCCTACGAGATAACCGGTGGTGTTGAAGAAGTTCGTATTACCATGATCCTTCGCAGTTTTGATGCAGCGGAACTTGAAGATTATGCGGCGCTTTTAAATGCATTGGCGAAGCAAGCCTCGAAAGCTGTAAAACGTACGTCCTACGAGATTGAGATTTCTGAGCAATACCGGAATATGAAAGAAGTGTTGGACCAGCATCCCCATGTCGTGGGTTATGCAGAGCGCGCGATTGATGCATGTGGTTTACCGGTGCGCAAATCCAAAATTCGTGGGGGTACAGACGGTTCGAAACTTAGTTTTATGGGTTTACCTTGTCCCAACGTATTTGCAGGAGAGCATGCGTTCCATAGCCCCTATGAATACGTAAGCTTGCAGGATATGGAAAGCGCTACTGATGTGATTGTAAAAATCTTAGAGTTGGTAGCTTTAGATCAGGTCTAAAAAAAAACGCTCGAGGGCGGTTTTTGTGTTTAAAATCAGCCTCTTTTGGCGTATGCTTTATTCAATGCATCCGCCAGCCTCACGCCGCCTTGTGCCAATCGTAAATGCAGTAAGTCGCTATGGTCATAGATGTAGCGGTATCCTAATTTTTCAGGATCCTCAAAAGCATAACATTGTTCCCGAAAGATGACACTTTCTTTCACCCATTCTTTGACGCTTGAATTCTTCCAGGATTCTATATCAGAGGCTACCCGGGTTGACATCACCCAAACACTGTATTCAGTGTAGGACATGCTCCAATAATCAATCATCCCACTGTCCCACACTCGGTGCAGGTTCGAGCTTTCCCAAAAGAACTTTACTTTAACCTTGTTGCCGCCCATATCTGTACCATTCCCACAATGGAGCGGTTGGTGTACATCACCTATCAAATGGGCTAGTGCTTTCAACGCAAATGCTTCATCAACACTGAATTTTCCGGTTTCAATCTCGTGCAAGAATTTTTCTATTCCTCCCCAAACATCACCTTCTTCAGGGTGCACATGTCCATCTAGAGCGTCTACATGCGTTACAGTACAATAATGGTAGGGTTTAAGGCTATCGTACGCGCGGTCACTCTTTATAAAGTCCATCCAATTTGCTACTTGAGCGAGATCTTCGCCGCCTAATGTTTCCAAAATATGAGCACGCACATCAGGATTTAAATAATCCATTGCGATGTGCCCAATAATTCTATGTCCGGTTAAACCCCATGAAAACGCGGTCAATGAGCTTAATACAAGCGTTAGAGAAAGTAGTTTTTTCATTATTGAGCAGATGAGGGTTTAAAGTAGCCAATGATACGATCGTATCGTAATCCCATGCCACGGTTGTACATTATTAAAGTGTAATCGTTTTTAGTTTGCCAATGGGTACCCTCAGTAAGTACAGTGCTAACTCCCCCATCTTCTCTGGGGTGTGCAAATACATAATTATAGTAGCCCTGTTTTAAAAGCACCTTACCTGTGTAGGCCTGTTTGTTATAATTGTAGGAAAGTTCAAATTCAGGGTCCAATTTCCAATTACTTAATTGTCCGTAAACATAAACTGGAACTTCAAGCTCTGGGCTTTCTAAAAAGAAATCTACCCAACAGTAATCGCCCGCTAAATCTGGATTTCCGACATCCGCTCTTTGAATCAAACGACGTCCGTTGATGTCATTCTGAAAACTATAGACAGCAATGCTCCGATTCTTCTTTTCTTCCAAATACACAGACCAGCAGGTATCGAGTTGAGAGACTTTTACACCCATCCCTACCTGATTGAGTCGCTTGGTGTCGAACGAATGGAATTCTACACCACCTTCAAAAGCATATTCTCCCAAAAAATTGTATTCCAACATACCGTCATTAATGAAAGTTGGCTTTAGGCGGTTCAAAGCGTTGTCCCAGCGTCTGTTCTGTAGAATACTTAAATCCAAGTCTTGGAAATAATCTTGTATCGGATACCCTGCTAAGGCCACCTTTGCATTCACCATCTGTTCGCTTGAAAAATTAGTCAGGTTGGTTGCGCGTAATACTTGAACAGAGGGCAATACCAAATCTTCGTATATAATGAATCGGCGTCGTATGATGAGGTCGGTCGGATCGTCATTTTGATACACCTCTAAGACGTAGTTGCCGCTGATTCGAGGGCGCGCATTAGCATTTGGAATACGCAGCGTATAATGGGTGTAAGGCACAAAAGTTCCAACGCTGATCGCAAAGTCGTTGATGTAATTGCCGTCAAAACCGTCGAGGTATTGGTTGATCAATAGGTCCGATTTTTCCCAATCTTTTGTACAATGGTAAATTTTGTAGGCATAGTTGTTCCATTCGTATGCCATATCGTCAAAACTGAATTCTAGACCATTTTTCACACCTAATTCGTAGGCAGGAAAGTCTAAGGGCGCACCAACGGGTGCAATTTGAACCGTTTTGAGGTATTCAAAAGCCACAGTGTCTTTCAATACTTGACCCTTCAGAAGGCTTGAAATCAGTAGAATGACAAACGTCACGGACTTATTAACAGACATATTCATAAATATTGGTGTCTAAGGTACAATTAGTCTCGAATTCTTAAGGCTAAATGAAACACGTATCCTAATTTTGCAACCCAAAATCATCTTATAGTACGATGTCTCAAACCTTTAAGATTCGCAAGGGTCATGATATTAAGTTAGTCGGCGGCGCTCCCAAAACAGATTTGGGCCGCATTACTGCCTCAACTTACGCCGTGACTCCCTCAGATTTTCCTGGCATTACACCAAAGTTGGTCGTAAAAGCAGGAACACAAGTCAAAGCAGGTGATACTTTATTTTTCGATAAAGATCGACCTGAAGTAAAAATATGTTCTCCCGTTTCTGGTGAAGTGGCTGAGGTAAAGCGCGGTGCAAAGCGCAAAATCTTAGCCGTATTGATTTTAGCAGATACAGAATGTTCTTACGCAGACCACGGTGCCTTCAGTTTTTCTGGCGCAACTCGTGATGCTGCGGCTGCTCATTTTGCCTCTACGGGTGTAGGTGCGTTAATTACTTCTCGTCCTTACGGTGTTGCCGCCGGTATGTCGGAAAAACCGCGTGCCATCTTCATTAATGGTATTCAGAGCGGTCCCCTTGCTGGAGATCTCGCCTACCAACTTGAAGGCAAAGAGAAATCCATTGCAACGGCTGTAAAGGCCTTGAAGCTGATGACAGAAGGTACAGTGTACGTGAGTCACGATTCTGATAAGGCGCCAATCGAAGCACTTCAGTCGCTTGATGCAACGCACATCACTTTTTCAGGTAAACATCCTAAAGGGCTCGTCGGAACACAGATTGCGCAAACGGCTCCTTTGAATAAAGGTGAGATTGTTTGGACGGTCAATGCCATTGACCTCCCAACTATTGGTGCTGCTTTTGAAAGCGGAGAATACCGTCCAGAATACCGCATTGCGTTAGCGGGCTCTAAGACAATGAATGCAGGTTATGCAACGGCGTTACAAGGTGTGTCATTGACACAATTTTTATCGGCGAATGTCAATACGGATAATTCTCGAGTCATTGCTGGAGATGTACTCACAGGTACAAAAATTGAAAAAGACGGTTTCCTCAGTTTCGGTCAAACACAGCTTACCGCTATTCCTGAAGGAAATCAAACTGAATTCTTCGGATGGGTTTTACCCGGATTCGGAAAATTCTCAACGAACCGCGCATTCTGGAGCTGGTTGTTCCCGAGCCGCGAATATGATCTCGATACCAACATGCACGGTGAAGAACGCGCCTTCGTTGTTACCGGTGAGTATGAAAAATTCATTCCAATGGATATTTTTCCTCAGCAGTTGCTTCGTGCCATCTTAATCAAAGACATTGAAAAGATGGAGCAGTTAGGTATATACGAAGTCGTACCAGAAGATTTCGCGCTAGCGGAAGTTGCTTGTACTTCAAAATTGCCGCTGCAGCAAATCGTACGTGACGGTTTGAATGAACTCAGAAAAGAAATGATGTAATACGCCATATTATGAAGTTTGTACAAAACATATTCGACCAGACTAGACCGCTTGTTGAAAAAGATGGCAAGAGAAACTTGTTATATCCATTACACAACGCTTTGGAGACGATGGCATTCGTTCCGGACCATACGTCGCACTCCGGTGCACACGTCCGTGATGCTATTGATTTAAAACGCACGATGGTGACCGTAATCTTCGCTATGGTTCCTGCACTTCTTTTCGGAATGTGGAACATAGGACGTTTGCATTTCGGTGCTTTCGGTGAAGAAAGTTCGTTACTCGATAATGTGATTTTCGGTGCGCTTAAAATGTTGCCTTTGATCACTGTAACCTACGCTGCTGGTTTGGGAGTGGAGATCTATTTTTCATGGAAACGCAACCACCCAGTAAACGAAGGTTTCTTGGTTTCAGGTTTGTTGATTCCTATGATTATGCCCGTAGACATCCCATTGTGGATGGTGGCGGTGAGTACCATCTTCGCCGTATTGATTGGTAAAGAGGTATTTGGTGGTACAGGGATGAACTTGTTGAACCCAGCTCTTACAGCGCGCGCCTTTGCCTTCTTTGCTTATCCTACATGGATGTCAGGGGATAAGGTGTGGATCAACACTACTTCAGCCGACGGTGGCCAACTGGTTGACGGTTATTCTGGTGCTACAGCACTTGGGGACCTCGCAACAACTGTAGGACAAGGCATGGGTAATCCAGCAACTGAAACCGTAATGGCGCAGTTTGGCCCTGAAGGAACGTATTCATTAATGAATGCATTTTTAGGACTCATCCCGGGCTCTATTGGTGAAACCTCTGCAGCTTTAATTTTACTAGGAGGTCTCTTTTTAATATTCAAAGGTGTGGGTTCATGGCGCATCATGCTCAGCTTCTTCATTGGAGGTTTTGTGATGGCGGCTATTTTCAGCGCCTTCGCAGTAAATGAGTTTATGGGATTAAATCCTTTACATCAGTTGATGTTGGGAGGCTTCATGTTCGGTATGGTCTTCATGGCAACCGATCCTGTAAGTGCTTCTCAAACGGCAACAGGAAAATTGATTTATGGTTTCTTAGCCGGTTTCTTCGGAATCATGATTCGCGTATTTAATCCTGCCTATCCAGAAGGTATCATGTTGGCCATTCTATTCATGAATGTGATGGCTCCATTGATTGATCATTACGTAGTTGAAGCGAACGTAAAACGTCGCGCTAAACGCTTAGCTAACGCCTAATCTCTAGAATATGAACGTTAATAGCAATGCATATACATACACCTTCGCTACCATCATGGTAGTTGTGGTAGCGGTATTATTAGCAGGTGCCTCATTGGGCCTCAAATCAAAACAAGAAAGCAACGTCAAGCAAGAGAAAATGCAAAGCATATTAGGCTCTGTTGGCGTGATAGTAGATCGTAGTGAGGCACAAACTGCCTACGACGAGGTTATTAAAGAAGTCCTGACCATCAAAGCAGGCCAGGTTGTTAGTACCGATCGCGAAACAGGTTTTAATGTGGATATGGCTGGTGCTGTTAAAGCAGGAAATATGGAACGTGAAGTGCCTTTGTATGTCGCCAATAAGGGTGGTGAGAATTATTACATCATTCCTTTACGCGGTAAAGGGCTTTGGGGACCAGTTTGGGGCTTTGTAAGTTTAGAATCAGATGGAAATACTGTGGTTGGGGCTAACTTTGGCCACAAAAGTGAGACGCCTGGTTTGGGCGCTGAAATCACGACTCCAGTATTTACGGATCAATTCCCAGGCAAGAAGATTTCTGAAGCGGGTTTATTCCAATCGATCTCGGTTGTAAAGCAAGGAACATCTAGCGGTGATTACATGGTAGATGGAATTTCAGGCGGTACAATCACCTCGAATGGTGTGAACGACATGCTTGCAGATTGTCTTGCTCCCTATGCCGAATACTTCAAAAACAACTAAGCCATGAGCACGGAAGTAAAAACTAAAGAGTCGTTGTTCTCCAAGAAGAATAGACAACTATTAAAAGATCCATTTAACGACAATAACCCGATTACTGTGCAGGTTTTGGGTATTTGTTCTGCATTGGCGATCACGGTTAAATTAGAGCCGGCTATTGTAATGTCACTTTCTGTGATGTTCGTTTTAGCTGCAGGTAACGTCATCATTTCATTGATTCGTAACCTCATACCTAACCGTATCCGTATTATCGTTCAATTGGTGGTAGTGGCCTCCTTGGTAATTCTCGTTGACCAATTCTTGAAAGCTTTTGCTTATGACGTAAGTAAGCAACTTTCTGTATTTGTTGGTTTGATCATTACGAATTGTATCATCATGGGACGTTTTGAAGCCTTCGCTTTAGGAAATGGACCTTGGAAAGCATTCCTTGACGGTATTGGAAACTCTATAGGTTACGCTGTCATTCTAATTGCAGTTGCGTTTGTGCGCGAGCTTTTGGGTTCAGGTCAGTTATTGGGAAAACAAATCATCCCATTGAGCTGGTACATCGACCTGGATAAAGGAACTGGATTCTACGCCAACAATGGATTCTTCCTATTCCCTCCTATGGCATTGATCGTAGTAGGTATGATTATATGGGCGCAACGCGCGAAGAACACCAAACTCATCGAAGAAAACTAAGCCGACATGGGACAAGAACTAATTAACTTATTTGTCAAATCGATTTTTATCGAGAACATGATTTTCGCCTACTTCTTAGGTATGTGTTCGTATTTGGCAGTTTCTAAAACTGTTAAGACCGCTGTAGGTCTTGGTATTGCTGTAACTTTTGTACTGGTCATCACCTTACCGGTAAACTGGTTATTAGAGAACTATGTATTGCAACCGGGTGCCTTAGGTAAATGGTTGGGTGCAGGATTTGAAGAAGTAGACCTAAGCTTCCTTTCATTCATTATGTTCATCGCGGTTATCGCTTCTATGGTTCAATTGATTGAAATGATCGTTGAGAAATTTGCTCCGGCTCTGTACAGTGCATTGGGTATCTTCTTGCCGCTTATCGCTGTGAATTGTTCTATTCTTGGTGGTTCACTGTTCATGCAAGAGCGCGCTTTTGGCACCATTGCAGAAGCAACCGTTTACGGTTTGGGTTCTGGTGTCGGTTGGTTCCTTGCTATCGTTGCTATTGCGGCCATCCGCGAGAAAATCCGCTATTCGAATGTTCCAGCTCCTTTGCGTGGTCTAGGGATCACTTTCATCATCACTGGATTGATGGGAATCGCATTTATGAGCTTCATGGGTATTAAATTATAATTAGAGGCAGCTATGTTTTTATCTAGCACAGTAATTTTTTCATCGGTAGTCGTTTTCGTAGTAGTGATCCTTTTATTGGTGACTATTCTATTGCAAGCGAAAGCGCGCTTATCTCCGAGCGGACCGGTAAAATTGAATATTAATGGCGACGATGTTGAGGTGGAATCAGGTACAACCCTGCTGACCACATTAAGTAGCCAAAAGATCTTCTTGCCATCTGCGTGTGGTGGTGGTGGTACCTGTGGTATGTGTAAGTGTCAAGTCACCGAAGGTGGAGGCGAGATTCTACCGACTGAAACAGGTTTCTTTAACCGCAAAGAGATTGCGAACAACTGGCGTTTAGGATGTCAGATTAAAGTGAAAAACGACATGACCGTAAAAGTACCGGAAGAGATTTTCGGTATCAAGAAGTGGGAATGTGAGGTAGTAAGTAACTACAACGTGGCGTCGTTCATTAAAGAGTTTGTCGTCCGTTTGCCTGAAGGCGAAAACTTGGATTTTGAAGCCGGTGGATACATTCAGATTGACGTGCCTTCAACTACTGTAGACTTCAAAAATATTGATATTACTTCTCACCCGAAATTAGGGAAGTCTCCTGATGAGTTCAAAGAGGAGTGGGATAAATTCAAACTTTGGGACCTGAAAATGGTGAATCCAGAGCCGTTATTCCGTGCCTACTCTATGGCTAACCACCCGGCAGAAGGAAATATCGTGATGTTGAATATCCGTATTGCTACGCCACCGTTTGACCGCAAGATTGGCGGATGGATGGACGTGAATCCAGGTGTTTGTTCTTCGTATGTATTTGATCAGAAGCCAGGAGACAAGGTAACTATATCCGGCCCTTACGGCGAATTCTTTATTAAGGAGACGGATTCTGAAATGCTTTACATTGGTGGTGGTGCAGGTATGGCACCAATGCGCTCACATTTGTTCCATTTGTTCCATACACTGAAAACAGGCCGCAAGGTGAGTTATTGGTACGGTGGACGTTCTAAGCGTGAGCTCTTCTATTTGGAAGATTTCCGTCAAATCGAAGAGCAGTTCCCTAATTTCAAATTCCACTTGGTACTTTCCGAGCCGTTGCCAGAAGATAACTGGAGTGCAAAAGACAGTATGGACGCTGAAGGCGACGGTTTCGTAGGTTTCGTTCACCAGGCTGTGATTGATAACTATTTGAACCACCACGATGCACCAGAAGACATTGAATTTTACTTCTGTGGACCGCCTTTGATGAATGCTGCGGTACTCAAGATGGTGGACGACTTTGGTGTACCGCCAGAGAATGTCAGCTTTGATGACTTCGGTGGATAATCGAAAAATAATAGACCGAAAGCCGCTCCATATGGAGCGGCTTTTTATTTTCACACTATGAAGAAATGTATTGCCCTAATAGTTCTAGTATTGCTGGGATCTTGTTCTAGCAATCCTGAATTGGTTCAAATGACCAACCAAGGTCCTGCGCAGGGATCCACTTTTAGTATTAGTTATTTGGTTCCAGAAGGTGTGGATTACCGCCGAGATATTGATTCCATTCTCGAATCTATGGACCAGCAAATGAGCTTATGGGTTGAGAATAGTGAAATCTCTGCCTTAAATAGGGGAGATTCGCTCTTTTTGAGTAATGACTTTCATGGTGTGATCTTGCAGTCGATCTACCTGAGTGAGCTTACTGACGGTAGTTTTGATATCACGTTAGCACCATTGATCAAAGCTTGGGGTTTTTCGGGTGGAACCCACAAGGATTCGATTAATGTGGACAGCCTTTTGAACTTCGTTGGCTACAAAGGTCTGGTCGCTCATCGCCCGGGAAGTATGATGGAGAAATATGCACTGCCGGAAGGTTATGAATTAGACGTTAACGCAATAGCACAAGGGTATACTGTCGATGTAGTTGCGAATCTTATGAATAATGTGGGCGTTTCAAATTACATGATTGAGATTGGTGGCGAGGTGCGGTGCAAAGGCACAAATGTTCGAGGCCGGAAATGGCGTATCGGAATTGAGGAACCCACAGAGGATCGTGTTTTGGGGCAATTTCAAACAATTGTAGAATTGGACAGTATGTCCTTAGCGACGAGCGGGAATTATCGTAAATATTGGCAAGACGAAAATGGCCAGAAGGTGGTCCATAGTATAGATCCTGAAACAGGCCAGCCTGTGGTCCATAATCTTTTAAGCGCGAGCATTATCGCACCGCATGCAACAACGGCAGATGCATTGGCCACCGCATGCATGATTAAGGGCGTTACGGGGGCGATGACCATGATCGACCGCTTTCCAGATGTGGAAGGCTATTTTATTGTGGGAACAAAATTTGGTGAAATAGAAGTATTACAGACCTCTGGCTGGGAAAGGTATACGGTTAACTAGCTTGCTCTAGTTTCGTTTCGCATTGGTTTGGGTCCTTACCGCAGTACGAACAAGTTTCGCCGTCTTTGTTTAAAAAAGGGCTCTGAGAAGCACAAGTTCCTGCAAATTCGCCGTCTTTCTTTGCCCATATCTTAATGGCGATTCCTGCGAATCCCAATCCTAAAAGCACAACGGTAATTCCGATAAGTTTCAATGCAACCATGGTGAGGGTGTTTTTTCGTGCGTCAAAGGTACAACGCAGTATTGAATTATTTAGGCACGTTAGCGCGAATGGAATTCTCTTACGAAGCTGTGGTAACCGACGACTGTGATGTACATTTGCAAAACCATTTTAACTTAAAACCAGATACATATGAAAATTACTGTTGTAGGTGCCGGAAACGTAGGTGCTACAGTAGCAGATAACTTGGTTCGCCGCGAATTGGCGGAGGAGATTGTACTGCTTGATATCAAGGAGGGATTTGCTGAAGGCAAGGCCATGGACATGAACCAAACTGCAACTTTGAATGGATTTGATTCAAAGGTTGTCGGTTCGACCAATGATTACAGTAAAACTGCCGGTTCTTCCGTTGCAGTGATTACTTCTGGTATTCCTCGTAAGCCGGGTATGACTCGTGAAGAGTTGATCGGTACGAATGCGAAGATCGTTCAAATGGTGACTGAGAGTTTGATCAAGCACAGCCCTGATATCATCATTGTGGTCATCTCTAACCCAATGGATACCATGACGTATTTGACGTCAAAAACTTCGGGATTGCCGAAGAACCGTATCATAGGTATGGGAGGTATTTTGGATTCAGCACGCTTTAAATACCGTTTAACGGAGCAATTGGGTTGTTCTCCAAACGACTTACAGGCGCAGGTTATAGGTGGTCATGGTGATACTACTATGATTCCTTTAATCAACCACGCTACATACAACAGTATGCCAGTGACGCAGTTCCTTTCGCAGGAGCAGCAAGATCATGTAGTTAAAGAAACCATGGTTGGTGGCGCTACTTTGACGAAATTAATCGGTACTTCTGCTTGGTATGCTCCAGGCGCTGCAGGTGCAGAGCTTGTGGAGTCGATTGTACGCAATCAAAAGAAAATGTTCCCTTGTTCCGTGTTACTTAACGGCGAATATGGACAAGACGACATTTGTATCGGTGTCCCTGTGATCATCGGTAAAAACGGATGGGAGAATGTAGTTGAGTTCGATTTGAGCGCTGATGAGAAGGAGAAGTTCGAAGCTTCTGCTGCTGCAGTTCGTAAAATGAATGCTGCATTAGACGAAAATTTATAGGCCAAACGGGTCAAGAAATAAAAACCTCGAGCGCTTTGCGCTCGAGGTTTTTTTATGCCAGAAATTTCGGGATCACTTGAGCATTCTTTCGTCGGAAACTAAGGTGCAATAGCCTTGGCCAAAAAGACGATACCTGGTTTTCGCGATGATTTTATAAATGAGGTCCCTTAAGAAGGTGGGTATAAGATGGAATACGCGGGTCCAACGGTAGCCGGGAAGTTGCTCGAGAATGAGCAAGGCCGCTTTTGAGCGAAAGTGGAATTGGCCGTTTGAAATTAAAATGACTGCGTCTTCCTGCTTTAAGTGCTCTGGCAAATGCTCTATCGCCCAATTGCTGGTGCGCGAAGCGAAGTAAAATGTGCCATGGGAATCTCGGTTATGAATCCAGTCGACGCTCCTATTGCACAACGTACACGGACCATCGAATACAATTACCTGCGTGTTTTCACCGTCGAATGCCAGATCAGACATTACTGAACCATTAAACGTTCTACACTGCGTAGGCCGCTCTCTATATTGAAAACAACTAAATACATTCCCTTTGCAAGCGGAATGGAATTTTTAGTGCCTGCGGTTACTGCTCCGAGCAGTCGCCCTTCAATGGAATATATTTGTGCAGCAGTAATGAGGGGGTCGGTGCATTCAAATTGGAAAAACCCTTGAGTTGGATTGGGGTAAAGTTTGCACTCAAAGGGAAGCATAGCCGTCTCCTTGATTGAAATATCATTAAAGGCTTTTCCCTCGAAATAATGCAGTCCACCACTCATGTTTCCCAATATTACATCGGGGTAGCCATCTGCATTCAAGTCTCCAACGGCAGGGTGCAAACGTGACCCAGAAGCTAAAAAATGTGTATCCGCGCTCCGCAGGGTCGGGCGAAGATTAAACCGCATATTGGGACGCTTGGTTGATCGTCCACCGTATGGCATTAGGCAACCGTCATTCGTAATACCGTTCCAGCCAGTCACATTCCCGTAGCGAACGCTGGAAAAGGATGTGTTTTGGAGTTGGACTGGAATATCGCCCGTTTGCGCATGTTTCGAAAAACAAATTTCTACCAGTAGGTTATCAGTGCCATTCCATGTAAATGGGACGTCTAATGCAATATCATTCCATCCGGTGGTCATGACACGGATACCACTGTATACGGTTTGTAGGTTCTGTGTTAAAAAAGTAGTTTGTGCCGTATCTGAGACGTGTGTCATTTTGATATCAAAACCCTGAGTCAAATACAGGCTTGTGTTAGTGCCCAATTCAAACCCTATGGTTTTTATCTGCCCGTAGATTCCGCCTTCATTCATTAATTCGCCCTTACTAAAGACAATCTGGGTCCGGCCATTTCGTTTGGATCCTCCGAAGGGTGTTTCTTCTCTTGATGCGGATGATATTGTACCACCGCCAAGAACTAAGTCCAATGCAGTCGCACCGCTCATGATAGTGCGTAAGCTATCTTTCTGTACAACGCCCAGGCTTTCCGATCCTATGAGTAGGGTTGTGTCTTGCCCAAAAACAAAGGCAGGCGCCGAATAACCGTCTGGTGCTTGAGCACTGGTCATGTTAATCCCCGCCCAAGCTGCATCTACTAGTGTAAAAGCACTGGGCATACTTCCCGTATTTTCGTAGTAGGCAATGGCACCAAGCTCATTTCCTATTAAAAGATCGAGATCACCATCTCCGTCAATGTCACCTAGTGCGGGTGCAGCAAAATTACCGACATCTATGGATTGTAGGCTACCGCGGTACGTGTAGATGTGGGCTGTAAACGACCCGGTGTTTTCGTAATAAAATAATTCACCCGTTTCTGTACCTACAATCATATCCGGATCGAAATCGCCGTCGAGATCACCAAAAGTTGGAGTGAGGCTTGCGCCGAGATTGTTGTAACCGGCATTCGCTAAATCAGTATCCGTCAGCGTGAAGGCAGGGGCCGTATTTGTCCCGGTGTTCTTGTACAACAACATTCGGCTTTCGTAGGTGCTCGGTGCAGTATACAATCCTTTGCCGCCAACTACTAAATCTAAATCCCCGTCGAAGTCGATGTCGACTAGGGCCGGCTTTGCGGCAGAACCTATATCAAGCATGTCTCTGACTAGAAATGCGGAGTCCAATGTTCCCCAACTAGGGTTGTTGAGAGTTCCATTATTTGGATAAAGCCAATTGTTCTTTGTGTTCTGTGATCCGTTCAAATTGGGACTAACCAAGAGGTCGGGAATACTGTCGAAATCAATGTCCTCATAAAATGCCGCTGGAAAATACTCTATGGCTGTGGGTTGAACCAGGGGGTAGAGTGTATCCTTTGTAACCATAAAAGCACTGTCGATATGACCGCCGTTGTACGCCGCGACAAGGTTGGTGAAACTGACATCCCCAATAAGCACATCTTGAAGGGTATCTCCATTTAGGTTGAGTACTAATAATGAGGAACCTGCATGCATGCCACTCGAAGTCTTCTGACTGAATTCTAATTTTTGAACACCCGCACAGCCGTTTAGTGTGAGGTCGTTGGAGCTGAGGTTTTCTTCGAATCGGCCCCAGCAGGTAGTATTCAGCTTAAAGTCGAGCGCGCAAGCGTTTAAACCTTCGTGCCAATTAATTGTAGCGCTCTGGCCAAAGGTTAATACGTCTAAATCCCCATCTCCATCGATATCCGAAATGGCGGGTACGTCGCTACTAAAATTATATAGATTGGTAGATGTGCTGCCTGCATTGGTTGTTAAATAAGGGCCATTCAACGCCCAAGTAAATTGAACGGAGTCTGTGGTGCTGGTGTTTTCCCAGACGCCCATTCCTCCTAAAACGTAGGCGAACAGGTCTTTCTTTCCGTCACAATTGAAATCTCTGAATAGTGCCCAATTTTTTACTGCAGGGAGCAACGATGCATATTCTGGTTTGCCCACCCAATTACCGTTTTCAGCGATAAAGGTGATCCATCTGCCGCCTTGTCGATCAAAGGCAACTAAATCTTCTACACCGTCTAAATTCAAATCTATTTTAGACCATTGTGGCAAATCAACCCCGCCCAAAAACGGATAGGGTATGCTCGAACCTCCAGCATTTACTGTAGGTCCCGCCGTCCAGTCAAAATTTAATCGGTTGCTTTGACCGTAACTCAGCAGGCCAAAAAGCAGAAAAACAAGAGATAAAATAGAGGTCCTTCTCATAGGTACTCAAAGATAGGATAAACTTAGAAGCCTGCAGGTACAAAAAACTTTAGGTTAGGCACCTCGAACTGCCTATATTTGCGCGTTATTGAAAAACTGAAACAATCCATCAGGATGCAGAACAAAGGATTAATTACCGTTTTCGCGATTGCACTAGGTCTGGCTTCATTATACCAGCTCTCGTTCACATGGGTCGCGAACAACGTCGCTAGCGATGCAGAGTCATTCGCCGCAGGAGATGCAAATGTTAAGTCGGCTTATCTCGACAGTATGATGTCGCAAGAGGTCTACCCAATACTTGGGTTTACCTACGGCGAAGTGAAGAAAAAGGAAATGAACCTTGGTCTTGACCTCAAAGGGGGGATGAATGTAATCCTCGAAGTGAGCGTAAAAGACGTGTTGAAAGGTTTAGTGGCAAATGCCCAAGATCCACGCTTCACTCAAGCTATTGCAAATACTGACGAAGCTCAAAGTCAAGGTCAAAACAACTATCTAAACACGTTCTTTGCGGAGTTTGATAAAATCAGCGCCGAAACCGGTGGCGGTTTGTTGTTGAGCGACGCTTCGCTTTTCGGTACGCCGGAAATGACGGACAAAGTAGGTTTCAATGCCGCAAACGATGCCGTACAAGCGGAAATTCGTCGCGATGTTGAAGCTGCGATTGCCAACGTATTTACTGTGTTGCGCGCACGTATCGACCAGTTTGGTGTTGTACAGCCGAACATTCAGCGCCTAGAGGGAACTGGACGTATTTTAGTGGAACTACCGGGTGTTAAAGATCCGGCGCGTGTTCAGAAACTATTACAATCGACTGCGGAACTGCAGTTCTGGAACATGTATGAAGGTGCAGAAGTGCTTCCTTTCCTTGTTTCTGCGAATGACAAACTGCGCGATATCGTTGAAGGCGAAAAAGCTACAACCGAAACTGTTGACGAAACGCCAGATTTTAGTGATCTAGCAATCGAAGATGCTGAAGTTCCTGCGGATTCTGCAGCAACAGATTCCTCAGATGTTCTTTCTACGAACAACCCGTTGTTTGAAGTTTTCCGCCCTATGGTGAGTGAAACTGGAATGGCCATGCAAGGACCGCGTGTCGGATATTCACTTATTCGTGATACGGCAAAGGTTAACGCATTTTTGGCACGTCCAGAGATCGTTCAAATGATGAATCAAGAGTTGCGCAACGCGAAGTTCCTTTGGAGCAGTAAGCCAGAGCCTAATTCTGATATTATAACTCTTTTAGCAATCAAAGGCAATCGCGAAAATACGCCTGAATTGGACGGTGGTGTAATCGTGGATGCGCGCCCAGATTTAGACGAATACAACCGTAACATTGTAACCATGGCCATGAACGGCACGGGAGCACAGAAATGGCAACGCTTAACTGCGGAAGCAGCTGCGCAAACGCCGAAGCGTTCTGTAGCGGTAGTACTAGATAACTATGTATACTCTTATCCGCAAGTTCAAAATGAAATTGCTGGTGGTCGTACGCAGATTACAGGAAACTTCAGTGCCGAGGAAAGTGCGGATTTAGCGAATATTCTTCGTGCAGGTAAACTTGATGCTCCTGCGCGCATCATTCAGTCCGATGTAGTAGGTCCTTCTTTAGGTAAAGAAGCCATCTCTGCATCGATTAATTCGTTTGCCATTGCTCTTGCTCTGGTTTTACTTTACATGTACTTCTACTATAGTGGTGCGGGTCTTGTGGCCAACATGGCACTATTAATCAACATGTTCTTGATCTTTGGTATTCTTGCTAGTTTGCGAGCAGTATTGACGCTTCCAGGTATGGCAGGTATCGTATTGACCATTGGTATGGCAGTAGATGCGAATGTTCTTATTTTCGAGCGTATTCGTGAAGAAATGCGCCTTGGAAAAGGACTTCGTGCAGCCATTGTTGACGGATACAAAAATTCCAACAGTGCGATTATCGATGCAAACGTTACGACCTTCTTAACGGGTATTATTCTCTTTGCTTTCGGTACAGGTCCTATCCGCGGTTTCGCAACGACACTGATGATCGGTATTTTGACTTCGTTATTTACCGCATTGTTCATCTCAAGAATTGTATTTGAGAGAAGATTGGCAGGTAAGAAAGACATCAGGTTCTCTACTAAAACCACAAAAGACTGGTACACCAACATGAGCTTTGACTTCTTGAAGAAGCGTAAAGTTGCCTATGGTGTTTCTACGGTAGTAATCGCGATTGGATTATTCTCGCTATTTACAAAAGGTTTGAACCTGGGGGTTGACTTTGTAGGTGGACGTTCGTTCCAGGTACGTTTTGACCAGCCTGTAGAAGTTAGTGATGTTGCCGAATCTTTGAGTAATGCTTTTGTTGATGAAGACGGTAATACATACACCCCAGTGGTAAAAACTTTGGGCGATGCAAACCAGGTGATCATTACAACGAGCTACCGCATTGGCGAAACGGGTCCTACAATTGACGAGGACATTCAGTCTAAGCTGTACGCTGGTGTTGCAGATTTCTTTGCAGAAGACTTACCGCTAGAATCTTTCTTTACAGACGATGCTGAAGATGCCATAGGTCTGGTAGGTTCGCGAGTTGTTGGACCAACTATTGCCGATGACATTAAATCAGGTGCGGTTTACAGCATCATCTTCTCGCTGATTGTAGTCTTCTTGTACATCCTCATTCGCTTCCGTAAATGGCAATTCTCGCTTGGTGCGGTAGTTGCATTGTTACACGATGTGCTGTTTGTAATGGGGGTATTCTCTTTAGCGGACGGGTTCTTACCATTCCAGTTAGAAGTGGACCAAGCATTCATTGCTGCCATTCTAACAGTGATTGGTTATTCATTGAACGATACTGTGGTCGTATTTGACCGTATTCGTGAAAATATGGGGTCTCGTGGTAAGCAAAACGGCGTTAGTATCAATAA
>JAOMWM010000023.1 GCA_028357285.1 Schleiferiaceae bacterium | reverse complement strand
ACATTACGCAGAAACTATAGTGTCGCAAACGATCGAGGCGAACTGTATGAAGAACAGCTACGTTTTATGTACTACCGTCATTTAAGTGATGTTACATTAAAAGCTCAACTTAAAAGCGCGGCATGGGCAGTTCAAAGTGATTTACAACAGTCGGAGTATTTCTGGGACAGTACTGATGCAATACCACAACTAGATAGCCGAACGCTTTATTACAATGATTCATTACGACTGACTAGTGCGGAAGTCATTCTGCATTATGACAAAATTTTTGGACTTCTTGGGTTGAACAGAGCATACTGCGCCATAAACGCCAATGCAGGGATAGAAAATCTAACGAGTAATTCAGGAGGTTGGGATGCCTTTAGAACAGATAGTAGTGCAGTTTCAGAGGCTTTTGATAACATAGTACAACCATTTGTCAGGGCCCAAGGTACTTTAGCCTTAGAACGAGACGGGCTCTTATCATTTCGTGGTACATATGCGGTCAATATCATTGGCTTCAATGCCGGAGGTTATGATCTACGGAATAATGTTTCTATACCTAAGATTCCTGGCGATTTTACTGTTGGCGTTAATTTCCTTCACCAACCACAGATGTACCGATTTGAGCAACTCTATGGATATTCATATGACTTTAGGGATATCGAGCTTTCTTATTTTAAGAATGAGGTAGCGTTAGATTGGAATCAAGGGGAACGTTGGAAAAAGGAGTTGCTCCTTTACGGGGCACAGATAAGAGGTATGCGTTACCTCGAGTCATTCGATGAATTGGCAACTTGGGACGGCACCTACGCTCGAGCACAGGTCGGATTAACGAGTAATAGAGAAGGCTTGAACTTAAGTGTTCAAGGATATGGCGCTTTCAAATCTTCGTTTGGAGGATTTACAACGCCAAATTGGGGCGGTTTTACAGAGGTGAATTATAAAATGAGTATCGTAAATAGGTTTGAGTTGAAGGCTGGAGTCAATGTAAGTGTGGAGGATGCCTTCTATACGCCTACCTATCTAGTGGGTGTGCCTATCTGGGCTATGCAGACCGATCATTTAGCAGGGAGTTATCCTTGGGCAACCGCATTCTTTGAAGCACGAATAGCGAATTTTATCGCAGGCGTAAGAGTCGTGAATGCCCTTGAAGGATTTGCAGATTACAGCTATTACGCTTTTGGTGCAACTCCAAGAACAGATCGTTGGGTTCAATTGAGTGCTCGCTGGACCTTATTCAACTAGGTCTTCTGTGGCGGCTTCTTCGCTGCAGGGAAAAGAATGTTGTTTAGAATTAAGCGGTAGCCCGGACTGTTAGGGTGGTTGTTAAGATCCGTGTGGGGGTCGCCGACGCGGTGCTGGTAATCTTCTGGATCGTGTCCACCATAGAAAGTCCAGTAACCCTTGCCTTGCGTGCCGTGAATATAACGTGCTGCACCATCGACTGCATTAGAGCCTAAGATGGTAGTGGTTGGTTTTAATGTCTTGGGTAAGAATGCCGTGGTTTGGCCGTAAAAGCTCTTGACAAGATCCGTGTGGTTCTGAACTAATATGGTTGGTATGACATCGTATTTCGCACTGAAGTCGAAGAGCTCAAAGTAGTCACTGTCTTCTTTCATGGAACGTACACGGCGGTCCGTAATATCGATGTTCGAATATTCGTACCGAAGGGGATTGGTTTCTAAGGTGAAATCTTTGAATGCAAAGCATGGAGCATAGTCGAGCTGGTAGGCCGCTCCCGGCGCCATGGGATCTCCATCAAACATACTTTCGCAAATATCTGTTTTTTGGGCAGCCAGTGCGATATCATATGAATCCGTGGCACTGCACATAGCGAACAAAAAGCCACCATTTTCTACAAAGGTTGTTATGGTTTTAGCGACAGCGAGTTTTTGCTGGCTCACTTTAGTGAAGCCCATTTCGAGCGCGGCTGCTTCAAAACTAGCTTTCTGGTTGATGTACCAAGCCGCATCTCTATAAGAGCCATAGAATTTACCGTATTGTCCAGTAAAGTCTTCGTGATGCAAGTGCAGCCACTGGTAGTCGCCGAGGCTGCCATCGAGTATCTCTGTATCGTAGATGGTAGTGAACGGAATATCAGCATATTCTAAAACCATCGTTACTGCATCATCCCAGGGTTGTGCACCGTCTGGAGAATAAACGGCGATTTTAGGGACCCGTTGTAGTGCGACCGTATTGGTGTTGTTTGCGGGGCTTTTTAGATCTGCCATGAGTTGGACCAATTGGGTGGCCGAGCTTGTTTCGTAAGACACACCACGAAGAAGCGCCTGTTGAATGAGTTTTGAATCGGCGTTTAATATAGCGAAGGAACCTCCTCTATGATTCAAAAGCCAATGGCAATCGTAGCCGTCTTCTATGGCGTTGTAAAGGAGGCCATAGGCTTTTAGATGGTCGCGTTGCTGGCTTTCGTCCATAGGAATAAGGACTTGGGCAGAAACAACGTGTGAAAGAATTGAAAGCGCCCACAGTAGTACGCTCAACAGTAAGGAGTGCGATTTGTGGTTAGCATGCATGGATTAGAAAGGTACGTCGCCGCCGTCGAGTCCAGGTGTGGGGAGGTTGGTGTAACCGCCGGTATCGTCGGAATTAAATCCTGAAGACCCGTAACCAGGACCGTCATTCATTTTACTCTCCATAGTGATGGTATCGCCTTGGTCTAAATCAGAAAATTTAGCGAGCTCTCCGATAAAGCGCAAGCGCACATCATCGAGTGAACCGTTTCTGTGCTTAGCAATAATGATTTCCGCTTGTCCCATTGAAGAATCGCCATCTTCCCATTCTTCTATCTGGTAGTATTCTGGGCGGTAAATGAAGCTCACGATATCTGCGTCTTGCTCGATTGCACCAGATTCACGTAAATCAGAGAGCTGCGGACGTTTTGATGTAGAACGAGTTTCAACCGCACGTGATAGCTGTGAAAGAGCGATAACCGGCACGTTCAATTCCTTTGCAACGGATTTTAGCGAGCGGGAGATGGTAGAGATTTCCTGTTCACGGTTTCCTTGTGCTTTGGAACCTCCTACAGTCATGAGCTGTAAGTAATCAATGATGATTAAATCCAAGCCTTGGGTGGAGTGGAGACGACGCACTTTAGCACGAAGGTCGAAAACACTCAGGGCAGGTGTATCGTCGATAAAGAGTTTTGCTTTTTCGAGGTCCTTAACACCAGAGGTTAATTGGTTCCATTCCCCATCTGTAAGGTCTCCTTTCCTCAGTTTTTCTGAGTTGATACCCGTTTCAGAAGAAATGATACGAGTGATCAATTGAACCGAAGACATCTCAAGTGAAAATACGGCCACTCGTTTTTGATGGTCAATCGCCATATTGCGAGCCATTGAAAGTACGAATGCCGTTTTTCCCATACCCGGACGAGCGGCCAGAATGATCAAATCAGAAGGTTGCCATCCGGAAGTAACGCGGTCCAATGCTGCAAAACCGGAAGGAACTCCTGAGAGGCCTTCTTGTTTCGAAATGGTTTCGATTCGGTCCAATGCTTGGCGAATTAAATCTTCAGCACTTTCGTAATTCCGTTTGAGGTTCCCTTGCGCCACTTCAAATAGCTTTTGCTCAGAAGTATCTAGGAGTTCGAGAACGTCTGTAGTTTCGTCAAAGGCGCTTTCGATGATTTCACTAGAAATACGGACCAATTCTCTTTGGATGTGCTTCTGCAGAACAATGCGCGAGTGGTACTCAATGTGTGCACCTGAGCTGACTTTTTGACTTAATTGGGCCAGATAGCGCTCCCCACCGGCCTGCTTCATAAGACCTTCCTTGCGTAATTCTGCCGAAACGGTCAGAATATCTACCGGCTGGTTGTCTCCAAAAAGGCTGCCAATAGCTTTGTAAATAAGTTGGTGTTGCTCTTTGTAAAACGCCTCTGGGTGAAGAATATCAATGACTCTTGAAAGCGCATTTTTATCAATCAAAAGGGCACCCAATACTGCTTCTTCCAAATCTATAGCTTGCGGAGGCACACGTCCTCCTGCGGTTAGATTGGTTGTTTTTCCAGAAGGTCTTCCCGGTACACCAGCATTTTTATTATTGGGTTGTTCAGCCACAGTTTATGTTATTCAGCAAAGACTCCCATACTGAAGAATTTCTCCATACGCGCTTCGACACGTTCTTGTGGATCCATTTTCAAAAGGACTTTGGTATGTTTCGTAATTTCTCTTTTCACAATTTCGAACATGGCGTCTGGGTTCGCATGTGCACCGCCTAACGGCTCTTTGATAATGCCGTCAATGAGACCGTTCTTTTTCATGTCTTTCGCAGTGAGTTTTAGCGCATCTGCTGCGGTTTCCTTGTAATCCCAAGTACGCCACAAAATAGAAGAACAACTCTCAGGAGAGATCACGCTGTACCAAGTGTTCTCAAGCATTAAAACTTTATCTCCTACACCTATTCCGATTGCACCTCCTGAAGCACCTTCACCAATGATAATGCAGATGACAGGTACCTTAAGGCGTGACATCTCCATTATGTTTTTAGCGATTGCTTCACCCTGACCCCGTTCTTCTGCTTCAAGACCTGGGAATGCTCCCGGTGTATCGATCAAAGTGATGATAGGACGACCAAATTTTTCGGCTTGCTTCATGAGACGCAAGGCCTTACGGTATCCCTCTGGGTTTGCCATACCAAAATTGCGGTACTGACGCATTTTTGTATTGACACCTTTTTGTTGGCCGATGAACATGTAGGATTGGTCGCCGATCATTCCCCAGCCTCCAATCATTGCTTTATCGTCTTTCACCCCGCGATCACCATGCATTTCGATGAAGTTTCCTTCTGTAATGGCATTGATGTACGCCTGAGTGTAAGGACGTTGCGGATGACGTGACAATTGGACGCGTTCCCACGCGCTCAGATTGCCGTAAATTTTCTTTTTCGCCTCATCGAGTTTCTGGCGGATATCGTCGATACTTTTCGCCATATCTACACCGGTTTCATCTGCCAGCTCTAGGGCCTTAGACAGTTGAACCTCAAGTTCTTCGATGGGTTTCTCAAATGATAAATAATCCATAATTACTTTCTGAATCGGTCGTGCAAAATACAAAGTCCTTAGGACCCGGACTTCCTTTTTTGTGCTTTTATAATCCCATTGGCGATCACGGTCCCTAAAATAATGAGAACGCCTAAGTAAAATTGGGGATTCATATTCTCTTCGGCACCGAAAAGTAAAGCCGCGAGTAGAATACCATAGACAGGTTCTAGATTAATGGCGAGCATGACACTGAACGGTGATAGTCGCTTGAGCAGCTCAACACTTTTAATGAAGGGGTAGGCAGTGCATAGAAGGGCTAAAATCGCAAGGAACCACCAGTCGTTAGCGTTAGTTGCCCAGAGTGTCATGGGGTTGTGACTTCCCGCTATGAGGTCGTATAGTGCTACACCAATAAAGGCGAACGAGAGTTCCCAAAAAGTAACCTGAACGGGAAATGGATAGCGTGCTACCAGCTGTTTATTCAAAATACTAAAGCTGGCACTTAGAGAGGCACTGAAAAGAGCAATGAGAAGGCCCAATTGGTAATTCGTCAGTGTATAACCTGCCCAAGCGTAGGTTTTTATCGATGCCGCGTTGGGTTCTTCATAAAAGACGATCACGATTCCTACAACCACAATGGCGCCTAATGCCAGTTCTACAGGATCCAATTTCCCTTTATTCAAAATAGGATTGAGCAAGGCTGAAAACAATGCACCTGTTGAAACTCCTGCTAAAGTGATACTAACGTTGGCAATTTTAATGGCACCAAAAAACGTAATCCAATGCACGGCGATCAATATGCCGCACAAGGCCATAAACCAAAGTTCTTTTGTACTTGCGCTGAACGGACGTTTTTTCCACAGCATATATCCTGCAATGGCGACTGAGGTGAGTGCCGTTCTATTGAACACAAGCGAAAGGGCATCGATAGAAATGTAGCGTCCTAAAATGGCGGTAAAACCCCAAATGAAGACGATGAAGTGAAGACTCAATTGGTCTTTGAAATGACTGCTCAGTGGTTTCATTAGAGGAGTTATTTTGGTGCCGTACTATAGCGCCAAAGTGCGATGGAAGCAAATACAATATTAGGGATCCAGACAGCAAATTCCGCAGGTTGTATTCCTATCCATTCCAACGGCCCTCCCAGTAGCCCTTCTGAACTGAGTAATCCCGTTTTCGCAAAGGTTTCGGAAAGCTGCATGAAAAAAATGTAGATGGCGGTTAAAACCAGTCCTATTGCGATATTCACACCCAGTCCGCCTCTTTTCTTTTGACTCGCGAGCCCTACGGCTAACA
Organism: Schleiferiaceae bacterium; assembly: GCA_028357285.1. GTDB lineage: Bacteria > Bacteroidota > Bacteroidia > Flavobacteriales > Schleiferiaceae > UBA10364. The sequence continues at coordinate 18,073 of JAOMWM010000023.1, read as the reverse complement.
AAACAAAAACATAAGAACTGACCGGGTAGGATGTTCGGCGTTGCATTTCCATTTGGTAGGATGCAATGTTTTCATTTCCAGTGAGCTCCTCCTGGGCAATGAATCGGCTCAATTCCTTACTGTTCATTGTAGCGATGGAATTGAGCTTTGGCGCAATCTGCTCTGAAGTAAAGGCAAGGGCTGTGTCCATTCTACGACCGAAAGAGATCTGCTCAATCCCCTTTTCATCAAGCGTGCGGAGTCTGTAGTTGTCTAGACGCCAACGTCCGGTAGCGGTATCTAAGCGGACAAAATCCGCGGAGAGTTTGCTTTTAAGTTGGTGGTCTTCAAAAACCTCATAGGTCATTTGGTACCCGCTCTCGCGCACCCCGGAGAAGGTTTCAAAATAAACATAGTGTCCGGGTAAAACTTGGCGGTGCATTTTCTGACTGATCGGGCGGTTGACACCGGTCACGTATTTTTCTTCAAATGCAATGCGTTTGATGTTCGTTTGTGGAACGAGTAAATGATTGAGCGTTAGCGATAGTGCGCAGATGATCGAGGCACCGATAAAATAAGGACGGAGTAGGCGACGGAAGCTGGTTCCTGAGGTTAAGATGGCTACGATTTCAGAATTGGACGCCATTCTAGAGGTGAACCAAATGGTTGAAATGAATAAAATCAGTGCGCTGAAAAGGTTGCCGTAAAAAGCAATGAAGTTGATGTAATAATCAAAAATAATTTCGTTCATCGACGCGCCGTTTTGGAAATCGTCCAATTTCTCGCTGATGTCGAAAACCACTGCAATGGAAAGAATCAATACCATCGTAAGGAAGAAACTCCCGATGAATTTGAGCAATATGTATCTATCCAATTTATTCATACTATAACCGCTGCTCTAATTTTGGCAGTATTTGGTTTTTCCAAGACGCAAAGTCTCCTGCAATAATGTGTTCTCGCGCTTGCTCAACAAGCCATAGGTAGAAACGAATGTTGTGCAAGGAGGCAATTTGTGCTCCCAGGCTCTCTTTGCTGTGGATGAGGTGGCGTACATAGGCTTTTGTATATTGACTGTCTACGAAGCTTGTGCCGTTCGGATCCAGCGGCTCATGTACGTTCTCCCATTTTTTATTTCGCAGGTTTAGGATGCCTTCACTGGTGAAGATTTGACCGTTGCGACCGTTTCTCGTAGGCATGACACAATCAAACATGTCTATTCCTAAACTGATGTTTTCTAATATGTTGGCGGGCGTGCCAACACCCATGAGATAACGCGGTTTATCCTTTGGTAGTATGGCGCAGGCCCCCGCTGCATGCTTGTACATTTCTTCTGCAGGTTCCCCAACACTCAGTCCGCCAATGGCATTGCCATCGGCATTTTTACTGGCTATATATTCTGCACTTTCATTGCGTAAGTCCTCGTAGGTAGAACCTTGAATGATAGGGAAGAGGGTTTGTTCGTATCCGTAGAGTGGATCCGTTTCATTGATTCTATTAAAACAACGGTCCAGCCACCTGTGGGTCATGTGCATCGATTGCTTCGCATATTCGTAGGTACTCGGGTACGGCGGGCATTCGTCAAATGCCATGATGATATCTGCGCCGATTTCACGCTGAATGTCCATAACCCGCTCAGGTGTAAACAAGTGTTTCGTGCCATCGATATGGCTTGCAAAAGTGGCGCCTTCCTCCGTGATTTTACGCTGATTCGCGAGGCTGTAAACTTGGTAGCCGCCGCTATCTGTGAGAATGGGACGGTCCCACCCATTGAATTTGTGCAACCCACCTGCCGCTTTTAAAATTTCCGTACCCGGACGTAGGAACAGGTGGTAGGTGTTTCCTAAGATGATTTGAGCCTGGGTATCTTCCCGTAAGTCTTTAGTGTGCACTCCTTTAACAGTTCCAGCAGTGCCAACGGGCATAAATATGGGCGTCTGTATGGTTCCGTGATCCGTAGTGATGGTTCCGGCACGCGCAGCACTCTTTGGGTCGTTATGTTCTAAAGTAAATTTCATTGTACGCAAAAGTACGGCACCCGCGCTATCTTTGGCCCATGCAAACAGTAGAACTCATCTATTCACATTTTCCGGATTTGACAGAGCGCCAGCGGGACCAATTCGCAGCACTCCAAGACTTATACACGGAATGGAACGCCAAGATTAACGTCATTTCACGCAAGGACATGGAGTCTTTCTACGAGAAACACGTATTACACTCCTTAGGTATCGCGAAAGTTTATTCCTTCAAGCCCGGTCAGAAGGTGCTTGATGTTGGAACTGGAGGAGGGTTTCCCGGCATACCGCTCGCCATTCTTTTTCCAGAGACGAAATTCCATCTCGTAGATTCCATTGGAAAAAAAATCAAGGTAGTTTTGGCAGTGGCCGAAGCTTTAGGCCTAGAAAACGTTCGTGCAGATCACGGCCGCGCTGAAGAATTTAAAGGGCCGTATGACTTCGTGGTTTCGCGCGCGGTAACCCAAATGCAACGCTTTGTACCCTGGATTAAAGGTAAAATTTCGCAAAAGAACCTCGATGCAGATAGGATCAATGGTTTATTGTATTTGAAGGGAGGTGACCTAGCAGAGGAGCTCGGCACCATGAAGGCTCGTATCTCCAACCTTTCGAATGTTTTTACTTCGGAATTCTTTGAAACGAAAAAAGTTGTCTACTTACCGAAAAGCGAAATCAACCAATTTAGAGGATAAAAAAAGGCGCCTATCGGGCGCCTTTTTCATGTAATTCAAAATTTTTCGCTTAGCCCAAGAATGGGTAGCGATAGTCCGTTGGTGGAACCAACGTCTCTTTGATTGTACGCGCATTGACCCAACGCAATAGGTTGAGGTAAGATCCCGCTTTATCATTCGTTCCCGATCCACGTGCACCTCCAAAAGGCTGTTGGCCTACAACGGCACCCGTAGGTTTATCGTTGATATAGAAATTACCCGCTGCATTTTCTAGTGCTTTGGCAGCTTCAATCGCTTTGTAACGATCTCCAGAGAAAATAGAACCGGTTAAAGCATAGTCAGAGGTGCTGTCTACTAACTCGAGCATAGCGTCCCAATCTGCATCAGCATAAACATAAATGGTCAATACCGGGCCGAAGATCTCTTCCACCATGGTACGGAACTTAGGGTTAGAAGTTACCACAACAGTGGGCTCAATAAAGTAACCCTTGCTCTTGTCGTATCCGCCACCTGCGATGATTTCTGCATCGCTTTGTTCTTTAACATATTCGATATACGAAGCAATTTTGTCAAATGCTTTTTCATCAATAACGGCATTGATGAAGTTACCCATATCTTCAGGCGTACCCATTTTGAACGTAGCGATATCTGCAACCAATTCTTCTTTTACGGCAGGCCACATACTCTCAGGAATGTAAGCGCGTGATGCAGCAGAACATTTCTGACCTTGGAATTCGAAAGCTCCACGAGCTAGGGCTGTACTTACTTCTTTGCTTTTTGCTGAAGGATGCGCAACAACAAAATCTTTTCCTCCTGTCTCCCCAACAATACGTGGGTAGCTGCGGTACTTTTTGATGTTTGCACCGATGGTGCCCCAAAGACTCTGGAATACACCGGTTGAGCCCGTAAAATGTATGCCGGCAAACTCTTTATGGTTAAAGATCACATCACCAGCAACGGGTCCGCTAACGTACACGAGGTTGATTACACCTGCGGGAAGGCCAGCTTCCATGAAGATGTCCATGACGACATTGGCAGAATAAATCTGAGAATTGGCCGGCTTCCAAACCACCGTATTTCCCATTAAGGCTGCGGAGGCTGGTAAGTTACCTGCAATGGCCGTAAAGTTGAACGGTGTCAAAGCAAATACAAAACCTTCTAATGGGCGGTATTCCAAACGGTTCCATACACCAACTGAACTTTCCGGTTGCTCACTGTAAATCTGGGTCATGTATTCCACGTTGTAACGCAAGAAGTCAACCAACTCACATACGGAGTCAATCTCGCTCTGGAAACAATTTTTTCCTTGTGCCAGCATAGTAGCGGCATTCAGGCGGTAGCGGTATTTTGTACTTATTAATTCCGCAGCTTTAAGGAAAATAGCGGCACGGTGTTCCCACGGCATATCTGCCCATTGCTTGCGTGCTTCTAATGCCGCATCGATGGCTGCACTCACGTGGCTTGCATCACCTTTATGGAAGACACCTAATTTGTGCTGGTGATCGTGAGGTGGCGCCAATTCACCTGTGTTTCCAGTACGGACTTCTTTCCCGCCAATGTACATAGGTACGTCTACTGTACTGTTGTACTGCTCTTTGTAAGCGGCTAGTAGCGCTTCCCGCTCCGGCGTTCCAGGTGCATAATCGTAAATAGGTTCATTGGTGGCTGTGGGTACTTGAGAAATTCCGTTCGACATATTCGTGGGATTTGGTTCTTTAATTATTAGACCAAAGTTACACACTAGAGATTGGAATTGCAGGAACTCTGTGTAGGATTAACGCACCGGCTTAAATTGTTGATTACCCGTGAAAAATAACCTAAACTTTTCACCACCCTTCAATGTTCCCTTTTTTCATCCGTGTAACTTTGTCGTTCACAATATTGCAAACTATGAAAACGCATAATTTCTCAGCTGGACCTTGTATCCTTCCAGGACAAGTTTTTGAAGAAGCTTCGCAAGCATTAATAGACTTTGATAACCTAGGGCTGTCAGTAGTTGAAATTTCTCACCGCAGCAAGAATTTCGTTGCTGTGATGGATGAGGCAGTTGCTCTAGTTAAAGAGCTGCTGAGTGTTCCAGAATCACATGAAGTGGTTTTCTTACAGGGTGGTGCATCCCTGCAATTTGCAATGGTTGCTTTTAATTTTTTAAGTGAAGCGGGTACTGCGGAATATCTTGATACCGGTGCTTGGGCTTTTAAAGCGCACAAGGAAGCGGCAGGTTTAGGCAGTGCGACTATTATCGCATCGTCTAAGGAGAAGAATTACAATTTTATTCCCAAAGGGTATTCCATTAACCCGGATGCGGATTACTTCCACTGTACTTCCAACAACACTATTTATGGAACACAAATGAAATCGTTTCCAGATACTCGTGTTCCTGTGATTTGTGATATGAGTTCAGATATTTTCTCGCGTTCTATAGATGTGAGTAAATTCGATTTGATTTACGCCGGTGCGCAAAAGAATTTAGGTCCTGCGGGGGCAACAATGGTTATTGTACGTAAGGATGCTCTTGGGAAATCTGGACGTTACATCCCTACGATGTTGAAGTATCAAACGCATATCGATAAAGGAAGTATGTTCAATACACCACCAGTCTTTTCTGTCTACGTAAGTATGTTAACACTGCGTTGGTTGAAAGAAAACGATGGTGTCGAGGCCATTGAAGCGCGCAATGAGGCTAAAGCTGCACTATTGTATAATGAGATTGATCGCAACCCACTTTTCGTTGGAACTGCGGCTGTAGAAGACCGTTCGACTATGAACGCTTGTTTTTTATTGAATGATGAAGCACACAAAGCTGCATTCGATGATTTAGTTAAAGCGGCGAAAATCAATGGTATTAACGGTCACCGCGATGTTGGTGGTTACCGCGCATCAATGTACAATGCATTAGGCTTAGAAAGTGTTCAGGTTTTAGTCAACTGTATGAAAGAATTAGAAAAAACACACGCATGAAAGTATTAGCAAACGACGGAATTTCAGCCTCAGGTGTAGCCGCTATAGAGGCTTCGGGACATGAATTAATAACTACTAAGGTAGCTCAAGAGCAACTCGAGACGTACGTCAATGAACACCAGATCGATGTTGTTTTGGTGCGTTCAGCGACCACTGTGCGAAAGGAGTTGATCGATGCTTGTCCTTCATTAAAAGGAATCGGTCGCGGCGGCGTTGGTATGGATAATATCGATGTCGAGTATGCTCGTAGTAAAGGTTTGAAGGTGTTCAATACGCCAGCAGCCTCGTCAGATTCGGTCGCTGAATTAGTCATGGGACACATGCGTACGCTTGTCCGTTTCCTACATGATTCCAATAGAAACATGCCTTTAGACGGTGATACGAAATTTGCAAGCATGAAAAAGGCATTTGCAGGTGGTATGGAATTGCGTGGCAGAACTTTGGGTATCGTCGGTTTCGGTCGTATCGGCCAAGCCTTGGCTAAATTAGCCATAGGTGCAGGTATGGAGGTCGTATTCTCTGATATGCACAATGATGACATTGACGTGGCGTTAGAATTCTTCGACGGTCAATCATTGAGTTTTACGTGTAAAAATGTAGGCTTAGAAGGTGTGTTGGCGCAATCGGATTTTATTTCACTGCATGTTCCAGGAGGCGATCTTATTGGTGCTGCTGAAATCGCGAAAATGAAGGACGGTGTATTCTTGTTAAATGCTGCTCGTGGCGGAGTAATTAATGAAGAATCATTGCTTGATGCGCTTGAGGCCGGTAAAGTAGCAGGTGTGGGACTAGATGTCTTTAAAAACGAACCTACACCAGCAGTAAAGGTGTTAATGAATGGAAAAGTTAGTTTAACGCCTCACATTGGTGCTGCGACTGGTGAAGCTCAAGATCGTATTGGGACTGAACTAGCAGCTCATATTGATTCGCTTGCCGCAAGTCTATAACTACTACTCAAAACTTTTTGGTGAGCCCTGCGGATTCCGCGGGGCTTTTCTTTTTTGATTGTGTAATTTCACTGCAAGAACCACCAACAGTATACAGTTATGCTTCGACCATTCAAAGCGGTGCGCCCGACGCGCGATAAGGCTTATTTAGTAGCCACTCGTTCCTACATCACTTATGGCCCAGAGGAGCTTGATGATAAATTATCAAACAACCCGTATACTTTTCTACACGTCATAAACCCGAATGCATTACCCGAACTACACTATAAGGAACGATTCAGTGCGGTTCGAAGTCGTTACAATCGATTCGAGAAAGAAGGCATTTTTATACAAGACGATCAGCCAACGTATTACCTATACGAACAAAGGACGCCAACATCTATTTATACGGGAGTTATTGGATTACTTGATGCCGAAAGTGTAACGAATGGAATGACCTTACCGCACGAGAAAACCATCGCAAAGCGAGAGCATATATTTGCTCGGTATTTGAGTATTACAGGGTTTCAAGCGGAACCAGTTCTTGTCTTTGGTTCAGTAAATGATTCATATAACGAAAGGGTAGCGCAAATCAAGAAGGATCGTCCTGAATACGAATTCTCGTCAACTGACGGATACCTTCACCGCTTGTGGGTAGTGCCGCAAAATCAAGCGAGCGAACTCGCAAGTTTCTTTGAACAGTCAGGCACGAAATATATTGCCGATGGTCACCACCGTTTAGCCTCGTCAGTGCGCGTTGCTCAGGATGCAAAAGACAATCCATCTGCTCAAGGAGTTCTCTGCATGTTCATGGCGGAGGAACAAGTCGGAATCGAATCTTTTGAACGTTGGTTCGATTTAAGTAATGATTCATTTGATCTCTCTGATCTAGAAACCCAGTATACCCTAGAACGTATTGAAACGCCTACGGACGATTTTACTGGAGTCAGTTTCCAATGTTTCTTTGCAGGGAATTGGTATAATTTACGCCGCCGAGCCTCAACAGAAGAGGTTTTGCCTTCTCAAGAGTTGCTAGATACCATTCTACGCCCGCTGCTTGATGTTGTAGACCCGAGAAACGATGCACGTTTACAGTATCACAGACAGACACAATCGGACCGTAGTATCGAGATGGTACGTAAGGGCTATGCATTGGGATTTCGCTTGCCCCCGGTAAGTGTAAAACTATTGAAAGAAATCGCTGTTAACAAGGGGTCGATGCCCCCAAAGAGCACGTATATTGAGCCTAAATTGAGAAGCGGTTTGCTCCTTCATCTTTTTAAATGACACTAATTCAATCAGCTTTAACAACAGTTCACGCTTCGCTAAAGGAAGGGGTGCAATTGGTTGCCGTAAGTAAGACAAAGCCCGTAGAACTTTTATTGGAAGCATACGAGGCAGGGCAGCGGGACTTTGGTGAGAACAAGATTCAAGAAATGGCACTCAAAGCAGAGACCATGCCCAAAGACATTCGTTGGCATATGATCGGTCATGTACAAACGAATAAAATAAAGTACATGGCTCCTTTTGTCCATATGGTACATGGCGTTGACCGAGAAAAAGTATTGAGAGAATTGGATAAGCATGCGAAGAAAGTAGACCGCGTCATCAATTGTTTGTTGCAAGTACACATCGCACAGGAAGAGACGAAATTTGGATGGTCGATTACTGAATTAGAAGAGGTACTGCTCGGTTTAACGGCCTACGAGAATATCAAAGTGTGTGGTTTGATGGGTATGGCGTCAAATACGGATAATAAAGATCAGATCGGGCAAGAGTTTTCCGGGTTAAGCAATTTCTATAACGCTCACGCTCAAAAGCAAGGTTGGAATACATTAAGCATAGGCATGAGCGGTGATTATACTGTCGCTATGGAGTATGGCGCGACGCACGTGAGAATTGGCTCTGCCATATTTGGTGCAAGAACATATACGCCATGAGATTTGCCGTGATCGACATAGAATGTACGGGCGGGACATTCGGTTCAGAGCGAATTATTGATGTCGCCATATTCGTACTAGAAAATGGAGAAGTCGTAGACCAATTAGTTTCTCTCGTAAATCCCGAAAAAGGTATCGATCCTTATGTGACTAAATTGACGGGAATTACAAATAAAATGGTGCGCACGGCCCCCAAGTTCTATGAATTAGCTAAACGTGTAGTGAAGATCACTGAAGATTGCACGTTCGTTGCTCACAACATTAGTTTCGACTACCGCGTTTTTCAGCAGGAATTTGAATCCATGGGGTTCGATTATCATCGTGCAACGCTTGATACCATACCGTATTGTGAACGAATCTTTCCGGATTGGGAGAATTATGGCCTGAAAACAGTGAGTAAGGAATTGGGATTGGTAAATTCAGCACGGCACAGAGCAGAAGGCGATGCGAGGTTAACTTTAGAGCTCCTGAAAATTTTGCTTGAAAAAGATCGTGATGCTTACTTGAGTAAGGTACATGTCACTAAGGAGGCGAGCGTTCGGCGAAATCCATTTAAGCTGCAAGTCAAGAACATGCAGAATAAAGTGGGAATTTATTACATCTATAATGAGGAAGGCGAGGCTATTTATGTAGGGTCTAGTAAGGACCTTCAGAACAGCATCAATCGACATTTCGTTGCGGATAATAAAATAGCTCTGGCTTTGCAGAGTGAGGCAGCAACACTTCAAGTGGAAGAGTTAGGTAATGAGGCTGTCGCTGAGGTATTAGTCCGTTCCACCTTAGATAAGCATCGTCCAGTATACAACGTCACTAAGAAGAAACATTTTTTGAATTTCGGTATTTTTTTAGATGCTAAAAAAGGCGCTGAAATAGACCACGTTCGTATTTTTCCGGTTCGTTATAAAGCGCCAGATTTTTATTTCGAAGGTCCTAAATCCATCTACCCTTGGTTGCAAAAAATGATGATGTCGGAGGGCTTAGATCCAGACACATTTCTCTTAGATAGAGATCGAGAGCATTATAATAAACACACTAAGAATTTACAGTGGAAAGCCAAAAATAAGCGTATTGGAATAAGTACCCTTCGCAGTTACATGTTGCCCCAAGAAGGTGTGTTGGTAGGGCCGGGTCGTAAATCAACAGAACAATGCGCGATTATTGTCGAAAACTATCGCGTTTTAGGTTACACCTATTTTTATTTGGCGACAGACTCTACGAACGTAGCGCAATTAAAGAAACGCATGGTGCATCTTGAAAGTGATGCATACACGGTGGGTATTATGTACCACTTTCTCCAAAAAGGCTATCTAAAAGTATTGGATTAATTACTTGAAAAAGTAAGTAAGACTAACCATAATTTGGCTGCGTCTTGCGTCTAAATTAAAGTTGTAATCAGTTCCTCCGTTATCGGTATAAGTTACGTTTCTAGACAGCATTCCAAAGCCGCCTTCGTATTTTACTTCTCCCATGAGTCGCCAAAGCTTCAGTCCCGCTTGAATATGCCATCCCCAACTCAGGTTAGCTTCTTGGTCGCTGGACCACAATGCGCTGGCATCCGCAAAAGGTAAAGACGGTGTCCCGCCTAAGCCCGCATACGCTGGCCCAAATTTAGCACCCGCACTTATCGGAAAATCTAAGCGTCTCACCGTGGAGCTAAGGTCAACGTCCTGTCCTCCGTCAGTTATGATAAGCGTTTCTTTAAACTGCGTATAGAGGGCTTCGCCGTGAACATAAACGGGTACTAAAGGAAGGCTGATCCGGGTGATGCCTCCAAAGTGAAATCCGTTTTGAAAATCCGTTTGCAGGTTTGTAATGTCGTAAGTCTGGTCGTTGTAGATCGTAAGAATATCGGCAGCACTTAGTGCATTTTGCGGATAGTTTACACCGCCTTTTACGCCAAATTTAATCACCTTAAACTGCCCAAAGCTTAGGGTAGAGATGAATAAGAAGACTATAAGAGACAGATAATATTTCATAAACACTGACCTACATAAGAACAAAAACAGTTCCAAATTATATTTTGTCTACCCTGAAAATGTCGAGAGGTAGTTCTCGACGTTCGATTGAATTCGCTCTTCAACTCTTTCGTCACTTACTTTATGGAATGATTTTCCAGTGATTTGCTCAAAGAGTTCTTGGTATCGATTGCTTACTAATTCAACAAAGTCATCCGTCATCTCAGGTACTTGTTGACCTTCCTTGCCTTGGAATCCGTTTTCCATTAGCCATTCGCGTACGAACTCCTTAGAAAGTTGGCGCTGCGGCTCATTCGTGTTTTGTCGTTCCTCATAACCCTCGGCATAGAAATAACGAGAACTATCGGGTGTGTGAATTTCATCAATAAGGACGATAGTACCATCAGCGAGTTTTCCAAACTCATATTTCGTATCCACAAGAATGAGTCCACGTTCGGCAGCCATTTCTGAGCCACGTTTGAATAGGGCACGTGTGTATTGTTCTAATAGAATGTAATCCACTTCACTTACGATGCCTTTTGCAATAATAGCTTCACGCGAAATATCCTCATCATGCGCGCCGTGTTCGGCTTTCGTTGCTGGAGTAATAATGGGTTCTGGGAATGCACCGTTTTCTTTCATTCCCGCTGGTAGTGGTACCCCGCATAATTCACGAACGCCGCTCTTGTAGGTTCTTGCAGAATGCCCTGCGAGGTAACCGCGAATGACCATTTCTACTTTGAATGGTTCTGCACGATGGCCGATTGTAACCTGTGCATCGGGAGTTACAAGACGCCAGTTGGGAACAATGTCTTTTGTTGCCTCTAAGAAGTGCTCAGCAATTTGATTCAATACTTGACCTTTTCCAGGTATAGGACGGGGTAGGACCACGTCAAAAGCTGAAATACGATTCGAAGCAACCATCACAAGAACATCACGTCCGATCGTATAAACGTCGCGAACTTTTCCGCGGTAGAAATGCGTTAATCCAGAGAATTGGTAGGTGGGCTCTTGATTCATGGTCAATCTTTTTGTTCGTATGCTTCAATTATTTGCTTCACCAATGGATGGCGAATTACATCTCTTCCGTCAAGATAGATAAACCCAATTCCCTTCACGTTTTTAAGGAAACCGACGGCTTCTTTTAATCCTGATTTTTGATGTTTTGGGAGGTCAATTTGTGAGGTGTCCCCAGTGATGATGAACCGAGCGCTTTCCCCCATACGCGTTAAAAACATCTTCATTTGTGAGGTTGTAGTATTCTGACTTTCATCTAAAATTACAAAGGCATCATCCAGCGTTCTACCGCGCATGAAGGCCAATGGAGCAATTTCAATAGTTTTATTTTCAAGATAAAACTCCAATTTCTCTTTTGGAATCATATCGCGCAATGCATCGTAGAGCGGCGCTAAATACGGATCTAGTTTTTCCTTTAAATCTCCTGGTAAAAAACCGAGGTTCTCTCCTGCTTCAACCGCTGGTCGAGTAAGAATAATACGACGCACTTCACGATTTTTCAATGCTCGAACTGCCAGAGCAACGGCAGTATACGTTTTACCCGTACCGGCAGGTCCAATAGCAAATACCATATCGTTGTCTACACTTGCTTCTATCAGCTTGTACTGATTAGGAGTCTTAGCTTTTATGATACGCCCTGATGGTCCGTGCAAAATCACCTCATCTTTCAGCAGGGTGTAATTTTCTCTAGCAGCGTCGCTCGCTTGTACAAGAGTGTCAAAAGCACGCTGGTCGAGCGTTTTATGTTTTTCAACATACGCGAGGATACCGTCTAGTTTGTCTTCAAATTCGATGACGCTTTCTTCTGGACCGCTGACTTTTATTTTGTGGCCGCGTGCAACAATTTTCAGCTTTGGAAAGTACGTACCTATCTGATTTAGGAACGTATTACTGGGCCCATAAAGTTGTGCTGGATCGGCCCCTGTGAGTTCAAATATGCGTTCTGTCAATTACTGCTACCTTGTATGGTGTAAATGAAGGCGGAATTGCCTTACTTTTGACAAAGTAACTACATTTTTACCAATACTCAACGCGGCATTAGCCCTTCTATGGCGGTCATTACAGCAACTTCAGATTTTGGACCTAAAGACGCAACGCTTGCAAAAGCAAAAGCGCACTTTATTCGCCGTGTCAAGGAGTTGCGATGGGTTGATGTTAGCCATGAGGTTGAGCCGCATAACATTCAGCAAGCCTCCTTTCTTTTAAAACGTGCCTTCACGTCTTTTCCGACGGGAACTATTCACGTGGTTTTTGTTGGAAGTAGTCCTCAGCAGGGGTTGACTTACGTTTGCATTAAAGCGAATGGTCAGTATTTTATTGCTGCGAATAATGGCATCTTGCCGAGTCTATTGATGGAAGCAAAGATTACAGATGCAAGAACATTGGATATACGCGGTGTAGATACTAGTGATGTCTTCGCATTGTTTGCTACTGCGGCCGCACATTTGGCCGAAGGAGGAAAATTAGAACTGCTCGGACCCGTGGTTCAGCGTATAAAACGCATAAAAGAACATGAGCCTATGGTTGATGAGCAAATGATCCGTGGATCAGTTGTCTACATTGATCATTATGGAACTTGTATTACGAACATCACGAAATCTATGTTTGATGCTCAGTTAAGAGGGCGAAAACCTTCGGTTGAGACGCCGCGCAACAGGAGTATTGGTCGCTTTTACGATCGTATCGGCGATGTGCCTCCTGGAAAATTAGCGGCAGTTTGGGATGAACACCAGCATCTGTGTATTGTAGTTGGAAAGAGCGGAGGAGAACACGTTAAAGGGTCGAACGAACTCCTTGGCATGAAAGTGCACGATTGGGTCAGAATGGATTTTATATGATAGTAAGAATTGTTCAGCTGCCCATCGAACCGGGCTCCTCTAAAGGTGAAAAATTTGAAGCGCTCTTTCAGGAGTACAAATCTGCTATAATAGGCTCTGTGGGCTGCCAACGCGTTCAATTATTAGTTGCTGACACCTGCTACTTCACCTACAGTTGGTGGACAAGTGAAAACGATTTAAATGCCTATCGGGACAGCACTACCTTTGGCGTGGTTTGGCCTAAAACAAAAGCCTTATTTTCAGGCAAGCCTCTGGCTTGGACCTGTAACTCATTAGAGAATATGACCAAATGATTGCACAACTTCGTAAGGAACTTAAAGTCTACTTCTCAGGTATTTTGGGGTACCTTATTATTGGCATTTACCTGCTTATCAATGGATTAATGCTTTGGGTGTTTAATGGCCCATTTAATCTACTTGAGGGTGGTTATGCTTCTTTGGAAAACTACTTTGGTCTAGCGCCGTGGGTATTCCTCTTTCTTATACCTGCTATCGGTATGCGAATTTTCAGCGATGAATTGAAATCTGGAATGATGGAGTTGCTCGTGGTACGTCCCATTTCTGTGGTTCAATTGGTCTGGGCAAAATTCTTAGGGGCGTTAGTGGTGGTCTTATTAGCAGTTCTGCCAACCTTCGTTTATTTATGGAGTGTACACGCTTTGGGCTCGCCTGTTGGTAATCTTGACTGGGGTGCAGCTATAGGTTCATTCATTGGATTGATAGCTTTGGGTGCTGCGTACACTGCTGTAGCTGTATTCGCCAGTGCTCTTACTACTAACAATGTCGTTGCTTTTGTACTGGGAGTGGCCTTTAATATGGGGCTTTACCTGGGTTTTGAAGCTTTAGCTGATCTCTATAAATTTTCCGGATGGGAGCTGACCGTTAGAAACCTCGGTATTAATGAGCATTACCGTTCCATGTCTCGCGGTGTGATTGATGCACGTGATTTAGGCTATTTTGTGAGTTTGGTCTTATTGTTTATCGGAGTAACTGTTGCCGTCATTGGCCGTCCACACCTGAAGTCGCCCTGGCGGAAGGCAGCTGTCTATGTTGGCGTGGCGGTCATTCTACTGTTTCTTTCTTTTTCGGCTCGATTCCGTTTTGACCTCACCGAAGAGCAACGTTTTTCATTGAGTGAAGGGACTGAATCCTTGCTATCACAAGTCGAAGAACCATTATTGATTAAAGTATACTTATCGGGGGATTTTCCGGCAGGATTTGAGCGACTGCAGCGCGAGACTCAACATCAGTTAGAAGAATGGAGCGCCAAGAACGGGAATGTCTTTTTCGAGTTCATTAATCCGAACACAGTAGATAATGCGAATGAGTTCAAAAATCAATTGGGCACCAAAGGAATTAATGCCGTGCAACTGCAAGTTCAAAATAATGACGGACAAAGTGTACTAAACGTTTTTCCAGGGGCCATTCTGAGCTACCAAGAACGAGAAGCGACTGCAGTACTATTAGAAGATGTGATGGTCTACGATCCTGCTGAGCAGGTGAATATTAGTATTCAGCAATTGGAATTCAACCTTGCAAAGGCGCTGAATACACTCCTAACCACCGATAAGCCAAAGGTTGCCATGATTACAGGACATGGTGAGCTAAGTGCTGTAGAAACGGCAGGTATAGGATTGGCGTTGAGCGAAAATTATACGGTTGATCGGTTTTCGATGACCGCTTACAAGGCGTTGCCTAACGGTGGCCCCGACTTACAGGATATGATTCGCCGATTGAATACATATAAATGTGCAATCCTAGCAAAGCCAACGGAAGCTTTTTCGGAATTGGATAAATATCTACTGGATCAATACGTCATGGGCGGCGGAAAACTCATGTGGTTCATCGACGGGGTACACGCAGAAATGGACAGTCTGAGTTTTGGTCCGGAATTCTTAGCGTATCCTGCAATTTATGATCTCAACATCGTCGACCTTTTGTTTAAGTACGGCGTTCGCATCAATGCCGATGTCGTTCAAGACGTACGCTGCGGTGGTGTGAACGACCGCAGAAGCATTCAGCCTTGGGTGTATTTTCCGCTATTAGCTGCTCAAAACCATCCGGCAGTTCAGAATTTGAATGCGGTTAAAGGCGAATTTACGTCGACCTTAGATACACTCGAAAGTCCCGGTGTACGCTCTTCAATTTTACTGCGTACATCGATCAACTCCAAGGCAGTGGCTGCGCCTCATACAGTGAGTTTAGAAGCATTATACAATAGGCCCGACCCTAGAGACTTTACCCAACGTGATTTAGTAACCGGGGTGTTGTTAGAAGGAAAGTTTACCAGTGCCTATGCTCAGCGCATTGCGCCGAAGGCCGCAGGTGAAGGCTTACCGCAATTAAAAGAAAGTCCCGTAAGCGCAATGGCCGTTTTTAGCGATGGTGATTTTATACGAAACCAAGTAAATTTAATCAACCCCGAATTGCCGCGTGGTCAACCCTTGCCGCTAGGTTACGATCAATATACTGGTGTGCAATACGGTAACGACGATCTGGTCTTGAACGTGGTGGATTACATGTTAGACGACAAGGGACTTATGCAAACCCGAACGCGTGACTTTAAGTTGCGTCTGCTCGACGGCGAAAAGCTCGTTGCTGAAGCCAATAAATGGAAACTCATTAACGTAGCAATACCTGAGGTGCTCTTGCTCCTAGCGGCACTGTTATTTAACCTCTTACGCAGAAGAAAATATGCGCATTCGTAACCTAGTACCTAGTTTAATTCTTTCGGCAATACTCTTCACAGCGTGTACCGTTGGGGAGCAGAGTAATGGTCTCGAAGCCTTGAAGGCACAGTACGACTTTGCGGTGCCGGATACATCGAGTATTACAAAAGTAATTCTTCGCGATAAAAAGCCTTCTTCAGTAACCTTAGAACGAACTTCAAAAGGTTGGGTCGTCGATAGCTTGCATCCCGTTAGAAAGGATGCAATTGAAGTGTTATTAAAGACTTTGAGCGAGGTCCGATTGAAAAATTTTGTTACCGAAAGTGCTGTTCCAGAGATTGAACAACGCATGGAGGTGTATGGAAAGTGGGTAGAGGTTTTCGCAGGTAAACAGCGCGTAAAGCACTACATCGTGGGTACAGAGACTCCAGATATGCTGGGAACCTATTATAAAATGGTAGGAGCAGAACTCCCTTTCTCTGTTTACATACAAGGGTTTAATGGGTATTTAAGCACTCGTTTTTTTACGGAATCTACTTTGTGGCGCGACAGAACCATTTTTGGTTTAGCGCCTGCAGCCATTAAAAATATTGAAATGGTGCTGCCGCAAGATCCTAGTGGCGGTTGGGTGATCACGCGTCAAAATTTAGAGCAGTCTGATGGCTCATTGCTCGAGCCAGCATCAACTCCGGAGCATTGGTCTATGGTGGACGCATCGTTTGAACCGGTTCAGGTGAAGGATGACTTGGCCTTATTTACGGTAGTGAAGAGTGTGCAGACTTTGAAATATGAAGGCGCTATCATTCCTTCAGACAACGTATGGGCGAAAAAGGACAGTATTTTTGCCTCAACACCTGCATTTGAGTTACTCGTAAATACTGCGGATGGTCAACAGTTGCGCACTCGTGCGTTTTACAAAAAGCCTGAGGGTCAGCAGCAGGCGGCGGACGGAACGGTACACGTTTGGGATCCGGATCGATTCTACGCAGAATTACCGGACGGGCGAATGGCATTAATTCAGCGCTATGGCTGGAGAAACCTATTAAAGCTACGCTGGGATTTTGCTGAATCACAGTGATTTACAGGGGATTTGATTATTAACAATTGTGTATAAGAAAATTGGGCTGCGGGCCGGTAGAAAGGCACCTACCCGTTTATATTTGTCTTACGAGCACTAAACAAAATGCGTATGAAGTTTATAGTATCTAGTTCTAAACTCTTGAAGCAACTCCAATTGATTGGAGGCATCATTCAGAGCAACAACACTTTGCCTATTTTGGATAATTTCCTGTTTGAATTAAAGCAGGGGGAATTAACGGTCAGTGCTTCTGATTTAGAGACCATGATGAGCGTGAATTTAGAGGTGGAGAGCGAAGACCATGGCGCAGCTGCGGTTCCTGCTAAGACGCTTTTAGACACCTTGAAGACCTTCCCGGAGCAGCCGTTGACTTTTACTTTTGACGAAGGAGCACATTCTATCGAGTTGGCTTCAGATTACGGTAAGTATTCTTTGGCCTACATCGATGGTGAGGAGTTTCCGAAATTCCCTGAGTTAGAAGATGCATCAAAAGCAAATTTGCCTGCGGAAGCATTGGTCACAGGAATTACGAAGACCCTATTCGCAACAGGAAATGACGAACTACGCCCGGTAATGAGCGGCGTGTTTTTCCAGTTTGAATCTAATTCTTTGACATTCGTGGCAACGGATGCACATAAACTAGTACGCTACCGCAGAACGGATTTAGGAGCAGCGGATACCGCGGAATTCATTATGCCGAAGAAGCCGCTGAATATGTTGCGCGGTTCATTGAGCTACGACAGCTCAGAAGTAGAGGTGGTGTATAATAACACTAATGCGCAGTTCACTTTCGATAATGTGGTGCTCGTTTGTCGTTTGATCGACGGAAAATACCCGAACTATGAAGCTGTCATTCCTCAGTCGAATCCAAATGTGATGCTTATTGATCGCAGCGCCTTCTCATCTTCAGTGAAACGTGTAGCTATCTTCTCAAATAAAACGACACACCAGATTCGTTTGAAATTAGCAGGTGCAGAGATCTCTGTAAGCGCTGAAGATCCAGATTTTAGTAATAAGGCGCACGAGCG
>JAOMWM010000022.1 GCA_028357285.1 Schleiferiaceae bacterium | reverse complement strand
CGGAGAAGCCCTCTGTCGGAGGCGAAGTAGCCAAATCGTAACCCCGCTTGGAAGCAAGCGCTGTTAATAATTGATTTTCAACGGAATACAGAGAAAGGTTCTAGTACCTCTCTCTCCGGCGCATCTTCCGGAGAAGCCCTCTGTCGGAGGCGAAGTAGCCAAATCGTAACCCCGCTTGGAAGCAAGCGCTGTTAATAATTGATTTTCAACAGAATACAGAGAAAGGTTCTAGCACCTCTCTCTCCGGTTTAAAACCTGTTGAAGTTTACAAACAATTACCTAAATAAATTTATATGAAGAACGATTTTGCTATCGTCATTGGTTGGCCAAATACTTATTGTAAACAGCCCGGAGTTTGGTTTGATTCTTTAGGTGGTTTTTTAGGTATGAACAAAAATGGTTTTTATAAAGTAGGCCATTCGGCAGTTGTTTTAGTTGATGTGAAAAATAAGAAATGTGAATATTTTGATTTTGGCAGGTATCACGCTCCCTTTAAAAAGGGGCGTGTTCGAAATCAGGATACAGATCCCTTATTAAAAATAAAAACGATTCCAATTTTTTCTGCAGACCAAGAGAAACTGTTAAATGTTGAACAAATTTTGGAGGAGCTTCAAATGAATGAAGAAATACATACCGAAGGAAAAATAATTTCTTCGTATTTAAAACTAAGTTTTAATCTAGCTTACAACGAATGTAAAAAATTGCAGATCCTCGGAGTACTTGATTATGGCTTATTTAATTCTTCTAAATATAATTGTGCAAAATTTGTTCACCAAGTAGTTTTAGCCGGGAAGCCGAAATGGATAAATCGTTTAAAATTATCTTATTTTATACCATTAATCGCTTCAACAAAATCAAATGTTTTTGTTTTAAAGCATAAAAAGTCTTTACCTCATAAGCGTTTAGGTGAACTGTTTTATCCTCGAAAAAAAGTATCTAATAGGTTTTTGAAAAATGTTTTAAAGGAGCCTCCTAGGTATAGCTCTGTTAATAAAAATGCACAATGGCTAGGTGGCGAGGGAATAGGTGGCTGGTTTGGTCTTGAAGTATTAAATCAACAATACCGTGTCTCAAGATGGACGGACTCGGGTTTGTTAGTTAGTGAGGCTGAGTATGAAGTCATTGGAGATAATGAGTTTTTCTCCGGTAAGAAATATACTATTGGTTATCCATCAAACAGTCAAGTTGTAACCTTTTTGCAAAATGGTAAGTCATTTAGATTTGAGATAAAAAAATAAGGCTTGTAAAAAGTGCTGTATCAAATTCAAGAAAAGGTACTGTCTTAACAACCAAATCACTTACAGCTGATTTTCAGCGACTTAGCTTGATGTGTGGAGTCTGCGGCGCAGAGTAAGGCAACCGAATTCATTACTTTTCTTTAAGATCGCAATTTTATTTTTATCATTATCCGAAGATACTGAAAACAATGGCATTATGGAATTACACGTGATTCCAAACACCTGTTCGGAATATTCCGAATATCGTGTAAGCTTGGATTTTAATGCAGCCTCTACAATATTAAAAACCTTAGTTATTCTTTTATTATTTTAATAACCGATTTATTGTTTTTGGTTGAATAAATATTCTTGGGAGTATCTTTTGCGGACGGATTTATTAAAGTTATCTCTTTTAGAGAATTTACAGTTTCCGCAATATAGTTGCTGACATTCAGTGGACTCGATTTTGTGAATCAACTGCACCGGGCAGCGAGTATTCTAACGAACCACTTATTAATCGATAGGCCAGTATTATTACTTTAAGCGTAATACCTTTTTTTGAGTCTTGCCGCCACCCTCACGAGTAAGATTAGCGCAGGAACTTCCACCAGCGGCCCAATAACCCCAGTAAAAGCCTGTCCTGAATTAAGACCGAAAACAGCTATGGCAACAGCAATAGCTAATTCAAAATTATTTCCCGCGGCAGTAAAAGCTATGGCGGCGTTTTTATCATACTCTGCCCCTACAGCCTTACTCACAAAGAAGCCTATTAAAAACATTACCACAAAATAGATCAGTAGCGGTATTGCAATCCTAACCACATCCATGGGTATCGCTACGATCAATTCTCCCTTTAAAGAGAACATCACCACAATTGTAAACAAGAGTGCTATAAGTGTCATTGGTGAAATAGTGGGTATAAATGTATTGCGATACCATTCTTCTCCTTTCCACCTAACCAATACAATACGACTGACGAGTCCCAATAGAAAAGGTATGCCTAAATAAATAGCTACGCTTTCCGCAATAGTCGCTATTGAAATATCCACGATGGCACCGTCAAAGCCGAAATAAGGTGGTAAAACGGTAATAAATAACCAAGCATAAAAACTATAAGCAAAAACTTGGAATATACTATTGAGAGCGACCAGTCCAGCGCCGTATTCACTACTTCCTTCAGCCAAATCATTCCATACGAGTACCATAGCAATACATCGTGCCAGTCCTATCAAGATTAGGCCTACCATATACTCTGGATAGTCTTGTAGAAATAGAAGGGCCAACACGAACATAAGTACGGGACCGATAATCCAGTTTAGGAGCAGGGAAACGGACAACACTTTCACGTTACGAAAGACCTTTGGTAAGAGTTTATAATCCACTTTTGCTAGCGGGGGATACATCATTAAGATCAGTCCTATGGCGATAGGCACATTCGTACTACCTGAGCTCAGTGTATTTATGAAAACGGCACTTGAGGGAATGAAGTACCCGACTCCTACTCCTACTGCCATGGCCAAAAATATCCATAATGTGAGGTAGCTATCTAAGAACCCTAGTTTCTTCGTATTTGACATTGTTTTTTTTGAGCGTTTATTAATATCGGGCACTTTGAGAAGATGGCAAATATACACGCGTAAATATGAGCTTAACACATAATGCACGTTATGCTTTCCTTAAGCTAACAATCTTCTGTTTTGATAAACGCGGCTACATTATAAAAAATTGACGAACTAATTTTCCAATCCTTCGTTTTCTTTGTGTAAACACCAAAACACGCATGGAACAGAAGGCAAGTGTCCACATTATCGGAGCAGGAGTAAGCGGTCTTATAGCAGCATATGAATTAGAGCAAGCGGGGTATCACCCGGTAATTCTTGAAAAGCAGGGTACCTGCGGTGGAAGAATTCAAACTATCAAAGTGGAAGATTATCAGCTTGATCTTGGATTTCAAGTGCTATTAAGCGCCTATCCGCTTGCCCAGAAATATTTAGATTTAGAGGCACTTCGCCTGAGGAAGCTTGAGCCAGGCGCTCAAATTTTAGTGGATGGTAAGCGTTTCGTTATTGGTGATCCATTGCGGAATTGGAAAGTACTTTTACCTACCATTTTTTCAGGAATCGGCTCTGTGAGAGATAAACTGAAGGTAGTTAAACTCAACTTTGATTTAAAGAAAAAGAGTTTAGATGAAATCTTCAATTCACCTGAAGTCACTACGCTAGAATATTTAAGAACGCTGGGATTTTCAGAAACCATAATTACGCGATTCTTCAAGCCATTCTTTAGTGGCATTTTTCTTGAAACGGAACTTCAAACCTCCAGTCGAATGTTTGAATTCGTTTATAAAATGTTTGGTGAAGGCCACGCTATGATTCCTCAAGACGGGATCGTTGCAATCAGTGAACAGCTTAAAGCAAAATTAATCAAGACCACTTTTAGATTTAATTGCGAAGTACAATCACTAAACAGCACGGTTATTACCCTTGAAAATGGAGAATTAATACCGCACCAAGGCACTATTGTAACAGCGAACGCAGCTGCACTCATTCCTAATCTTACTAATGCTGAAACGGAATGGAAATCGTGTATGTGCCTGTATTTCGAGGTAGATAACACATCTATACCCCCAAAAACCATCGCACTCATTGCAGATGAAGGGAAAATGAGCAATAATCTTTACGCATACCAGGACAAGAAGGGAAGAACCATCTTATCTGTGACGACACTTAAACATAAAGGTATTGGCGAAGAAGAAATCACCGCAATGATCGCCCATGAGGTTCAAACGTATTGTACCACAGGCACGCCAAAACACATTAAAAATTTCATCATATCGCAGGCGCTCCCTCAGCTCACAAATCTGAAATACACCAGCGAACCCAGCGCTAGTCTAGTGACCGATACTATTT
The DNA here is from genome assembly GCA_028357285.1 of Schleiferiaceae bacterium. GTDB lineage: Bacteria > Bacteroidota > Bacteroidia > Flavobacteriales > Schleiferiaceae > UBA10364. The sequence goes on along the minus strand of JAOMWM010000022.1, from coordinate 21,236 downwards.
TCCATGCGGGTGACACGTTATTCAACGGCTCTTTAAATGCAGCTATGGAAAGTGGTCGATTAGCTGCAGCTGGGTTGATCGAAAAGAAAAGCGGTTGGTTTAGTTAGAATCTTCTTTAATCCATAACTTCTGCTTATTAATTTATACTGATCGCATGAAGTATTTTCTTCTTAGCCTTGCCTTAAGTGGTGCGGTGGCAATAGACGCTCAAAACAGGCCGTTCTTTGAAAACGGTGAGGCCCAAATCGTTCCTGCTTTTTCATCACCTGAAAATTGGATTCGTGAAGATTTATGGGTAGAAACTGAATTTGATACGGACGGAGACGGCAAATTAGATCGAATGCATGTGGATGTCACACGTCCTATTGCAACGAATGACGGCCTGCAACTGCCAGTAATTTACGAATCAAGCCCTTATTATGCCGGAACAGCCGGTAATGATAGAGATCTATTTTGGAATGTAGCGCATGAGATTGGAGAAGTACCGGCACCGCCAAAGCATGTCGAGGTAGTTCGCAGAGGCCAACGTCCTATTATTTCAAATTCCCAAGTACGCACATGGGTGCCAAGAGGCTACGTAGTGGTACATTCCAGCTCACCCGGTACGGGCCTATCCGACGGTTCTCCAACGGTGGGAGGCGATAACGAGTCGCTTGCGCCAAAGGCCGTGATTGAGTGGCTGGCAGGGAAGAATAATGGCTATAAGGATCGCATAGGAAATGAGAAAGTAGATGCCTTCTGGTCCACCGGTAAAGTAGGCATGACCGGTACCTCTTACAACGGTACCATACCGTTGGCTGCCGCCACTACTGGGGTGGAAGCATTAAAAGCTATTATACCCGTCGCTCCCAACACCTCTTACTATCATTATTACCGTTCCAACGGATTGGTTCGCAGTCCCGGTGGTTACTTAGGTGAGGATATCGACGTCTTGTACGAATTCATACATAGCGGTGAAGAGTCCAAAAGAGCTTATGGAAACAAGACTATTCGCGATAAAGAAATGAGAGAAAATATGGACCGAGCCACAGGAGATTACAATGCTTTTTGGGCGGGCCGCGATTACTTGAACGATATGGCCCCTATGAAGGCTGCGCTGTTGATGTCACATGGGTTTAACGATTGGAATGTCATGCCCGAGCACAGCTACCGCATTTACAACAAGGCGCGAGAAATGGGACTACCCGTCCTAATTTATTACCATCAAGGTGGCCACGGCGGACCTCCCCCTATAGCCATGATGAACCGATGGTTTACCAGGTATCTTTTTGAAATTGAAAACGGTGTAGAACAGGATCCTAAGGCGTGGATTGTGCGAGAAGGCGATAATCGACAATCCCCTACCCCTTATCCGGATTATCCCCATCCTCAATCAGAAGATGTGGAATTACACCTCACCAAAGGCGGAAATGCACAAGGAGGATTGACCGCTGATAAGGGCAGCCGAAAAAAGGAAATACTCATAGACGATGTATCCTTCACCGGAGAATACCTCGCACGCGTCAAGAATTCTCCACACAGATTATTATATACTACCCCATTGCTGAGTGAAGACGTACATATTTCAGGTACGGCAAGCATTACACTCTCATTATCGAGCAGTGCACCAGCTGCCAACCTAAGTGTATGGCTGGTTTCTCTGCCGTGGGATGGTGAACGAAGCGACGGCGATGCTGCCATCTACAACAACATTATTACCCGAGGCTGGGCTGATCCACAAAATTCAAAATCGATTTCCGAAAGTCATCCGCTGGAACCAGGGAACTTTTACACCTTAAGTTTTGACTTTCAACCAGATGATCAAATCATCCCCGCGGGGCAAAAGATAGGTTTGATGATTTTTTCTAGTGATCAGGAATTCACACTTCACCCTAAAGCAGGCACAAGACTGACTGTTGACCTTAAAAAAACTGGACTGACGCTTCCCATTGTGGGCGGCTCCGATGCTTTACAAAGAGCCATAGAATAACCATTAACAGCAACCAGAACCAGGTGTACAGGATGTCGGCACAGCCTTTTTTGGCTGGTTATCTGTAATGCCGCATTTGTCTTTCGCCAAGCAATCCGTTTGTAAAGGCTGAAGTATGAACTGATATCCATCGTGTGATAATCCGTACGCTTCAATGGTGGCTCCCTGATACTCCACCCGTAATTCTGAATCACCTCTAAGTTGCAATTGCTGAATCGACATCTCTATGATTGACTTAAGCTTAGGTACAGTTAGCCTATGATCAAAGTCTTGGGCCGTATACATCTGGAGATTGACTGCAGACTCTTTGCGCACGGTACCCCCGCAATCCACAAAAAATCTATCAATCTGTCCAACCTCCGTGATATGAAAATGAGCGGGAACCAATCTTCCTTCAGGTAAGGCAAATACCAAAGATGCTGTAAAATCTAATTGATTATAAAATTCCTGTAAAGTCATCTCGCTTGTGTAAAGGACAAAGTTACGTTCAATTATATACCATTTAACACCATGTAAAGCCAATATTAGTTCTTAACATAGAATTTACATGACCTTATCTTTCAAGTAACAGAAATTAAACTTTGTGTTTTCACTTTTGCATCAAATAATTCAATATAATGATTACTAAAAGAAGCATTTCAGTTTTATTCATCGCTCTAATCAGCATGAATGTATCCGCACAGCAAGGTGTAGACGAAACTAGTTTTGGTAAAGGACTCTTAAACTTTGTAGCTGCAGACAGTAGCTTCAGCGTAAAGTTTGCGCCGAGAATTCAAGTACGTTACTACGGAACGAGTGACATAACAGATAATAGTTTGGCACCCGTCGCGCACGATTTTCTAGTGCGTCGTTCGCGTTTCAAATTTGACGGTTGGGCGGTTCATCCAAATATTGGTTATAAAATGGAATTTGGTCTGTCGAATAATGATATGTCGGGGGCAAATGAGTTCACAAAGAACTCTCCGAGATATATACTGGATGCAATTATTAAGTGGAAATTCGCACCTGGCTTCGAATTGTGGGCAGGTCAAACAAAACTTCCAGGCAATGTTGAGCGTGTGATATCTTCTGCGAATCTGCAGCTTGTAGACCGGTCATTGTTGAACAGTAAGTTTAACATAGATCGTGATCTTGGAATACAGCTGCGTCACACAACTAAATTTGGTGATCAATTCATTTCAAAAGAAAAATTTGCCATCTCTCAAGGTGAAGGTAGAAATATTGCTACGGGTAATGAAGGAGGCCTTCAGTATACCGGACGCGTAGAATTATTTCCCTTAGGTAGCTTCGCTAAAAAAGGTGAATACATGGGGTCATCAACGGTTAGAGAGGAAAAACTCAAAGTAATGGTAGCCTACACCTATGACTTTAATGCAGATGCTTCAAAAACCAGATCGAATATGGGAGATTACATGTTCATCGAAGATGGCCTATATCAAACCAACATCACCTCGCAATTCATTGATTTAGTTGTCAAGCATCAAGGATTCTCACTTATGGCTGAATATGCCAATAGAACCGCTGCAAATCCAATTGCTGTAGAATTGGACGGAACACCCACCGGGGATATCGTATTAGTTGGTAACGCTTATAATTTTGCTGCGGGCTATTTTATTTCAGAAAAAGTCGAAGTAGCAGGACGTTACACCACACTGAGCTATGATGATATTACAGGTGCTGCACCAGTAGCAATGTATACTTTAGGACTGAATAAATTTGTCGTCGGACACAAACTCAAAGTGCAAAGCGACATAAGCTATTCAACTAAGGACGGAAACGGCGATGCAATACTGTTCAGAACTGGATTTGAATTGCACTTCTAAACTTAACTTTCAGATAACATTGTGAGCGTAGCTTCGCAATAAGAAAATTAAACTATGGACAGTATATTCTACTTGATGATTTTTGCACTAGCCCTACTAGCAGTTGCAGACCTTGTTGTAGGTGTCAGTAATGATGCCGTAAATTTCTTGAATTCAGCCATTGGTTCAAAGGCAATTTCATTCAAGAAAATCATGATTATCGCCAGTTTAGGCGTCTTTATCGGTGCTGTATTCTCAAGCGGTATGATGGAAGTTGCAAGAAAGGGCATCTTTATGCCGTCAAAATTCTATTTTGATGAAATCATGTTCATTTTCATGGCAGTGATGATTGGAGATATTCTATTACTAGATTTCTTCAACACGTTAGGAATGCCAACATCAACTACCGTTTCAATAGTCTTCAACTTATTGGGCGCTGCAGTAGTAATGGCACTGATTAAGATCGGTATGTCTGATACTGAAACCGCCGCGGATTTAGTGAACTATATCAATACTGAAAAAGCCAAGCAAATCATATCCGGTATTCTTCTTTCCGTTGTAATTTCATTTACCGTGGGTATGCTCGTTCAATGGATATCCAGACTGGTATTCAGTTTCCAATATGAAAAGAAGGTTAAAAACTTCGGGTTCGTATTCGCAGGTATCTGTTTAACTGCGATCGGCTATTTTATTTTCTTTAAGGGTCTCAAAGGGACTCCTTTCTATGGCGATATCAAAGACTTTCTGGCGCAAAATTCCTTTTTAGTGATTGGGTTGATGCTCGCGTTTTGGACGTTACTCATGTTTATCATTGATAAAGTCTTTAAAATTAATGTGCTGATCATCGTTATTGGGGTAGGAACTTTTGGACTTGCACTAGCTTTTGCAGGTAATGATTTAGTCAATTTTATAGGTGTACCAATGGCCGCCTACCACAGTTACGAAGCCTGGTCTGTATCTGGTATACCCGCCTCTGAATTCTCAATGGAAATATTGTCTGAGAAAGTTCCAACCGAGCCGGGCTTGCTTTTCATTGCAGGCGCTATTATGGTCGTCACGCTGGCATTTTCAAAGAAAGCCCGTACCGTTGCAGATACGTCTATTGATCTTTCTCGTCAAGGCGATGGAAGTGAACGCTTTCAACCGAATATTTTATCTAGAAGTATTGTTAAAGGATCAACAAAACTAGTAAGCGTCATAAGTACCATTTTACCTGCTGCTGTTCAGACTAAGATTACGAATAGTTTCCAAACGCCAGCAATTGAAATTTCGGAAGAAAAAGCAAAAGCCCTTCCGGCATTTGATATGATTCGTGCTTCTATAAATCTTGCGGTTGCCGGAATTCTGATTTCCATTGCTACAAGTATGAAATTACCGTTATCCACTACATACGTGACATTCATGGTGGCTATGGGTACTTCACTAGCGGATCGTGCATGGGGAAGAGAGAGCGCAGTATATCGCGTTGCCGGGGTCGTGAACGTTATTGGCGGTTGGTTTTTCACTGCATTCAGCGCTTTTACGTTCGCTGGTATTTTAACCTACATTATATACATGGGACGTGGGGCAGCTGTCGCGATACTTTTACTTTTCGCTGGCGTTTTAGTTGTACGTAATTATCTAAGCCATAAGAAAAAAGCAAATGCGCAATCGGATCATAGCTCCCTGAAGAAGTCTGCAAGCCAAACTGTTCAGGGAATCATAGAAGAGAGCGCTGATAACGTTGCAAAATCCATTTACCGCACTACAAGTATTTTCAATGGGGTTGTCGACGGCTTGTCAAATCAAGATACAGGCGCGCTTAAAAAAATGCGTAAACGTGTCGGTAAGTTTGAAGATGAGGTAGAGTCATTGCGTAATCACTTATTCTACTTTATTAAGAATCTTGATGAGACGAGCGTTCGCGGTTCTAATTTCTATATCATGGTTCTCGCGAACTTGACAGACGTGGTTCAATCTTTGGAGTTTATTGCAAAGAAGAGCTTCAAGCACATAGATAACAACCACAAACCGTTAAGTAAAAGTCAAATATCTGACCTCAATGAAATCCAAACCACCTTTGACGGAATGCTGGTATCTGTAGAGCAAGCGTTCACTTCAAAAAGCTTCGGTGATCTGAGTACATGCTTGGACCAAGAAGATGAAATTCTAGCGTTAATATCAGACAAAATAGACGCACAGATTGCCCGCACACGTAAGGAAGAAGTTAGTCCTAAGAATACTACCCTTTACTTTAACCTTCTTCTTGAAACCAAAGATTTAGTAAAAGCAATAATGCGCTTGGTAGAAGAGTACCATAATAGTAGTTCAAACAGCTAGAACCGCGCTGCTGTCTGCATTTAACAAGGCCTTTCCATTGCGGGAAGGCCTTGTTTCGTTTAATATCGTGACTAAAGTCCAATGCAACTTTTAGTTTACCTGTATCTTGCGCGACAATGAAGCTAAAATCACACTCCATCATTTATAAATCGCTAAGCCTAGTGATTCTCGTAATCTTGATATTGGTGACTTCGCCGTGTTCCGTTCATTCAATATTGAACCGCATTTTAAGTGATCGACGTCAAACAGTCACGACTCTAAAAGCACCGACTGTTCTTTTTCAGGAGACGCTCGTAAATGAAGGCTCTACCCCATCCGCTTCACCGTTAAAAATTAGACTTTACATATATTAACCTACGTATAAATGACACTTAGATTATTAAGCACTTTCGCCATCGCAGCAGCAGCTTTTACCTCTTGTAATGCACCATCCAATGGAGATGGAAAGCCTACACAAATAACCATTTTACAAACCGCAGACATTCACGGCCAAGTCTTACCACACAGCGAGTTATTCTGGGAGAATGAAGAGATTTCATTTAAAACTCTTGGTGGTTTAGCCAATATGAAAACCCTATTCAACCTTGAACGTGAATCTAACCCTAACACCATCATTTTAGACGGCGGTGATCTCATTCAAGGCTCCGCAGTTGCAGCGTTATCAAAAGGAGCCGCTTTTGGCCCTATTGTAAAGGCAATGGAGTACGATTTTCTTATTCCTGGGAATTGGGAAGTGGTCTATGGAAAAGAGCAAATGATGAGCGTTTTGAATAGCTATGAAACGCCTGTGATTACTGCGAATATGTTCCATGACGAAGCAGGAAAAGCGCCAATTTTCCCTCAATATTGGATCAAAGAAATAAACGGCAATCGCTTAGGTTTCCTATCCTATAATGATCCGGAAGTGCCCATTCGTCAAAATCCATCGTTTTCTGAAGGATTAGATTTTGATCCAATTTTAGATAACCTTGAAGAATTGGTTACTAAACTAAAAGAGGAAGAGAAAGTAGATATTCTCTTCGTAGTTACCCACATTGGTATCAGTAAACAATTTGACCTAGCTAACCATCCTGCTTTAGCCCAGGTGGATTACGTTTTAGGGAACGATACCCACGAGCGTATACGCAAGCCGTTACAAGCGGGACATGCCAAAGTCACAGAGCCCGGTGCATTCGCATCATTTGTTGGAAAAATGGTTCTTACCGTTCAAAATGGTGAAATCATTAAGGAGGAATATGACTTAGTAGAAGTTGATCCGAACATATTCCCAGCGGATGAAACTGTTGCGCAGGTAATCGAAAATGAATTAGAACCCTATAACGACAATATCAACGAAGTTTTAGGTTACACCACTACCCCACTTTATCGCTACTTCGTTGTTGAAAATCCAATGGATAATTTTATCACCGACGCGGCGTATTGGAAAAACGATGTAGATATCGCACTTTCTAATGGATTCCGGTTCTCCCCTCCGATCAACCCAGGTGAAGCAGGCGTTGCGCCAATTACACGAGGTGATATCTGGAACATGCTTCCGGTCAATGAAAAAGTAAAAATTGGCAAAGCCAGTGGTCAACAAATCAAAGACTGGCTCGAAAAAGAACTCCATAACGTTTTTGCTGAAAAAGCTTCGGAGCGTTTTGGCGGATGGGTAGTGCGATTCTCAGGTATGGAACTGACCTTCAATGCAAATGCCGCGAAAGGGGAGCGTGTTAGGGACATCTTTGTTAGTGGAGCACCCTTAAAGATGGATAAGCTTTATAAAATGTCCGCTTGTCGTCGTGAAGGCGAGCCACTACACATGCTTTGTAGAATGCCTAATACAGTTGAAACCGTAGTTATGGATTATACCATACACGATCTTATCGAAGAATACCTGGCTCACGTAGATACCATCGCTCCGGTAAGAGATGGCCGCGCAAAAGCTTTGGATTTAGGTGACAACGTACTTTCACAATTACCTGGAACCGATTATCATTTCCACTAAATTTCAAACAATGAAAAAATTACTTCTATCCCTCGCATTAGCAATTGGCTTACTGAGCGGTTGCACGACCAACACAACAGAAACTCCAGTAGAAGAAACTGCTGCAGTTACCACGCAGAATTATTTTGTTTTGAATAGAAACGTACAACAGCTCAAAGCAATCGCAAAAGCTGCAGGAGAATTAGCCGTTGCCGACTCTAGCTCCTTCGGCGAATTCAACGTCATCATTTGCGGTAAGTCTGTTCAAGACATGGTCACACCAGAGGTCATGGATCCATTCATGGAGATTTTAAATGCCAACAATGTCAATGTAATAGCTTGCGGCTTCTCATTAAAGAAGTTCGAAGTAGATCCTGCTGGACTTCCTGAAGGAGTTACCGTCGTTCCAAACGGTATTCAATACGGTTTCGAAAAGCAAAAAGAAGGCTACTACAGCATTACACTGTAAACTCTTAGAAAAGAACTTAGACCCCTCTAGATTTCGATTTAGAGGGGTTTTCTTTTTAGTCTACAACCCTGGTCCAATTCAACAAATGATGGTAGCCTTCGTGATGAGAGGGCAATATTCCCTTAAACAACAAACTATCTTGCCTAAACACCCACAACAGACTAGGGTTTTGTTCTTCAATAAGTACATCGCCGTTAGGTAACAACTCAAACAAACCTTCCGTAAATGAATACACGCCATTTTGCGAATAGGCCTCTCGGTTTGGGGCACTGAAAGTCTGAGAGGCGAAGTCGTAATATTTGATATGCGAAGAATACGCGGGGTACTTTAGAAGATTCGGCTCCTTACTTCGTCCTCCATCTTCTTTAAATCTTTTAGTTGGTGCATTATTATTAAAAAAAGCGATGGTTTGTCCGTCAACAATATCTACATCGTGCTGACTGGTAAAAGGACCTTCAATCACGCGAACAATACTGTCGTTTGAGGGTCTGTAGTGGATAATTACGGAAGAAGTCCTGAAACTTAAAAAGACATCCCCTGCAAGCATGTATTCGCTCGATTCTAAAACCGGCTCAACATCATTCAAATGAATAGGATCATCAACAACTACACTCTTAATGATCAGGTGTTCTAACCCATGATCGAGTAATAATTCGGCCATCGAGCGCTTAAAAAGTATCGCACCTGTTTCCGTATCTAACTGGGCAATGTAGTTGTCTAAAAAGTGGTATTTAACGCCACCCATTTCGTATACAACGCCGTTTGATGGGTGCGAAGCTTCAGACAGATCATAAGCACAAACCCACATCGTTTCGCCGATACCCGCATTCATGGAATGATGGTGCCCAATTTCCTTTTGATGCCAAAGTTGCTTGCCGACAGCGTTCATGCAATAAATACCGTCGTAACCATTTGTGGCATACGCGATACGGTCATTTGAAAGCAGTAGTGGATGCATGATTCGATGATGCGGCTTCAATCCGCCTTTGACTTCCCAAGATTTTTTAACGGCCTGTGTTTTTAAATTACGGACCTCTATTGCTCTATTTCCTTCCTCGTTTGAATAGCTCACCAATACATTGATGTCGTAATCTAATCTATTTACAGAGGAAAATGCGGGGTGTGTTGGCACGAAGGTTCCTGGTAACTTTTCTACCTCCTCAGCGGCCTGCGTGACCAAATCTGGGAACGAAGTGAGCGTAACTAAGAACTTTCCCCATAATCCTTGGGCTTTACCTGGAATTCCATGTTTTCGGACGCTCCAACCATAAAAGGAAAGTAAGGCAAGAACGATAATTACGGACGTGATGCCGTTTAGCAGTTTAGATCTCATGGCTTTACTTTATCAAATGTATGGCCTTTCGTTCCATTATGGGTCGGCCGCTAGTGTAAAGGTTTGATGCTTCAACCTCCAAGAAATAAACACCAGCAGCAGCAGGTTTGCCATTAACTTTTCCATCCCAAAAGAGGTCCGGCTGTTCCGTTTCAAAGACCAATTGGCCCCAACGGTTGTATATTCTTTGCAGCAATCGATCTGTGTTAGTCGACTGTATCTCGAGTACATCGTTTATCATATCCCCGTTAGGTGTAAAAAAATTGGGCACTGCAATAGTAGGATAAAAGGCGACCTGCTTACAAAGTGAATCCACACAACCATCCGAGGTATATAGGTAGGCACAGACCGTCTGAGGCTCTTGGGAAAGCGAAACAGGATTCCAACCGTGCGCCATCTGGGAAGGCAGAATACCAGGCTCATTCATGTTTCCAGAGCCATACGAAATATACAAACTATCCAAACCTCGAGAACCTGCATACGATTCAAAATGCGCACCCAATCCAATAACTTCGTTAGGATTTAATACTAAAATGCCGTTTGCGAAATACTTTCCATCGTTGCTAATCACCAAGCTATCAAGCTTTCTCGAATATCCGATACGCATTACTGGTAATGCGACGCTATCTGTACACCCTTCGTTTGAAGAGGTCAAAAGATATCCAGAGTAGTCGCCTGAATCGCTCAGGCAATGCGAAAATGTTTTAGCAGTATCCGCAGTTCCGTCACTGAGTACCCATTGGTAATTTAATAGTCCAGACGAATCCAATCCATTATTTAATGTAAAACAAAGACTATCACACGCAAATAGTGCAGTCGTGTCTATGCTAATTTGAGCATCACTTTTGGGTGCGATCCACACTGTATCATAAGATTCACAGGTGTATTGAAAACTTATATCATCAATACCGAAGTCATTTCCGGACAAGGCCGCGCTAGTAGTCACTAAATTAATGGTTGCGTTTCCTGAGGCGGGAACCGTAAAAGTTCTAGTGGCTTGAGCCCAAACTCCCGTCGAGTTCGGCGTGCTTGCGGCATTTCCAATATTTGTACCGGAAAGTTTTAGCTGGACTGAACCAGCCGGAGTTACGAAAGTCAGCATCCACCATCGCATAGTCACCTGAACCCCGGGGGGAAAGCTAACAATCTGTCGCCAAAGTATTTTATTACCTCCAGTGGACCCATTAACCAGCATGTAATTTCCTGTACCCGTTGTATGATCGCCCCAACTACTAAAGTTCGGGTGCACTGCATTTGGGTTTGGCCCTACTGCATAGGTTCCCTCATTCCAAATGGATGTGGCATTGTACGTGTAAGCGGTTAAAAAACCGGTATTTCCATTCGAAAAGTTACCATTAGTCGCCACCTGACTGGTTTGGCTAAGTCCTTTAACTACCACATAAGATGCTGTATCAGAAAGAATAATGTAAGGCGAGGCACAAGTATCGCAACTTAAGGTAGCGTCATGTGACCATTGATATTCGCTCATTCCCGTTGCAGCCATAAATATAGTATCACCAACACAAGCCGTGAGCGAATCCGCGGACACACTTACAGAACAATTTTGCCCTTTCAGCCCTCCGAAAAAAAGAAGTAATAAAAATGTCGGTATAGCCTTTCCCATTGCCATAAAACTACGAATTCTGCGATGACAAGCCTAAGAGAATGCGTGAACGAAGCGTTTCAAAAAAAGTAGAAAAAATATGCGCTTCAGCTTGTTTAGAATGGTTCTACATAATACGTTTGTGGTCTTATTTAAATCCATTCTAAATAACATGCTCTACCCGGCTCTGTTAAGCATTCTTTTGACACCAAACGATACAGTTCTACCCGCACCGGTTGAACTCGAAAGTATCACCATTACCGCTCAGTCAGGATTTGCGGAACAGCATATCAGTGGCGCAGGAATAGTACTTAAACAGAAGGACGTTTTAACCTTTGACCAGACTGATGTGAATACGGTTTTACAAAGTCAACCAGGGGTCTATGGGCAACAAGAGGATGGCTGGGGTCTTCGAATGAATATCGGAATACGTGGAACAGGAACGCTTCGTTCGTCACGCATTACATTGATGGAAGATGGTGTGCTCACAGCGCCGGCGGCATATAGTGCACCTGAGGCCTACTATACACCGGTTATCTGGAAGTATTCCAATATTGAAGTTCTCAAAGGTGCAGCTCAGATCGTAACTGGTCCTCAAAGTACTGGAGGGGCCCTTAATTTTGTTACCCCAGTAGGAGATGAGAAACCTAATTTCAAATTTTCATTGGCGGCCGGAGCTTTCGATCAAATCAGAGGTGCAATTTCTGGTGAAGTTCTACCAACCAATCGCACGCAACTTCTCTTCGGACTTTTTCACAACGAGGCTTCTGGTTTTCACACCATAAAAGACGAACGATCTGGTGGATTTGACCTAAACGACGGATATCTAAAACTCATACACCACCTCGACAATAAAGATATTCACCACCTAGAAGTACTTATAGCAGGCACCAGTGAGCGCTCACAACAGACATATTTAGGTACTACTCTACCAACTGCATTACTTACTCCAAATGAACGCTATTTTGCTTCTAGCAATGATGAAATGAGTATGGACCGATTGATGACTCGACTCGGCTATACTGTGAATCTCAAGCAAGGTTTCATAAGAGCCGATATCTATCGTCAATACGTGCACCGCAATTGGTATAAATTGGATAAAATCGACGCAGGGAACGGTGCCATATCGATCGTCTCTATTTTAGACAATCACCAAAATTACCCGGCTGAATTTGATGCAATTAACGGCGATAATTCAGATTCCGCTCTTGCACAACTCAAAGCAAATAATAGGTACTATTTGAGTCAAGGCGTCCAACTTCGTGGACAGTTCACTCAACGCTTTGGAAACATACTAATCAAACATGAGACAGGTATAAGGCTACACTACGACCATGCTGATCGTTTTCAGCATTCTAATAAGTACCACATCGGTCAAAATGTTTTTGCTTTAATGCAACCTGGACTACCTGGGGAAGCCGGCAATAGAATTGATTACACCACTGCTCAAAGTACCTACTACAGAAACACGCTTTCTCATAAAAGACTTAATATTCAAGCCGGATTTAGAACAGAAAACATTCAGGCAAATAGAATAGACTACGGTTCTAATGACGCGGATAGAATAGGCGTAGATGTTAAAGATCGGACGAATTACAGCACGGTATTTTTACCCGGTATGAGTTTAAATTATTCTATTAAAAACTGGAACAGTTTCGCTGGAGTGCACAGGGGTTTTACACCAGCAGGATCAAAAGAAGGTGTATTACCTGAGCTTAGTTTAAGCGGTGAGGCGGGGATTCAACACCTAAAGCTACCGATCAATATTACTTTCTTTTACAGCGCTTACGACCGCCTTTTGGGTTCCGATGCAGCAAGCGCTGGCGGCAGTGGATCTGGTGAAATGTTCAATGGCGGTGCTGCAGAAGTGTATGGCTTCGAGGGACAATACGGAAAATCAATTAAGTCTCATAAAGTACAGGCAACTCTAACTGCAACTCAGGCCTATTTTAAAGAATCATTTTCAAGTGAATTTGATGGTTGGGGGGAAGTAAATGCGGGTGATTTCATGCCCTACATACCACGACTACAATTTGCCCTTAAGCATCAATGGGAGAGAAATCGCTGGTCCATCAATTGTCAGTTGCAATACCTCAGCGCTCGTAAATCAACAGCAGAACTAAACACCTTCGATTTGCCACAATCTTTGGTCATAAACGAGGCAATAAGCTATGCTCTTACTGAAAATGTACAGTTGAAATTATCGATTCAAAATGTAACGAACACAAGACACCTAGTTGCCGCTCGTCCTGCCGGATTTAGAACGTTTGCTCCGCGTATGGCACTATTAAGCATTAACGTGAGCCTCTAACTAATTTCAATGTTACGGATGCGGATGCTTCTAGCACCGCATAAGCGCTACAATACTTCTCTTTTGTCAGTTTCGCCGCGCGCTCCAAAACGGTATCAGGCGCATCAGTATCAACGGTAATAATCATGTTAATTGTTGAGAAAATTCGAGGCAACTCATCACGACGTTCTGCCTCAACCTCAGCAGTATAGCTGTGAATAGCGTGCTTACCTTTATTTAGTATATGGACGATATCTATGGCACTACAACCTGCTAACGAAATCAGCATTAACTCCATGGGGCGAAAACCCTGATCGCTACCGCCAATCTCAACGGCAGTATCAAGAATCATTTCGTGCTTACCCGCTCGGGCCTTGAAGCCAAAATTTTCATCAAATCGTTCTAAGGTTATTTTCACAACTATTTGTCTTTTGTTAAGTCATACGCCAAACCTAGGCCAGTGACTAGTGGGTTATAGCTCAAGCGTATCTTCCAATGTTCTGAAAGTATAACGTCTGCAGTAGCATTCGCGCCTAAAAGAACGCCCCCCGCCTCGCCTTCTATTGGCAATAACGTTGGATTCTGAAGATCCGTTACCGCATGATACCCGGAAATGAATCCCCCTTGCAACGCGAGTTGCATCCAATCTACTGGACGGTAAATGAACTCTGTTCCCCACATAAAGGAGAATTGGCGCCAACTATTAATCGTAATACTCTGAAGAAAAGCAACTTCAAGAGTATTTATTGAATTTGAGCTCAGACGATAACGGGTATTAATAAATGGAAGATGATGGTTAAACGGGTAATACCAAGAGGTATCTCTGAAAGTAAAGGAATATTGGCTTTGACCGTCATAATTTGATGGATCTGACCATGTTCCAGGAACTAGGATCCAATCCTTTTTAGTGATTCCCAAATCGTCATGAAAAGCATAGAGATAGCCTAACTCTGCACGAAAACGCGACGATTCCTGTCCTCTACATTCATTAGGTAAAATGAATAACAGCCAAAACAATCCCGTAAACAACACATACCTCAACCGCATGTGACCTAAGTTACTTCTTTTTAAAGAGTTTGGCGACTTTAGAAGTTGTTGCACGCGGCTTCTGCAATACCTGCTCTTCGAAATCAGCCATCGGGGTTTCACTTACCGTAGCCTCAAAACCTATTAACTCCAACGTAATATCCTTTGTCGCGGCATTCACTTGAAACTCTTCTATGATTTCATTTACATCCGGGTGCATGCGTAATGTCTGAGAGGCATCCAGTACTACGCTCGTCTTAGGAGGAATGGTATCTAAGGTTTGTTGAATGCTAGCTTTGTTTAAAAAGCTGACCACTTCCGAGAACTCAATTTTTATCGGATCACCTGCTTTATAATTACGAATGTCGAATTTATAAGGCACCTTAAAGTTGTCCCAAAGTATAGATACAATTGCTACAACTAAACCTAAGGCTATTCCCATTAACAGATCTGTAAGAACAATACCAAGAACGGTTACAGCGAAGGGTATAAATTCATTAGTACCTTTTTTCCACATGCCTATAATCATGCTTGGCTTTGCGAGTTTATAACCAACAATCAATAATACTGCGGCCAATGCAGCCAATGGAATTAAGTTCAATACTGCAGGAATTGCGAATGCAGAAATAAGCAATAATGCTCCATGTAAGGTGGCGGAAGCTTTTGTGCGTCCACCGCTTTGAATATTTGCAGATGAACGAACAATAACCTGAGTAATAGGCAATCCACCCACTAATCCACTAACGATGTTACCCGCGCCCTGTGCTAAAAGTTCACGGTTTGTAGGGGTAACTCTCTTGTAAGGGTCCAATTTATCTGTCGCCTCCACACATAATAAGGTTTCTAGAGATGCAACAACCGCCATGGTTATACCAATTGTATAGATAGCGGGGTTAAGAAAAGCGCTAAAATCAGGTGTCGTAAACTGCCCTATGAACCCACTCAATCCTTCAGTTACTGGAATAGAAACTAACTGATCTCCTACCAATTCCCATCCTTCTTTGCCGTCGAAATACAGCTTAAGAACAATTCCAGTCACAACCACCACAAGTGGTCCTTGTATGATTGTCGTAAACGATAGGTTTTTCATAAACTGACGTTCCCATAATATGAGTATACCTAAACCAAGCATAGATATAAGAGCCGCGGAAGGCGTAATTGCATCAAAATAATTTCCAACCTCTTGAGTACTATCGTATCCAAAGGCGTGAGGAATCTGCTTCAAGAAGATAATAATCCCAATCCCGCTTAGCATACCTTTAATTACAGAAGAGGGGAAATAATAACCGATTACTCCGGCTTTCAATACGCCTAAAAGGACCTGTACAATACCTGCCACGATCACTGCTGCTAAGAACGTAGGATAAGCACCCAATTCTTCTATAGCTCCATAGACTATAACTGCTAACCCCGCGGCCGGGCCACTTACACCTAACGGACTACCACTAAGAGGCGCAACTATCAACCCACCTATAATTCCAGCGATCAGTCCAGAAAAAAGTGGTGCACCCGAGGCAAGTGCAATACCCAGACAAAGTGGCAAAGCAACAAGAAATACGACTAAAGAACTGGGCGCATCTTGCTTTAGATTGGCGAATGGATTTTGATTAATCATCTGATTTTTGTTATTCATATTTAGAGCGTGAACATAATAAAACTGCCCAACACTGAACAGCCTTTAAGGATAAAGTGTTTCTTTTGTGGAATGCTTAGTTACAGTACACATCAAAATGCACCAGAATTGCCATGGGTCACCTTTGTTCACGGTGCGGGGGGGTCCAGTACGATATGGTACAAACAGCTAAAAGCATTCTCTTCAAATTTTAACGTCTTGCTCATTGACCTTAGAGGACATGGCCGAAGCAAAGCCCCGATATACGAACGTATCAAGAACTATAACTTCTCTACCATAGGGGATGAGGTGTTAGAAGTTTTAGATCATTTGAAAATTCAGAGCACGCATTGGATAGGCATCTCGCTGGGCACCATCATTATACGGGATATTACAGAACGTCATCCACAACGATCGCTAAGCATGATCATGGGCGGCGCGGTAATGAAACTCAATAAGCGCGGTCAAGTATTAATGAGAACCGGAGCCGCTTTTAAAAGTGTTATTCCGTACATGGTACTTTATAAGTTCTTTGCGTGGGTGATCATGCCGAAGAAAACACATAAGGAGGCTCGTAACCTCTTTGTTAGAGAGGCACGTAAGTTGTATCAAAGAGAATTTAAACGTTGGTTTACCCTAGTGGCGGAAGTGAATCCTTTATTGAAATTTTTCCGATTTAAGGATAGCAACGTCCCTACCCTCTATATCATGGGAAGCGAGGACCACATGTTCTTACCAAGTATTCGAAAAATTGTAGAAGACCACCGCAGCGCGTTACTGCATGTTATTGAAAACTGCGGTCACGTTGTCAATATAGAACAACCTGAGATTTTTAATGCCGAAGCAATTAGATTCCTGAAATCAATAGAAAAGAAGCGAAGAAAATCATGCTAAAAACCCCATATAGCCGTTTCAAATGGGTCGCCTTTTTTGAGGGCAGCTCTTTCCTAATTCTTTTATTTATTTGCATGCCCTTGAAGTATGGCTTTGAAATGCCTTATCCCAATAAGGTTTTTGGAATGCTACACGGATTATTAACGGTGGTCTACCTCTTTGCCTTGATAGAATTTACAGTGAACTACAAAGTTCATTGGTCAAAGGCCCTTCTGTTCCTTATCGCATCTCTTGTGCCTTTTGGGACATTTTATGCAGAGAAAAGGTGGCTGCGTCCTATTGGGTTACAACACGGCGAGCACTAATCTTCTAGCGCCTCGATTTGCTTGAGCACTTCTTGTGCTTGCGCTTGTACTTTATCGCTTTCCGCTCTGTTGCTGTGGCTCAATTCGTAGCTCTTTTTGATAAGGGCATCGTATTGTGCTTCAAGCTTTTCTTTTTCCGATTTCTTTTTGAACAGTCCAAACATTATTTCCATTTTCCAAATTAACACCAGATGCAATGACTTGTTCTTTGAGGCTCTTAGTATTAATCATTTATATTTAGCTTCAAATAACTTTAAGCTTTCTATGACCATTAAAGCCTCCACAATTGCTGAATATATTGATCAAATCCCCGAAGACCGCAAAGTAGTATTTGAGAAATTATTATCCATCTTAAGAACACATCTACCCAAAGGATTTGAAGAATGCCTGAGCTATGGAATGCCTGCTTTTTCTGTTCCTCATAGTCTGTATCCTTCCGGTTATCATGTGTCTCCGCAGGTCGCGCTCCCCTTCATTAGCATCGCTTCTCAAAAAAACTTTATCGCTTTTTATCACATGGGTTTGTATGCAACGCCTGAACTCATATCGTGGTGGCAAGAAGAATATCCCAAGCATTCAAAAAGAAAATTGGATATGGGAAAAAGCTGTGTGCGTTTCAAGAAGATGGACGATATCCCGTTTCAACTTATTGAAGAATTGGCACAGAAAATAACACCAGAGCAATGGATAGCGACCTACGAAAAGCAACTAAAGAAATAGTAATTCACTATTTTCGCCTTTCACTCTAAAGAAATGACCGAAAACCAAACTAAATCGCCAGATAAATTCATCGATATCGATGGAGTAATAAAGGACAAAAATCCTTCACTCTACCAAATCATTCCCGGGTTTCTTATCCGTTACGTTAGCGAGCGAATTGTAAGAGAACGCGTTTTGAACCAAATCATGGTAGAGCTAAAGGACTTGAATAATTTCGAATTCTGTGCTGCCGTTTGTAAACGATTCAATGTCACTGTTGTAAGCAAGGGTATTGAAAACATTCCCACAGCGGGAGGCGCCATATTTGCAGCAAACCACCCCTTAGGCGGAATGGATGCTATGGCGATCATGGAAAGTATTTCGCACCATCGCAATGATGTGAAATTTTTAGTGAATGACCTTTTAATGTCCATCGTGAATCTTCGAGGAATTTTTGTCGGAGTGAATAAGTTTGGTGCTACACCGCGTGAGAATATCCGCCGTGTAGACGAGTTATTTGCCAGTGAAAACGCCGTTTTCATATTCCCGGCAGGACTGGTCAGTAGAATGACCCAACATCGGGTCATCAGAGATTTAGATTGGAAGAAGACGTTCATTAGCAAATCAAAAAGGCACAAAAAGCCCATCGTTCCTGTTCACATCAGTGGTCGTCTTTCCCGAAAATTCTACAGGGTTGCAAAGATTCGTAAGTTCTTTGGGATTAAAATCAACATCGAGATGCTTTTACTGGCTCAAGAAATGATGAAACAACGTGGTAAAACCATTACCATTACCTACGGAAAGCCCATTGCTCCTGAGCATCTAGATAAGTCTAAGAGCGACGATGAATGGGCATATGAGATGAAATCTAACGTATACAATCTGGTAAAATAAGTCCCCTTTAACCGGCCTTTAGGCGGTATATTTGCAGCATGATAGATTTGAGTTACATCAGACCGGCAGTACCGGTGGAGGCAATAAAAGCGGAGTTGACCCAAGAGCGGTTTGTTCGCTACACCTCTAAACTCAACAATGAAATCTATATCGTCAACGTGCACAATTCACCTGAAACGGTACAAGAAGTGGGTCGTTTACGTGAACTCACTTTTGCAAGTGCCGACGGCGGAACAGGCAAACCCGTTGATCTCGATGAATTGGACCTTAGCGACAATCCCTATCAACAATTGATTGTTTGGAATCCGGAGGAAGAAGAGATTGTGGGAGGCTACCGCTTCATTGATGGCGCAACTGTCGCAGGAGGAAAGGGAAATCCCCAAGACGACCTCAGTATGGGGCACTACTTTCAGTTTTCTAAGCAGTTCCTAGAAGATTACCTGCCGTATAGCATTGAATTAGGACGTAGTTGGGTACAACCGAAATACCAGCCTGCCGTCGATCCGAGAAAAGGGATGTTTGCCCTAGATAACATTTGGGACGGATTGGGTGCGATTGTATTGAAATACGAAAACATGCGTCACTTTTACGGAAAGGTTACCATGTATCCCTCCTATGATCGCAATGCACGGAATTGGGTGCTTAATTTTTTAGGGCATTATTTCCCTGATGCAGAGGGACTCATGCACCCTATCGTGCAGGCTGAGCTTCCAAAGCTTCCTGGACTGGAGCAACACTTCCCTATCGATCAAACGGATTTTTCAACCAGCTTTAAAAAGGGACTGCGTAATCTAGGTAAACTAACCAGTGAATTTGGCGAAAGCGTTCCCCCATTAATTAAGCAATACATGGTGCTGAGTCCGGAAATGAAAACTTTCGGCACATTCGTTAATGCCGATTTTGGAAATGTAGAAGAGACCGGCATTCTCATCTCAGTGGATAAAATCTATGAGGAGAAACGCTCACGTTACATCTCCTTGTAAACACCACAATGCATTTGTGGTTATAGTGAAATAACAAAATACACAAATGAACAACTTCAACTTATACAACCCTGTAAATCTTTGTTTCGGAAAAGACGAACACAGACAGTTGTCCTCACTTATACCAAAAGACGCAAAGGTGCTTATCACCTATGGCGGTGGATCCATCAAACAAAATGGGGTTTACGAAAAAGTCAAGGGTGCACTAAAAAAACACGAAGTTTTAGAGTTTGGAGGCATCGAACCCAATCCAGAATACAGCACTTTACTTCGAGCATTGGCCTTTATAAAAGCTGAAAAAATTGACTTTTTACTTGCAGTTGGGGGAGGCTCCGTGATTGATGGAACAAAGTTTCTAGCCTCAGCAGCGCTCTTTGAAGGAGAAGAACCTTGGGACATTCTTGCAAAAGGTATTCGCACCACAAAAGCATTGCCTTTTGGAACAGTGTTGACTTTGCCTGCAACTGGTTCGGAAATGAATAGTGGTGCGGTGGTGAGCCGCAAAGAAATCGGACAAAAGCGCGGTATGGGCGGTCCAGGACTATTTCCACAGTTTTCCATATCCGATCCCACTGTAGTTGCCTCAATACCCCAACGCCAGCTTGCCAATGGTCTCGTAGATGCTTTCACCCACGTGATGGAACAATACATGACCTACCCTACTTCTGCGACTTTACAAGACCGAATTTCAGAAGGGATTCTTTCTACCCTCATCGAAATTGCTCCGAAACTGATGAACAATCCGTCGGACTATGGAACTGCTGCGAACTTCATGTGGAGTTGCAATATGGCACTGAACGGACTGATTCAAAAAGGAGTGCCAACCGACTGGAGCATACACGCTATAGGTCATGAAATAACAGCTGCCTACAACGTAGATCATGCGAGAACGCTCGCGATTGTTTTACCGAGTCTTTACAGATTCAAATTCGAACAAAAACAAGCAAAACTAGCCCAATACGGACGCCGCGTGCTTTCTTTAGATGGAACCGATTTCGACGTGGCGCAAGAAGCTATTGACAGGACAGAGGATTTTTTCCATTCATTGGGAATTGAAACAAAATTAAGCGCC
>JAOMWM010000021.1 GCA_028357285.1 Schleiferiaceae bacterium | reverse complement strand
CGACCCTGATAAATTTATTGAAGCAGTTAAGGCGGTTGCACCCACTTTTGGTGGAATCAATCTAGAAGATATTAAAGCGCCCGACTGTTTTTACATCGAGCAACGCCTGAAAGAGG
Source organism: Schleiferiaceae bacterium (assembly GCA_028357285.1). GTDB lineage: Bacteria > Bacteroidota > Bacteroidia > Flavobacteriales > Schleiferiaceae > UBA10364. The sequence continues at coordinate 25,339 of JAOMWM010000021.1, read as the reverse complement.
AATTGGATATTCCTATCATGCACGATGATCAACACGGTACTGCTATTATTACTGCGGCGGCATTGCTAAATCGTAGTTCTCTTCAGTAAGCTCTAAGTCAAATTCATCAGGCTCATTGTAGGTAAATGCATCGATTTTATTGAATATCATAATACACGGCTTATCCGTGCTTTCAATTTCTTGAAGTATAATATTCACACTTTCTATGTGATCCATAAAACTAGGGTGACTAATATCCACCACGTGAAGCAACACATCGGCCTCTCGAACCTCATCAAGGGTCGATTTAAAACTCTCCACCAATTGGGTAGGAAGCTTTCGAATAAAACCCACGGTATCGGTAAGCAATAGCGGTAGGTTATCGATGTTAATCTTGCGTACCGTTGTGTCTAGCGTAGCAAATAGCTTGTTTTCTGCAAGTACATCGGTTTTGCAAAGTAAATTAAGCAGCGTGCTTTTACCAACGTTAGTATATCCTACCAAAGCTACACGCACCACTTTACCGCGATTACCGCGTTGCGTACTCATCTGAACATCGATTTTCTGTAACTTTTTCTTAAGCAATGAAATCTTCTGTTGTATGATACGGCGGTCCGTTTCAATCTGCGTTTCCCCCGGACCGCGCATCCCTATCCCTCCTTTTTGGCGTTCAAGGTGCGTCCACATTCTAGTCAATCGAGGAAGTAAATACTGGTACTGGGCCAATTCTACTTGCGTTCGCGCATAGGAGGTTTGCGCCCGTGCCGCGAAAATATCTAGAATTAAATTCGTGCGATCCATGACCTTCACTTCCATCAAAGCCTCAATATTCTTTAACTGAGAAGGTGTGAGTTCGTCATCAAAAATGATCATATCAATGTTCTCTGCTTTTACAAAGCCTTTGATATCTTCCATTTTACCAGAACCCAGGAAGGTTCTCGAGTTGGATTGAGAAAGCTTTTGAGTGAACATATGAACCGTATCGGCACCCGCGGTATCCGCCAAAAAGCGAAGTTCCTCGAGGTATTCCCTTGACTTCTCTTCGTCCTGATCCCGGTTGACGATACCAATAAGAATACAGCGCTCACGTTCGAGCGTATTCTTTTTCTTAAGCTCAATCATAAAAGAGGGCTGCCCTTAGGCGCCTTGAAGGAATTCAGCCCATGGCATGCGCAGGGCGATTAAGAACAATCCAATACCAAACCAAACAACAACGGATTTAGCTTTGGCCGAGGCAGCTTCCGCGCGCTTTGACTTCGCATTACCAATAGTAATTAAAACTGCAGCTAGAATCATGGTTGTCGGGTGCTCGACATATTTAAATCGCAATACAGCATCGCCCATCAGCGTTCCCATATCAGAGAACATGTCTAGGTTAAAACCGAACAACATTATTAATCCGATGGTGATCTGTAGGTGTGTTAATAGCACCGCTATTTTGTTTTGACGCGCCAATTTATCCGTAAACGGGTTATCCGATTTCCAAACTAAAAAGTTCTGAACCAAAACCACCAACATCAACAATAAGTAGACAAATGGCAGCCAATGATGCAAGTGTAGTAATCCTGTGTACATCTATTCGTATTTTTCACAAAGTTACGAATCCTCACGAAGCACTACTCCACTGTGAAAAAATACATTTTATCTACACTTGTTCTCTTAGTAGCCGTTCTCGTTGGTCTCATGCCGCTGCTAAACCTTAAGTCGGTTCAAGCGCGCTATGAAGTTCCAACAGAAGCCGTCGTATTTCCTTCGTTACGTGGTGCTCAAGACCGGTTGGTAAAGAGCATACAATTTGAGACCATTAGCCAAGATCCCCGAATGCTGGATACAGCTACTTTTGACGCCTTTGGCCAATTTCTACGCGCTTCTTACCCCAGCGTTTTCGAGACGGTTGAAGTAGACACATTTAGTACGCATACCTACCTCCTGCATTGGGCTGGCGCTGAAGCGGCAACTAAAAACTACCTCTTTATAGCGCATCAAGATGTCGTTCCTGTAGACAGGAAAAGTATAGCTAAATGGTCAGCAGCTCCGTTTTCCGGTGACTTCATAGCGGACTCCACAGCAGGCGTAGAAGGATGGATTTACGGCCGCGGTACACTTGACGATAAAAGCGCACTCATTGCACTCATGGAAACAATTGAATCTCTTTCATATTCAGGCTTCCAACCGGAAGAACATCTGTATTTCTGCTTTGGACAAGATGAAGAGATTGGCGGTAAGGCAGGAGCGGCAGTTGTTGCGGCCCATTGCCGAGCGAAAGGACTTCGCTTTGACGCGATTCTTGATGAAGGCGGGATCATTTCTACTGGAAGTATACCCGGACTTAAAGACACACCGGTGGCACTTATCGGGACTGCCGAAAAAGGCTACCTCAGCGTAGAGGTAAGCTTTAACCTTGCCGGCGGTCACAGCAGTATGCCCAATACCGAAACCGCCATTACACGCGCCGCCACCTTTACAAATGCACTGAACGATGGGCTCTTTCAGCCCGAATTTTCAGCACCGTTAGAAGGATTTATTACGCACCTCGCACCAGAAATGCCTTGGTCTTTGAAAGCAGTTTTTGCGAACCGATTTCTAACAGAACCACTGCTCTTAAACATTTACCAGCAAAGCAATACCGGACGTGCCTTAACAAATAACACAGCGGTGGCCACCATGATTTCTTCAGGAATAAAAGATAATGTAGTGCCCGCGAGCGCGCGTGTGGTGTGCAACACTCGGATTTTACCGGGCACGACTCCTGAGGACGTCCTCGAACGCTATGTAGCGCTCGCGGCTAAATTCGGTGGCACAGCGGCTCCCTACAATACTATTGGCGGTGGAGCGAGCCCAACTTCTTCGACGGAACATACGGATTTTGTGAAGATTGGTCAGGCTGTAAAATACGTCTTTCCAGAGGCTTTGGTGAGTCCTTATTTGACCATTGGAGGCACGGACAGCAAGAACTTTGAAGGGCTTGCACAAAACACATACCGATTCCTTCCTATCGCCCTAAGTGCAGAGGAAGTCGGCGGAATTCACGGTACCAACGAGCGAATTTCTGTTGACGGATTTAATAAGATGGTCGACTTCTATACTGTAGTGATGCAATTGTGGAGCGCGGGAAAATTCCCCGAATAAAGGCACAAACCCCCCCCCGGCGCGATGCGCCGGGGGGTTATATTTTTTCGAGTATCGAACTCGTTTTATTGAATAGCGATATTAAAATCTAATATGCCGCCTTCTTCATCGCGGACAAAATCGGCCTCACCTCTGAATTCTTCTCCAGACTTAAGGCTTACAATACCTGAGGCATGAAACATCGTTCCATCGAAAATTCCTTCAACTCCTTTAAAAGAAGCTTCGAAAGAACCGTCCTTAGAAATAATCGTCATAAGTGATTCCGTAAGTTGTTCATTGTTAACAGAAATATCCAAATCCACAGAAACAGGTCCTTCAAATACTGGACCATGAACCATGGCCTCAGCATCTTTAAGTTTCATTTTCATCACTTCTTGACGAAGTTCCACAGGTGCTGCTGATGCAACTTCACTGTGTGTATCGTGTCCGTCTCCTAAGATTGGTGCGATCACAAGACCTACCAAACACGTCAATTTGATCAAGATGTTCATCGATGGACCTGAAGTATCCTTAAACGGATCACCTACTGTATCACCAGTAACCGCAGCTTTGTGCGCCTCAGAACCTTTGTAAGTCATTTCACCATCGATCATCACACCAGCTTCAAAAGACTTCTTAGCGTTGTCCCAAGCACCACCAGCGTTATTTTGGAAGATTGCCCAAAGAACACCTGATACAGCAACACCTGCCATGTATCCACCGAGCATCTCAGCAGCTTCTTGGCCAGTGTAACCAAATGCCATAGGCAAGAAGGCTACTACAAGCGGGAAGAGAATAGTCATTGCACCCGGTAACATCATTTCTTTCAAAGATGCTTCAGTAGAGATGGCAACACATTTGTCGTACTCAGGCTCCGCCTTGTACTCCATAATGCCTGGAATCTCTTTAAACTGACGACGTACCTCTTTTACCATTTCCATGGCAGCTTTACCTACAGCGTTCATTGCCAATGCAGAGAATACTACAGGAACCATACCTCCTACGAACAACATCGCTAGAACAGGTGCTTTGAAAATATTGATACCATCAATACCTGTGAAGGTGACGAAGGCAGCAAACAGTGCCAATGCAGTCAATGCCGCAGAAGCAATAGCGAAACCTTTACCGATAGCAGCAGTAGTATTACCCACTGAATCCAAAATATCTGTGCGCTCGCGTACTTCATCAGGTAAATCACTCATCTCAGCAATACCTCCTGCGTTATCAGCAATAGGACCGAATGCATCGATAGCCAACTGCATAGCAGTGGTAGCCATCATTGCTGATGCGGCGATAGCTACACCATAGAATCCAGCGAAAGCATACGAAGACCAGATCGCAGCAGCGAAAAGGAGGATCGGTGCGAAAGTTGAAATCATACCTACGCCTAATCCTGCGATGATGTTTGTCGCAGCACCGGTGGCAGATTTTTGAACGATATCTAAAATTGGTTTTTTACCCAATCCTGTGTAGTATTCTGTGAAATAAGAGATCAATGCTCCTACCACTAAACCAACGATTACAGCGCCAAATATGTCGTTGCGTGTGACCTCTTTGAACCCTTCGCCGAAGAATTTCATGCTCAACGTTTCCGGCAACAACATTTGGATAAGCACGTAAGATCCAATACCCGTTAGAATGATTGAAACCCAGTTACCCATGTTCAATGCACGTTGTACCTGCGGCTCCTTTGCGCTGTTATCCTTAATGCGAATGAAGAATGTTCCAATGATGGAGAAGATAATTCCAACTCCAGCGATCATCATAGGAAGCATGATAGGACCGTGGTTGTCAAGGAAGTTACCTGTACTGATCAAATTATCATTAATCACATAGTTCCCAAGAACCATAGAGGCTAGAACTGTTGCAACGTAAGAACCGAACAAATCTGCCCCCATACCTGCAACGTCACCTACGTTATCACCTACGTTATCAGCAATTGTTGCTGGGTTACGTGGATCATCTTCAGGAATACCTGCTTCTACTTTACCTACAAGGTCAGCACCAACATCGGCAGCTTTCGTGTAGATACCACCACCTACACGCGCAAACAACGCGATAGATTCAGCACCAAGCGAGAAACCTGCGAGCGCTTCAAGAACAACGGTCATCTCATTGTAAAATGAATCATCACCTACGATGAACCAGCTCGATAATATCCAGAATAGCATACCTAGACCGAAAACGGCAAGACCGGCTACACCTAATCCCATTACAGTTCCACCGCGGAAAGAAACTTTCAACGCTTGTGGTAAAGAGGTACGGGCGGCTTGTGTTGTTCTAACGTTTGAATCGGTTGCAATGCGCATACCTATGTTTCCTGCTACAGCAGAGAATACTGCACCAATAATGAATGCAACAACGATGAACCAATGTGTGGTTTCAACGATAGAAGAAACAATTCCTAGCAGCGCACCTGCGACTACTACAAAAATTGCCAAAATGCGGTATTCCGCGTTCAAGAATGCCAAAGCGCCTTCTTTAATGTAGGCTGCCAACTTTGTCATTTTTTCTGAGCCTGAATCTTGTTTCACGACCCAGCTGCGTAAAACGAACATGTAGATTAGACCAACGATACCAAACATAGGTACCAATAAAAGCATGTTTTCCATTGTATTATGGTTTGATTTAAATAATCAGCCCTTCCCGTGTTACGGAAAGGGCTGCAAATATAAGTCTTAGAGTCGTTCGTTCGAACCTCTAAATAAATCGTGTTGGTTATTTAACGTACATAACAGATTTAACCGCGTCAATCACCTGTCCAACTTGCGGTAAGAACGCTTCTAGCAAGGTTGGTGAATACGGTGCCGGCGTATCCGTCGTTGTAATACGCTTTACAGGTGCGTCTAGGTAGTCGAAAGCTTCGGATTGAACTTTGTAGGTAATCTCCGTAGCAATAGAACCCAAAGGCCAAGCTTCTTCCAAACAGACCAAACGGTTCGTCTTCTTCACACTTTCGATAACCGTATCATAGTCGATAGGACGAACGGTACGTAGATCGATGATTTCACATGAAATGCCTTCTTTGGCAAGCATATCTGCTGCTTCGTAGGCCACTTTAATAATTTTACCAAAACTAACAATAGTCACATCTGTTCCCTTGCGTTTGATATCTGCCACACCGATTGGTAGAATGTATTCCCCTTCTGGCACCTCACCTTTATCACCGTACATCTGCTCGCTCTCCATGAAAATGACAGGGTCATTATCTCTAATGGCACTTTTCAAAAGACCTTTACAATCGTAAGGATTTGAAGGAACCACTACTTTCAAACCTGGACAGTTAGCATACCAACTTTCAAATGCTTGAGAGTGTGTCGCTGCCAATTGACCAGCAGAAGCGGTAGGACCGCGGAAAACAATCGGGACATTAATCTGACCACCCGACATCTGCTTCATTTTCGCAGCGTTGTTGATGATCTGATCGATCGCCACCATCGAGAAGTTGAAGGTCATGAATTCCACGATAGGACGCAATCCATTCATTGCTGCACCCACTGAAATTCCTGCAAAACCTAATTCTGCAATAGGGGTATCTAAAACACGCTTTGGACCAAATTCGTCCAACATGCCTTTAGATGCTTTGTAAGCACCGTTGTACTCCGCAACTTCTTCGCCCATCAAAAAGATGTTTTCATCGCGGCGCATTTCTTCGGTCATGGCCTCACAAACGGCCTCTCTAAACTGAATTGTTTTCATAAATCTTGATGTAATAGGCGGCAAATATAAGGTGCAAAGAGGACCTAGCGCACCCTTTCGAAGGTTGGAGCGTCAATTTTTTGGAGGATCGTTACGCATTCCTTAAAAATTGGCCCAATTATTAAAAAACTAACGGGCTTTATCCCTTTCCGGTTAGAGAAAAGATAAAAGCGCAAATCGGACCACTTTTCTTTGGAATTATTATGCATGCATAGTAAATTTAGGGTCAAATAATTAAGGATATCTTATATGAACCTACTAGTTTGTATTAGCCACGTGCCCGATACCACTGCGAAAATCAACTTTGACGCGGCGGGAACAGCACTAGATGCCACCGGGGTCCAATTCGTCATTAATCCATACGACGAATTCAGCTTGACCAAAGCTTTGCACCTTAAGGAAGCCCACGGCGGCTCCATCACCGTAATCAATGTCGGTGGACCAGAAACTGAACCAACCCTTAGAAAAGCCCTTGCTATAGGTGCCGATCAAGCCATACGCATTAACGCCACCCCTACGGACGCTATCACAGTAGCCAAAGAACTCAAGAACCACATTGCGGCGAATGCGTATGATTTGATTTTGTGCGGGCAAGAAAGTATCGACTATAATGGACAACAAGTACCTGCGATGCTCGCAGCGTTGTTGAACCTACCATTTGTCAATGCTTGCGTCGATCTTACGATTGACGGCTCTGCAGCCACGGCAACCGGCGAGATTGACGGTGGACATTCGACATACGCCGGTGCCCTACCGATGGTTATTGGTGGTAAAAAAGGACTGGTAGAAGAAAAAGACCTCCGTATCCCTAACATGCGCGGTATTATGACGGCTCGGTCAAAGCCTTTACAGGTTTTAGAAGCCACAGAGAATGACGCAGCGACACGAGCGGCTAAGTTTGTGAAGCCTGCGGCTAAGTCGGCGGTGAAATTGGTCGACAGCGTTGACGAATTGGTCCATTTATTACACAACGAGGCGAAAGCCATTTAATTCCAAGCCTTATGTCAATTATTGTATTTGTAGAAGACTGGAATAACCAATTCAAAAAAGCTTCATTCGAAGCCGTTTCGTATGCGAAATCGTGGGCTGAACTAGCAGGGACTACCGTTACCGCAGTTACTAGCAGCGGTGCCGCAGATCCGGCGGCTTTAGCTGCCTACGGTGCTGACAGAGTTTTGACTACCACACTTGCTGCAACCCCCTTCGGAATGGCACAGCAATTAGCGACTATAACGGAGGGTTCTGCAGGTATGGTTATCGCAGGAACGAGTTTAGGCCGTTCTATTGCTCCAGCCCTAGCTGCATTGAGCGGTGGTGCCTTGAGTACCAACACAACAGGTACGCCGAGCAGCGTGTCCCCAGTAACTGTTGAACGTGGAGCATTCAGTTCAAAAGGAATTGAAACGATCGAACTCATCGGCGGCCTTCCCATGGTTTCCTTTGTACCCAACAGTGTAGGCATTCAAGAACGTGCAGGAGAAGGCCTTGTTGAGAATTTAGATGCTACTGGTACCGATTTACTCAGTATAACAGAGCAATCAATAGCCTCTGGTAAAGTCGCTTTGCCTGAAGCAGAAGTCGTAGTTAGTGCAGGGAGAGGCCTTAAAGGCCCAGAAAACTGGACTATGATTGAAGAGCTTGCTGCCATTTTAGGAGCAGCGACAGCCTGTTCAAAACCAGTAAGCGATATCGGATGGAGACCACATAGTGAACACGTGGGGCAAACCGGTATCCAAGTCAACCCGAATCTGTATATTGCGATAGGAATTTCTGGCGCTATCCAGCACCTTGCTGGGGTCAGTGCATCAAAGACCATTGTCGTAGTGAACACAGACGCTGAAGCCCCATTTTTTAAGGCTGCAGACTACGGTATTGTAGGTGATGCATTTGAAGTCGTTCCCCAATTGGTGAACGCAATGCGCGCCTTCAAGGCCGGACAATAAATGCAACACATAGAACTCACTGTTAAAGGATTATCCTACAGTCAAGGTAAATCAGGAGCTTACGCACTCATTCTAGCCGAAACCGGTGAAGGAGGTCGTAAGCTTCCTGTCGTTATAGGCGGCGCTGAAGCACAGAGCATTGCTGTAGCCATGGAAAAGTCTGTGGCACCGCCACGGCCGCTCACGCACGATACTTGGAAAAACATGCTTAATGAATTGGGGGTCGCCTTAGAGAAAATCGTCATCCACAGATTAGTGAATGGTGTTTTCTACGCGAGTTTATATACGGTTGATGCAGCAGGTAAACCTCACGTTTTTGATTCGCGTCCTTCCGACGCTGTGGCTTTAGCGGTGCGCTTTGAATGTCCCATTTTCGCCACGCCAGAAATTATGGAACACGCGGGAATCACTGATAAGGAAGAAACGAAAGCAGATGCTGGCACTATTGAAGAAAACGATGGTTTCGATGAGCCAGAAGTTTCACAAGAAGAATCAAAAGAAGAATTAGAACTACTGCTTTCCGAAGCCGTGGAAAACGAAGATTACGAATTAGCCGCGCGTTTGCGCGATAAGTTGAGCAAGCTATGATGATCCTTAGAAGTGTATTGGGAATCGCGGTACTTACCGCCGTTTTATGGCTGTTCAGTTCGAACAAGCGCAAAGTGAATTGGGCGATGGTTGGGAAAGGACTGCTCTTACAATTCGTGCTCGCCTTAGCCGTGTTAAAAGTCCCCGGGGTCTCGTGGGCTTTTGAAAAATTTAGCCTTGTCGCAGTTACATTGCTTGATTTTACGCGTGAAGGATCGACCTTCCTCTTCGGCTCCCTAATTACGGAAACAGACAACTTCGGATATCTCTTTGCATTCCAAGTTCTACCCACTGTCATCTTTTTCTCAGCCGTTACATCGCTACTTTACTATTATGGTATTCTTCAGCGTGTGGTTAAAGCCATGGCATGGGTCATGCGGAAAACATTAAAACTCTCCGGTGCAGAGTCATTAGCCGCTGCAGGAAACATCTTTATCGGTCAAACCGAAGCGCCGCTTTTGGTGAAGCCTTATATCGCGGGAATGAGCCGTTCAGAATTACTCAGTTTAATGAGCGGCGGTATGGCGACCATAGCGGGTGGTGTACTTGCTGCATACATTGGCTATCTCGGTGGCGATACCCCTGAGGGCCAATTATTCTTTGCCAAACACCTACTCACCGCCTCCGTACTTAGTGCTCCTGCCGCAATCATTAGCGCAAAAATTCTCCTGCCCGAAACGGAAGATGTTATTGAAGTGGCAGAAATCAGCTCAGCAGATATGGGGTCTAATGCCCTTGACGCTATTTCCAACGGGACTACACAAGGGGTGAAATTAGCGGTAAATGTAGGCGCTATGCTCCTGGTTTTTACAGCAATCGTATACGGTGCAAATTACATTTTTGTCGAAAGTATTGGATCATGGACCGGCCTCAACGCTTGGGCTGCAGAAGTAACCGACGGTCGCTATGACTCCTTTTCCCTTCAATTCATCATGGGCGCACTCTTAAGCCCCATTGCTTGGATTCTAGGTGTACCGGCTGCAGACCTAATGCTCGTAGGCCAGCTGCTCGGAGAAAAAACCATCTTAAATGAATTTTACGCTTACGTCAGCTTAACTGAAATGAAAAACGAAGGCCTCTTCACTTCAGAACGCAGTGTTATTCTTTCAACTTATATGCTTTGTGGCTTTGCAAACATTGCGAGCATCGGTATACAAATTGGAGGAATTGGAGTATTAGCACCAAGCCGTAGAAAAGACCTAAGCGAGTTGAGTATTAAAGCGCTTATCGCAGGAACAGTTGCTTCTTTATATACTGCAGCCATTGTTGGATTAATGATTTAAGAACTATGGATAACGCCATCGATAAAATCATCCTTGGTGTGGATCCAGGTACCGTAGTCATGGGGTACAGCGTCGTGCATATCATAAAAGGTAAGGTACACCCCGTGTTGATGGATGTCATCAAACTCAATACAAAATTGGACCACTACACCAGACTCGCAACAATATTTGATGAATTAAGCGCAGTTGTCGAGCAGCACAAACCTGATGAAATGGCTTTGGAGGCACCTTTCTTTGGCAAAAACGTACAATCCATGCTAAAATTAGGGCGCGCGCAGGGTGTATGTATGGCTACGGCCCTTTCTAAGAAAATTCCTGTTTTCGAATACAGTCCTAGACTTGTAAAACAGAGTATAGTGGGTAATGGTAACGCCAGTAAAGAACAGGTCAGCGGTATGCTACAAGCCATGTTCCCTGGAATCGAGCATAATTATTTAGATGCTTTTGACGCACTAGCGGTAGCTGCTTGTCATCACAGTCAAACCACTGGTATTAGCGCTCCAAAACACGGCAGTGGTGCAACGAAATCTAAATCTAAAAAGGGGCGTAGCAGTAGCTGGGACCAATTTATCCAACAGAATCCAGAGCGTCTGAAATAGACGCGCGAATAGACTCCATCTCATCAGCGCTTAACACCCACGGTGTGTTCGAAAAGCTTAATTCATGCTCAGCATCTATAGGTACTAGATGTAAATGTGCATGAGGCACCTCCATACCTAAAACCATTGAACCTATGCGCTTACAGGGCACAGCCGTTTTAATTGCACGTGCGATACGCTGTGAAAAGAGCATTAGACTCGTATATTCTTCCGAAGGCAACTCATACAATTCATCTACCTCCAGCTTAGGTACACACAAAACGTGACCACGCTTTAAAGGACGTATGTCTAGAAAAGCAATATTTAAAGCATCCTCCCCTACTTTATAACAAGGAATCTCACCGTTGACGATCTTTGTGAAGATGCTTCCCATAGCTAGATCTTTTTACGCAGAGGTGATCTCTAAGATCTCAAAACTCATTACCCCGCGTGGGACTTGGATTTCCGCAATCTCCCCGACCTTCTTACCTAATAGGCCTTTACCTATAGGGCTGGATACAGAAATCTTGCTTTGCTTAATATCAGCTTCTTTCTCTGCGACCAAACTGTAAACCATTGTGGCACCGTTAGTGACATTTTTCAATTTCACCTTTGTCAACACACCAACCTTAGAAAGGTCGATATTTGCCGTATCCAGAACCCGAGCACCAGCGAGCGTATCTTCAAGCTTTGAGATTTTCATCTCAAGCATGCCTTGCGCCTCTTTGGCCGCGTCGTATTCTGCGTTCTCACTAAGATCTCCCTTATCTCTCGCTTCTCCAATCTGCTGCGAGATTTTAGGGCGCTCCACATTCTTCATGTGTTCCAATTCTGCCTTAAGCTTTTTAAGCCCTTCTGCTGTGTAATAACTTACTGATGACATAGTCAATGGTATTACTAAAAAAGAGGCCATAATGGCCTCTCCTGTAGGTACAAAGTTAGTATTTTATCTATTACAAGTTGATGCGCACACCAATAGAATGAATACCTCCAAATGCCGATGTCGTACCGCGGTACGAATAATCTATAGCGAAGCTACCTTCATCACTTGTAGGTACATTAAAGCTAAATCCACCACAGATTCCTGAGATGGCGCTCGTTCCTAGATCGTCTGCACGATTATCGAAGGCCTTGTAGCCAACACGTACTTGGAATAAGTCCTTTAAGCTGTATTGAACTCCAGCATGGTAGGTATCTTTCTCGAAGGAATTTGAGCTAAAGTTCAACGCACCAGTCACTTTACCATTAGCTAAGAACCAATCGTAGGAACCACCAATACTTAATTGCGTAGGTAATTCAAACTTAGCAGAACGGCTTTCAAAAGTCTGTGAATAGGCTACACCATAGGTAGGTACCGGTAAAGTAATACCCAATCCATCACCCTGGTAGGTGATACTAGGTCCAACGTTTTTCAAGGTAATACCAAATTTGAATCGGTCTTCCTCTCCAGTACGGTACTGCACACCTGCGTCAAAACAAACACCATTAGTGTTCAAGTTAGAAATAGAACTGCTGTAAAGCTTCACGTTCACCCCTCCATAAATATTCTCAGTAAACTTCTGAGCATACCCCATGTTGATGATCAAACTCTGTGGACTAATAGTCGCTCCCGTTCCTTCCGGCTGGTCTTCAGTAGTAACTTCCCACTGGCCGTAATCAAAAGCGGACAAACCTAAGCTAAGCACACCCACATCACTTACACGTTGGATGAGTGTAGCTCCGTTCATATTAATGCCGGCACCTACCAACCATTGTGTGTTGTTGAAGGTGACTTGTGTGTTCAGATCCGTCGCTGCAATACCCGCAATATTCAAGAAAGTAGCGTCCATTCCTGTAGCGCCTGCTACATTCACTGAACCCCACCCTGCAGAGCGTGCAAAAGGATTTATTAATAATTCGCCCGCACCTGCAGAACCTGCACGTTGGGGGTTACCTGCATTCGCTGTACCCATTAAGGCTACAGAAAGAAAAGCTGCGATATAAGATTTCAATTTCATAGGTCTTTTTCGCTTAGAATGAGTTCAAATCGACCGGACGTAAAGCGCCGAACCATTTCACAATTTTTTCACCGAGCTCGCCAGCATCAACGTGGATAATATAAACGCCGGACGCAATAGGCACACTGTAGGTGTTTTTTAAATCCCATTCGACGTAAGTCATACTATTGTCCTTGCGGATCTGACGAATAAGGGTACCGTTCGGTGTAAAGATACTTATGGTACACGTTTCTGGTAAATTTGTAATCTTAACAAGATTATCTAACTGGGATGCTTCATAAGTGCTAAACCCATAATACGGATTAGGTACTACACGAATAGTCTCCATTGCACTTTTACCAATAGTGTCTTGGTATGTCCTAGTCGCAATATTAGCAGTGTTAAACAGAAACTGTGGGTTACCACCGTTAGGGCCATTTGCCAATGTTCTGTTCGAATAAGCTGAATTCATACGGATACGAATTCGCGTTTGAGTCGGTAATTCTGTGTACGGATCGAAATCTAATCCTCTACGTAAGGTCGGCATACCTATCCAACGACAAGCTCTCCAGAAATTTGCTTTCGCTATATTTCCTAAACCTCCTGTTTTTACGAGGTCCGCCATAAGGTCTTTCAAAGGCCAATCATTTAGATTAGCGCCCTGGTATTCAAGATCAGTTGTAGACCCACTAATCTTATCTTCATCAGCAAAGACATAGATAACGTGCTGTCCACCAAAGACATAACCTCCATTTACAGTGTTACCTGGCGGTAAGAATTCTCTGTCCGTTGGGTTCCACAACATATCATTACCGTTTTCACCGGGTAACCATGAATTCTCACCAAAGGCCATATTCAAGCGCTTACCTGTTTCAATGTCTATCGCATATCCAGGGAAGTAAGACCAACCTGGCTCAAGACCTGGTGCTCTTTTCAAAGCGCCATTTTCAAGGGTCCAAGAAGTATCTTGGCGCTGCGTCATTTTCTTATCGCCGTGCTCGCTCAATGCTGCATCTTCAGCCATTTCGAAAACTGGGACACGAGTCCATTTACTCACATCTGTTGTGAAGACAATATCTACAGAATGAAGATCAGAAGCATCATTGAGGTTTCTACCGATGCTCTGCGCAGGTCCCATGCCATAATTATCAAAACCATTTACTACAGAGCGGTTGTTTGCAGAGGCATACATGTAAGGACCCCAAGTTCCTTCTACGATATTTTCAAAATATCCTTTAGCATCGCCATCTTGATCCGGATACAACGTAGCAGGCTCTTCCGTTGGAAAGCTATTTGTTCCTGCTAAGATCCAGTTGTAGGGAGTATAGCTTTTATCATCACTAATTCCTGACCACCATTCCTTTGAAGGGTCCTCGTAAATAATTTCAGAGAAAATAACACCATTATCATACGTACCTTCATCATCACCACCCGGTGCTGGAGCTTGTTGCATCGCAACGGACAGTCCTAAATCTGGAATGATTTGTTCATTATAGAATGAGATGGTAGTATCCGCCGAAGCTATAACCGTACCCGCACCATCCGTAATTTCCCATTGTGCGTTTCCATTAGCACCATCAAGCGTCAATGTATATTGTCCATTTTTCACTTCTAGCGGATCAACAACCTTAATCGCTACAGGTCCTAAACCGCCCATGTAAGTAGGTTGGCCCGTTCCGTTACCGTCCATGATGTCTTTCACTTCTGTCAAAGTAAGTTCAAGCTCACCGCCACCGTTACCGACTCCGTCTAAACGGGTGATTTCTGGTCCGTCTCCATATTGTGCTACCTGAATGGTTCCTCCCTTTTCAGAATCGATCTGATGAGGAATAGCAGTGTAGGTTTTAATATTACGACGACCTGCTAAGAATGGAATTTTCTGACCGCCTGACGCTATTGTCGGATTAAACACTTGGTATTGATTCTGACCGTAGGCAATAACAGTAAAGTAATACTCTTTGTGGTTGATCAATGAACGATCACCTGTGGCAAATACGTCTTCACCTATCTGGAAAGATGTAAATACACCGCCATTGTTGGTCGTTAGCGTCATATCCTGTGGCACAAGCGCATTCAAATCTGGATCAACTTCCCAGTTGATTAGTTGCGTAAGACCATTTTTGACATCACACTGCGCGACTAGACGACTCTGGGTTGGATCGTAGATATCAGAAATACTTACGTCGCTATTCGCTAATTGGAATATCTGGAACCCTTCAAATTTGTAGTCAAAATAATCTGGATTCACATTTAGAATAGAATCGCGATCGTCTGGACTAACTGTAATTAGTGGATCACGCTCACGATAGCTAAATGCTTCATTATTACTACCTGGTCCGTACGTTAATTTCAAAATAAGTTCACGGTCCAATTCTTGAATTTCTACATCGGGAGCATCCGGACCGTTCAATACTTGAAAACAGTTATCAAAGAGTTTCTGTGCCTTATCATCGGCAATAATCACTTTCTCTACAGATGCAAATAAATCATTATTAATGAGGTCACGTTCCCAAACAACACCAGTTGTTACGAAGTTTAACGCACCTGGAGCCAATGAGAATGGACCCGCACTGTGCAAACCGCGCTTATCTTCCTTGTTTGCTGGACTTTCCCACCAGTTCACCGCTGCGTAAGGAGGATATGCGCCCGTAGTATCATAAGACATTCCTGGGTAGGCAAACTGTGTTGAAGTACCATTACCTGATGCAACAAAACCGTCACCATTCCCCTGATCACCAGGACCTGAAGGCGTTTCGATGATCAATTCCGAACCGTTTTTCCAAAGCGCACGCATGTAGTTGTAGAAGTGTGTCGCATTATCTGGGTTACCTGAAATGTTCGAAGCCGTATTGTTGTAGTACATGAAGTGACTCATGATGATACGCTCGTTTACACCGGTCGCCGGATCTTCAGCCACACACAATCCAGTTTCTGGATCTTTCACACCATCCACACAACCGTCACGGTCGTTGTCGATGCCGTCATAATAATCTGCGAATGGACCTTGGAAAAAGTCAAACCCAACAGCTGGAGGGTTTAAACCATAGCCCAAAGGACCTTCATCTTCCGTATCTGAATTGTAACAGTAACCTAAACCACGTGCAATATCACAACCAATTATATCGTCGGTGTAGTTACCTAAATCTGGATCAAACCAGGTTGAGAAGTACGTATTCGTCAAACGGAAAGTCGAACGATTGATGATGCGGTAGTTGTTAAACGTCATGTTGTTCACCTCATCATTGGTAGAAAAAGCAAATGCTTGGGCGCGAATCTCAAAACCTAGTGCTCCAGCTTGCGACTCCGTATGCACATTTCCGCGGTCGTTGTAGACCCACCAGATGGTTTGATCACCATAGAGCACATCAGTCTCTTTATCACGACAATCGTACTCCTTATCGATATCGTATGCTGGGTAATCTACAAGGTAATCGTAGACACCATCGCCATCGCGATCAATAAATGGAGCCAATTGGTAAGGTAATTCACCGTCAACTCCATTACCCGGCCAATCTTTAATCGACTCTGGAATCTGACTTTCATAGCCTGGGAACAATTCTGTTTCGTCACAGTTAGGATCGTCTAAACACTCCAACCACGCCTTATGGATATCAACTTCCTCACGATAAATGATCCAATGACGGTCATATTTATCACAGATTTCTTTGTTTGTCGAAGCTGTACCATCACTAGTTAGCGGTCCTGGCCAGTAGTCGTTACCCGATTGACGGTAGGTCATGGCAGCCAACTTTAATTGGTTACCCTCATCTACACCACCAAGCCATAACGAACCTGCAAACATGGAATGCTTGTTGGATCCCTTTGGCACTTCGTAACGTGCGGTGTTCAAATCCCACCACATATCGCCACCACCTAATATGGTCGCTCTAACATTATTGATACTTAGATCACTTTGCGCTTTCGAAGGTTGACATAATTCTTCAACGGTCTTCATGGAGCCCGTTGTCTGAGTAGTCTTGTTCGCACCTTGCACTTCACGTGCTGTAAGTGGTAAAGCGAGAGCGGTTGAAAGTAAAAGGAGATAAACTCTTTTCATATGCTGTTTTCCTATGCTTCTTTATTATAATCCTACACGCAACCCTAGACGGATTCGACGTGGTAAACTGTATAGTCCTGGGTTAGCTAAGCTGATGTTGTACAGATCTGCGAACGACTGTGCGTTGGTCTGGAACTGTACCGCATTTTGTCCTTGAGGCGAGCTCAAGTAACCGTCATCTGATGGCGACCCTGTGAAAGAGTAAACCCCTAAGACGTTCTGTGTGTTCAGAGCATTCAATAGTTGTACATACACTTCAAAATTACTGAATGTAGCGTCTCTCTTGAAATTCCAAACCTTGTTCGCTGTCGCATCAATTCTAAAACTCCACGGCAAGCGTGAACCATTAATATTACCGGTGATCGGCGTGGCGGCATCCGTAAGGCCGAAGGCAAGTCCGCGACGCGTATACGGCGTACCTGAATTAGCATTCAATACCACGTTGATACCTGCATTTTCAAGGATGCGCTTTCCAAAGAACACTGGGCCATTGTAAGCAGGTCCGCCACCGTAACGGTAATCCATGTTCATAACGACTTGGTGACGTGAATCGAACGTCAATGGAAGTATGTAACGTAAGTTAGGCTGGCCCGAACGTGCGATGTTCGCACCTGAGTTCGCCCCCGAACCAGTACCGTCAGCAAACTGTAAGGTGTAGTTTGCATTCATACGTACATTTCCTGTTCTACGGAGATCGTAAGAGACCGTATATCCTTTTGTGGTTGCGAAATCTAAGTTTCCGTAGGCAATGTAGGTAATAGGATAGGCCTCCGTTAGACTGAAGGTCTGCATCATATCACGCATCTCGCGGTAGAATGCACTTAATTTCAATGCACTGTTTTCATTTAGTTTTTGACGGAATCCAATCTCGTAATCTGTCGTGCGCTGTGGCTTAAGATCTGGATTGGCTAGAATATTACCGTTATCACCATTCTCTAGTTGCAGATACGTTATTGGGTTCATACGGTTCAATCCCGGATCTGGGCGTTGAACTAAGATGTCGTAATGTGCAAAGAATTCAGCCTCATCCGATATAGGGAATTGGAAAGATACACGTGGACTCACGGTTACTTGAGGTGCATAGTCCTTGAAACTTTCGCTCGCCGTCACGGACAATTTTTGCTCCTCTACCCCTGGTTGCTTCAGGAATGGCTTAATACCACCACTAGCGTCTGCTATATTTTTAGGATTTGCCTCAACATCGCCATCTGCAGTGTACCACGTAAATCCGTCACGGTAACCCACGATAGTCGATGGATTTTCCTGATCATCTACATATACGACTGCATCGTCACTCATACCATTAGGCACCTGCGCACCCGCTAAAGCGGTACTGGCCAAATCTCCTACAGTGTATGCTGGGTACAGTACAAATGGATCTGCTAAAACGGACTGGTTTGCATCGAATCGGTCAACACGTACACCGATATTGAAGAAGAGGTCTTCAAAAGTGAATTGGTCTTGAATGTATCCGGCCATGTAGATAGGTTCAAATGCACCTATCAATCGCTTCGAATTTCCTTGAGCATCTGTTCCGTAGAAATCATTCAAAGAAGGACGGGTAGTTAGTTGATTCCCTAAGTAATCGAAACCATAATAACTTACATAAGACCCAGAACCGATGTTCAAAAGCTCATTTGCAGAGAACATATCTAGGCTAAACGTAGATGGATCGTAGCTATCGATATCCAACCAATCCGTTCCGTTAGGGTCGTATCCTAAGGCCTCGCGCAATTTGCGATCAAAAGTTCTCGGCTTATCAGCATCAAATAATCTGTTGTAGGAAAGGGTATCTTGGAAAACACCATTATCATCATAAGATGCAAGTGGATTATTAAGGTCCAATTCTCGAATGGCATCATTCTGTAATAAACGCATTAAGGTCCATAACCCTGTCGTTCCCAAACCGTAAGAGCGGTCAAAACGTTGCTCGTATTCTACACCAACGATGAGGGCGTGATCACCAATATCGAAAGTAGAAGATGCTGTAATACGGAACTGGTCGTTTAAGAATTTACTGTAACCACTCTGATTGACACCAACATTACCCCAAAGACCATATACACTCGACGGTTGATCACCGTTAAGTAATCCGCCACCTGCACGAATATCCTCAAGTGAGCGTGCATTATTGAAAATAGAACTAGTTTCTACAAAATTGAAGAAATTCGAGGTATAGTTCGCTAAGATTGGATTATTCTCTGAAGGTGTGTAATCCACTTTAACACTCTGCCAAACAGCTTGCGTGTAGGCATCCATAACCTTCCCGAAATTCGGGTCATTTGGATCAGTTATGGTATCTGAACCTAAAGTGTATAGCGGACGGTAAGTAGTTTCAAATTTACCTATGTGACCGTAGTTAAAGAAATTTTCTTTGTGACGCGCGTCTCTATTGAAACCTGTATTGCGCGTGAAGTCCATTTGAATGGTGTAGAATGCATTTCGTATTAAAGAATTCGAAGAATCTGATGCATTTCCGAAACGCTGCTGAAAACGGACGTAAGTCGACCAGTCCTGACGGAAATATTCAGCGTTATTATCGTAATTCATTAATTCATTGAATCGACTTCCTGAGCGTCCTTGGCGTAAGTTGAAACGTCCACCTAAGGTCAAAGTTGTTTTTTCCGAAGTCACAAACTTTAAATTACCCGACATACGTACAGCTGTACTTGCCACGTTTTCGCGGTAATTCTGAGTTGTAAGATCATCAAAGGTTAAGAAGTCGGCAGAATTTAAAACCCCAAAGCCGCTCGAAGCAGGAGTCAATGGGTTTGCCTGAAGTTCAGCCAATTTATCATCGTTCACCTTATAAGTATTCAATGATCTTGGAGACCCGTCTTTGTTGTATTGGAATTCCGAAGCAAGAAGGAAACCTACAATGGGCTGGCCTGATTTACTTCTAATAATGGGCCCACCTAAAGTTAGTGCACCCAAATTGTAGTGGTACTGATCAAATAACGAACTGGTCAAGACTTCAGAAGAACCGAAATAATATGGAGCGGGGCCTTTGGTAGTGGTTGAAATCACACCACCGGTAACGTCACCGTACTGTGCTGGAAGTCCACCGGTGATAACCTCCGTAGAGAGAATCGCGTCACGAGGAATATTCACATCCCCACGAACTTTCACACCATCAATGAATACGACGTTAGTTGAAGAACGAGCACCACGAACGTTAAATGAACCTGAACCGTCTTGCTGGAAAACACCTGCCGTCGTACCTACAATTTGACTGAGGTTCCGGTACGGAAGGTTTTTAATTTCTTCTGCACTAACGATATCTGAAGTCTTACCCGTTTCAATGAGTTCCTCTTGAGCCGTGACAGTAACCTCTTGAATCATGGTTGATTCAACCGTCATGTCGAAGTTTACAACCTTCGGCTTTCCAGCGTTCACTGTTACACCATTAAGATTGAAATCTGCATACCCAATGAACTTACAGGTCAAATTGTATACTCCAGCGCTAACTGGATTGATATTGAACTTTCCATCAAAATCCGTGGTACCGGTGGTAACGACCACATCGCGATCTTTTACAACTACAGTAGCGAATGGAATGACTTCACCGGTGCGCTTATCCTTGACCGTTCCCTTGACAGATCCGGGACGAGATTGCGCAAAACTGAACGCAACACTAAGTGTCAAAACGAGCGTGAGTATTTTTTTAACCATAAAATCTGGCATTACGTTTGGGTTCTAAGGATGTAAATATAAGAAGTAGACCGGCAGAAACCACAACCAATTTGTACCTATCTTGCGCTAGCATATGAAGATAAGGATACCATTGAATTTCAGGGGATTAGTAATGATTTTAGGCCTAGTAGTGATAGCTACAGGGTGTAATAGCACTACCGTACAGTACGACATTCCGGAACCTTTAGTGGATGAAACCATCTATTTAAGCGATCCCTCTAGTTTCAATTTGACGGTCATTGGAGGTCAATTAATCATACCAAATGCAGGGCATGGTGGCATCCTAATTTACCGTCGGTATTTTGATCAAGAGTACTATGATTTTGCCGCCTACGAATTAGCCTGTCCATACCATTGGAATGACGGCTGCGGACTACTTACGAGCAGTATGGGTGACCTTTATCTTACCTGTGGATGCAACGACCATAAGTATCAAGCTTTGGATGGACAAAGCATAGATACTTCCTACACGCTTCCGGTAAAAGAATTCTCGTGTCAGTTTGATGGTGGTAACATCATTCGAATAACGAATTAAAAAAAAATCGCCCCATATCAGGAGCGATTTATCTAGTGGTATTTGCCTGTTTCAGCCTTTAAACAAACGCGTTCTCCCCGGTGATGTCTAATCCTGTGATGAGTAAGTGAATATCGTGGGTACCTTCATAAGTGACAACAGACTCTAAATTCATCATATGACGCATTATAGAGAAATCACCTGTGATGCCCATTCCACCGAGCATTTGACGTGCTTCACGAGCTATTTTTAGGGCAATCTCAACGTTGTTTCTTTTCGCCATTGAAATCTGTCCTGTAGTGGCTTTACCTTCATTTTTAAGTTGGCCTAAGCGATAGGTTAAAAGTTGCGCTTTAGTAATCTCCGTTATCATTTCAGCCAATTTTTTCTGCTGCAACTGGAAGCCTGCGATCGGTTTACCGAATTGAATACGCTCTTTTGAATAACGCAATGCCGTATCGTAACAATCCATCGCCGCACCAAGCGCACCCCAAGCAATCCCAAAACGGGCACTGTCTAAACAAGATAAAGGTGCGCCAAGACCATCGCGGCCCGGTAAAATATTTGATTTTGGCACACGAACATTGTCGAAAACCAACTCTCCCGTGGCCGAAGCGCGCAGGGACCACTTATTATGAGTCTCCGGCGTAGTAAATCCTTCCATACCGCGTTCAACGATGATCCCTTTAATACGTCCCGCTTCGTTTTTCGCCCAGACCACCGCAACATCGCAGAAGGGTGCATTTGAAATCCACATTTTAGCACCGTTCAGTATAACGTCGTCGCCGTCTTCTTTAAAGTTTGTGGTCATGCCACCTGGATTCGATCCGAAGTTAGGCTCAGTTAAACCAAAGGAACCTAGAAACTCACCCGTAGCAAGTTTTGGTAAAAACTTGCGCTTTTGCTCCTCAGACCCGTAGGCGAAAATGGGGAACATCACGAGTGAACTTTGAACGGAACACGTAGAGCGAACTCCGGAATCACCGCGCTCCACCTCTTGCATCATTAAACCATAACTCATGTGATCTAACCCTGCGCCTCCGTATTCTTCTGGAACATAAGGACCAAACAAGCCTATCTCACCCATTTCTTTTACTAGATGGTCTGGGAAAGCTGCGCGCTGCGCGAAATCTTCAATGATTGGACTGACGGATCTTTTGATCCAATCTCTTGTCGCATCTCGGACCATTTTATGTTCCTCGGAGAGTAAATCGTCCAATTGGTAATAATCCGGGTGGTTAAATGCATCCATACCTGTTCAATTTTAGGTTCAATTTGAAAGAGATGTTGAAATTAAAACACAATGACGGAATTATTGTTGTTTTCAGTCAATAGATATTCGCATCTTTAATGCAGAAAGAAAATTGGACCCCTGTTATGAAAAAATTCGCCTTGCTATTCGCACTCATTGGAATCGTTAACTATTCGTACACGAATTCCGGCGGCTCACCGGGTGGCAAGAGCGGCTCACCGGCATCCAACGGACAAACTTGTTCCGGCGGCTACTGCCACGGTGGAGGAAATCCCAACGGAAATGAACTCATCGATATCAAAGTAGATGTTACGCCTGACGCGGGAATGAGCAACTACAGCGATACGATAAGAGACTCTATTCAGACTAGAGTATACCTAGATGTTGCTGCTGCTGGTAGTTCAAAGATTGGTTTCTCAGCAAGTATTGAAGATGCAAGCGGCAATCACATTGGTACCCTTGCTACACCATCCGCAACAAATACGAAAATTACGAGTTCAGACTACGTTACCCATAAGAGTTCATCAATAGCGGTTTCGAACAATGCCATTAGTTGGGTATGGGATTGGAATACGGGGGATATCGGAGATTCAGTAACTATTTATGTCGCTGTAAACTACACCAACGGCAATGGGACGACCTCCGGAGATTATGTAGTTACTGAATCTAAAACGCTCTACCCAGGCCTCGTTATGGGACAGTCTGAAAATCAATCACATACAGCATTAAAGGTGTATCCTTCGCCTGCGACTGATTACATCAACGTGAAAGCTGAGGGATTGATCGAGATCCGATTATACAATACATTAGGGCGCTTTCTAAGCATGGACCAATCTTGGAATACCACGGGTAATGAGCGGTTTGACATCAGCGATCTGCCCCGCGGGAATTATATCCTTCACGCCCTATTCAAAGACGGCACCATACAGTACAAGCACGTTGTTTTACAGTAACTTTGTGCTCAGATGGGCACAAAATGGATCTTAATAGCATTACTGGCAGTTCTCGCAATATTACGCGTTAGCCAGCCTACGTTTTTTAAACGTTGGGTACGCGCGGATATTTCCGGTATATCCGAACATCCTCTTAAAGTAAGTACCCAAGTTTTTCTATGGATCTCCATGGGTGTCTTTGGTGCAATATGTCTGTATTATGCAGGATACGCAGCGCATCTCCTTTTACTATTAGCCATACCCTTTCTCCTTTTTTTGCGCTTTAGCTTTTCATTCTTACTCCATTTTCTACTAAAAGAAGAAGGTGTTCGAGCGATATGGAAACTGGGGCCCATGACTGCATTATTATCCTTCTGGTATGCTTTCACAGCTGCTTTTCTATTACTAATGTCACTTTCTGGCTACCTTTCTGATGAGAGTGGTCGCTATACGTTCCTCGCTTTTCATGTAGTCGGAGCCGTCTATTTCGCTCTAAAACAACCAGGATTCGTTGTTTTTAAGACAATAGGGACTAGAGTTTACGCGATTTTGTACCTTTGTGCCCTTGAACTTGCCCCGTTAGTAATAGCCGTCCAATAACACACACATGACAGACATCCGAAATGCAAAGGTGAGGTCCATTCTAGTTTCACAGCCAGAACCCACCACAGAGAGTCACCCCTTCTTTACGCTCGCCGATAAACACAAGGTAGATGTCGACTTTCGTTCTTTCATTCATGTTGAAGGCGTAACTGCATCCAACTTTAGAAAGGATAAAATACAGATTCGTGAATACCGCAATGTGATCTTAACCTCAAAAAATGCGGTGGACCATTACTTTAGAATGTGCGAGGATATGCGCGTACAAATCTCACCGGATACTCGCTACTTCTGTATTTCAGAGGCTATTGCATACTATTTACAGAAATACGTAGTGTACCGTAAACGCAAAATTTACCACGGTAACTTAAAGATTGACGAGCTTATTCCAACCTTGAAAAAATTTAAAAACGAGCGGTTTTTAATGCCGTCATCGGATAGCTTAAAGCCATCAATACCAAACGCGCTTGAATCTGCAGGTATAAATTATACACGTGCCATATTGTTTAATACAGTAGTTAGCGATTTAAGCGATCTTGAAGATGTTTTCTATGACATTCTCGTCTTTTTCTCGCCATCAGGTATAAAGTCACTTTACGAGAATTTCCCTGATTTCAAGCAGAACAACACGCGTTTAGCTTGTTTTGGTTCTACAACGCAGATGGAGGCAGAAAGCCACGGATTGATCGTCGATATACCGGCGCCAACGCCTGACGCACCTTCAATGACCAAAGCGATCAGCGATTATATCAAGGACGTCAATAAGAAGTAAGAAAATCCTTAATTTACAAGCCCGGCATTACGTCGGGCTTTTTTTATGCGCTTTACCTTTTCCAAAGACGAAAAACTAACCAGCCCTCGGCTGTTCGACATTATTCATAAAGAAGGAATGACTTTAAAGTCTTTCCCTTTTTCCGTGCGCTTCATTGATGCATCGCTTGAGAGAGAGGTTCAGCGACAAATCGCAGTTGTGGTTCCAAAACGCTCCATAAAAAGTGCCGTCCACAGGAATCGTATTAAAAGACAAATGCGCGAATTATATCGCCTAAACAAACATCTTATCAAAGGTCCAGCGCAACAACAAGCTTGGTCCTTACGTTACTTAGGCAATCGACTCAATGACTATGCTTTTTTAGA
>JAOMWM010000020.1 GCA_028357285.1 Schleiferiaceae bacterium | reverse complement strand
TTCATCCAAGCTAAAAATTATCTATCTCTTGTTCTTTTTGTAGTATTTGTAATCCTAGGTTTTCAAAGCTTTTTCACCTGGATTGTGCCGACCTTTCAGCACATTGAGCAGGCAAATATGGTGGCTGTGAACGCTATTTTCTTTGAGCAGTTCTACAACTTTCTGATTATTTCGGATGTCATTATCCTCCTGCTTTCTTTTTTATATTCGGACAATTTTCCTGTCATCATACGTAACTCAAGTTTTGTTATTTCAACGATTATGTTGAAACTATCATTTACCGCGGAAGGCCTTTTGAGTCAGATCTTAATCTTGTTGGGTATTGGCTTCGGCGTGCTTATGTTGCACGTTCACAATAAATACAAAGCGTTAAGTTGAGTCTAGATTCGTATTTAAAAACACCTAAATAATACGTCACAATGAAAACCATTGAAGTGGTCGCAGCCATGATACAGGTCGAGGATATGATTTTGGTCGTGCAACGCAAGGAGGATAAAAAAGCGCACAAGAGTTTAAAATGGGAATTCCCGGGAGGAAAAGTAGAAGAGGGGGAGCGTCCTAAGGATGCAGTTGTACGTGAGGTAAAAGAAGAATTACAATTGGACATAAATCCAGTAGCGTGGGTAGGACGTGTGGTTTACGAATACCCCGATATTAAAGTCGATCTCACGCTTTTTCATTGCGCTCTTATTGACGGTCTTCCCATCCTGAAAGTACATAATGACCAACGTTGGACGGATAAATCATTACTATACACCTTCGATTGGTCTGCTGCTGACCGCGAGCTCCTGCAATTAGCGGGTTGGCTGGGCTGATATAAAAATTCCCTAGAGTTGTGGTGCAATGAAAATTGTTACCTCGGGATGGTATTGTGTATGCTATTGTCTTTAAGGTATACGATTGTTTCTTTTTCTCTTCTTCTCGAAAAAAAGGGTCCGCATTGCGGACCCTTGAACATACCTGCAAGTATCGCTTAACTCATTAGTATAGAATTTGAAACCGTGCCGCCTGCCGTGTACCGTCTTCAAAGATGAGGCCCAACATGTACCATCCCGTATTTTCAATGGAGAAGGTGGAGCCAGAAGAAGAGTGTACCGTGCGACCCAGTGCATCGAATACTTCGAAGCTTCGAAGAGGCTTATCGGTTTTTAAGGTGATGAGTTGTCCCATTTTAGCTGGGTTAGGATACAAAGTAATGCTTGATAGTTCCTCTATTTCTGGAACAGCGAGTGTAAAACAGGCGTCGGCAGTCACGTATTGACGCATATTCCACGGCGCCTCACAATCGTTCATGTAGCCCTGTCCAGAATTCCAAGATGCAAGCATGGTCATCCAGGGCTGGTCAGTGACAATAGGACCGCGCATTTGGCCACCGGCAATGTTGGTTTGAAGCGTATCGCCATTACCCATACAGATGCGACGAGCCATTGGGTCGTTATCCCAAGCTGCAGCCATTAGACTATGTAGTAATCGGGTTCCTAACCAATAATCTAATGCATCGTGTTTGGTGACGTAGACACTAAATTGGGATGAATCATTCTCCCAAGAATTGGTGGTAAAGTGGGTCGCCCAATAGATGTAGTTGTTCACCGTATCCCCGCGTATGATCATGAATTCTTTATTGGTATCAGGAACTCCTAGAAACTGATACATGTCGACTAAGGTTCGCGGGTCCGGGACCTGGTCCCAGTCAGATAGCGTCATTAAATACAATACGTCGTCCGGCATCGCTGCAAGACCACTATCGCTTTGTGTAGCGCGATCCTTAGGCCAATCGTCCATCCAGCCGAAGAAACTTGCACCGGCATCGGACCATGCAAATCTCCCGTTCGCTCCCCAACCGTCATTGATGAATTTCTTTAAACTCAACCAATTGGTTACACCAGCTCCTTGACTCATCCCGTGAATGCCTACTCTTGAGGTATCAATAAGATTAGGATATAATTTAATGACCTCATCAAGCATATAATAGGCACAGCCGTATTCATTGGTCCCGTTGTATTGCATGGTTACACTCACGTAACCGTTGCTGGCTACAAATTCTCGATCTAGTTTACTCTCAAGCCAGTAAACACTATCTGTAAGGTTCTCATTCGAAGCACCAGGAAACCGAAAAACAGTTGGAAGAATTCCAGTTGCGTTCGTTGGGTAGGTAATGATGCAACGTAAAGTATCCTCGCACTCGTACGTGGAATCGGGGACCAATTGAAAAAATGCACTTTCAAATGGAATATTTCCGAATGATCCATAGCCTGAGGTTATTTTCGGAATCGGTCCCTCGTAAGCGAACTGAGCGGATACTATTACCGGTAGAAAAAATAGAACTAAGAGCTTTTTCATGATTATTGTACAATAAAGGTTCCTCGGTGATTCGTCCCCGTCTCAAACTGGATGTCTAGGACATAAAGTCCTGCACGATCTAGTGTGAACGCCTCAATCTTAGGTGCCATGATGAGTCGACCCAACTCATTGTACACTAGAATGCGTTCAACCTCAACGTCAGCTTCGATGGTAATCTTTTGACCTACTACTGCGGGATTCGGGTATATAGTGAAGTCGTTATAGTCGTCAACTTCTGGTAGGTTAAGCGTGAAGCATGCATCGGTAGTAACGTATTGACGCATATTCCAGGTCACCTCGCAAGGATTCATATATCCACCGCCGGAATTCCATGATTCAAACATGGTCATCCATGGAGTATCTGTAACGATAGGTCCTCGAAGTTGGCCGTTTGCGTAGGTGGTTTGCAACGAATCTCCATTTCCAAGACAAATGCGGCGGGCAAGGGGGTCGTTGTTCCACGCGGTTTCCATAACGGCATGCAGCATACGTGTCCCAAACCAGTAGTCTAAAGCATCATGCTTTGTTATAAATGTTGTGAACTGTGTCGAATCACGCGCATAGGTACTTTGGGTGAAATGTGTAGCCCAATAGATGTAGTTGTTAATCGTATCACCTTTAATGACGTAAAACTCCTTGTTAGAATCGGGTACGCCCATGAAGTTGTAAATATCTATACCCGTCCTTGGATCCGCTGTGTTGTCTAAATCGTGCATGGTCATCAGATACAGCACATCATCAGGCATTGCAGCCAATCCACTATCAGTTTGTCGATAAATATCATTGGGCCAATCGTCATGCCAACCTATAAAACTGGCGCCTGCATCAGGCCAGACAAAACGTCCATTTGACCCCCAATTTCTGTCGTTAAACATCGTAAGTGAAAGCCAATTTGCTATACCGGCTCCCAAACTGTAACCTCGCATGCCCATACGAGTTGAATCCACGAGATTACTGCGATTCTTCATTAGTTCAGTGGTCCATAAATAGGCACAACCTTCATCACTGCCAGGACCACTGTTGTATTGAGCAGTTGCAGCCACATAACCGTTACTGGCGACGAAGGATTGATAGAATTCTTGGGATTTGAAGTAGTTCGAATCGCTGAAGTCAACATAGCTTCCTCCTGGAAAAGAAAGTAAGACGGGTAAAGCGGCGTTTACGCCATACGGGTAGGAGATAATTCCCCGTACCGTATCATCGCATTCGTATAATGAATCGGGATTGACAGTGAAAAATTCATGTATGACACTGTCATTTCCGAAGGAGCCATAGCCGCTAGTGACTGCAGGTATGGGTCCGTCGAAAGCGTACTGTCCTGAAAGTAGTACAGGAAATAAAAAAGCCCCAAGAGCTGGAAAGCTCATGAGGACTTTTTTACAGAGTAACTGAAGAGTCATCTTAGTTTACTGGCTTAATGTACTATGACGAATTCTTCTCGTAGCATACCCATGCCTAGATCAATCGTGATCCAGTAATTACCACCGGGTAAAGATGAAATCTCAAAACCTACAGAGTTGGATGCTTCGATGTTCGGTTGCACGTAGACCTCGTTACCGATTACATTATAAACTTTGATTCGAGCTATGAATTCTTCTGTAACTACAGCCTTGTTAAAGTTTATTTTTAAATAGTCATTTGCAGGATTAGGTGCGATTGACATGGCAGTGAGATCAGACTCATCAATATCTGTGTAGTCTTTAAATACGCGAACATTATGACAAAACGCGAATGTATCAATGGCTGGAAAGCCAAACATAGATCCGGCGACTTGATACCAGCTCGTCCAGAAGCCACTTTCAACGCCAACACTTGGTATCCAGTAGGTGGTATCTGCTAATGAAGGCGTACCCGAAAGCTTAATACACGTCTTGTTAGCCGGCCCTGGATAAAAAATTGAATCTTGCGCATTCCATGTCAGCCATGAAGGGATTGCCGTAGTATATAAAAAGGAAGACTCCACTGTGGGAACGAGCAGGCCGCCGGATGGGAAGGTATCACCTAGCATGCCAGTTAAAGTAGCTTCAAAAGGCTGACCCACTACAGCTTCTAGATTCATCATGGGTTGCGTGCTGTCACAAGCAAAGGATGGAGTTTCTCCATTAACCCACATTCCAGACCATTCTAATGAGGGATAGCCGATAGCCGCCAAGGATGGAGTAGCCGTATCCGGCGTACAGATTTGTCCATAGGATTGTATGCCTATAAAGACACAAAATAAGAGTAGAATTCTTTTCATAATTGTAAGTTTTATTAGTTGATTTTACTAATGTCAAAAAGGAAATACGCCTCGTTGTTTCAAATTGTCCAAAGTGAAAAAACGCAATATATACGATTAAAGAGTTAACATATTGTAAAACAATTAGTTATAAATATGCGGCTCTTCTATCTGCAGATTTGCTATATTCATACCATAAGACGTTTCATTTTGACTCAACAACCTGCACCCCCCCCGGAAATACTCACAATTCTCAAAGCATTATTGCATCCTGATGACCGGTTTTTGTTCACAAACATGTCAGAGCAATTGGTATTCGAAAAATTTTCTTTCTCAAAGGGTACGATTCATTCGAATTTTAAGGAATTAAATGATCGCATTACGATTGTAAAAAATGGAGTCATCGGAGTAAGTCATCGTATGCATGCATTGGTGAATTGGTCACATTTCTACACGGAAGGAGAT
Organism: Schleiferiaceae bacterium; assembly: GCA_028357285.1. Taxonomy (GTDB): domain Bacteria; phylum Bacteroidota; class Bacteroidia; order Flavobacteriales; family Schleiferiaceae; genus UBA10364. Next base: position 20,836 of record JAOMWM010000020.1, on the reverse strand, counting down.
TTAGTGTTTAACCTAGAGATTCATGAAGATCTCAATAGAATGGAAACCCAATGGCACGTCTTAGAAGATACGGTGCTGTATTCTATTGACACGAATGTTCCCGATACGCACCCACTCAAGAAATTGATGGTGGCGTTTAAACTACAACGTTCGCTTTTATGCAGCTACCAGTATCAACATTATATTAAAGAATATGGTCTGGACCGTCACGAATATTCCGTAAAATGGATTCGTGAGCACAGTAAGATAGCTGCGGCGTTGCCTAGAAAAGAATTGGCTAATTTTTTAGGTATCTCAAATTCGTCACTTAAATCATTCCTAAAAGAAGCGTTAGCAGATGCCTAGAACGAAGACAGAAGTAATAGCCTCGCGATTGGCAGAAATGACAGGCCTACCTGAAAGCTTTTCTGACTTCCTATCCTTTGGTGGACTTTATGAAGGTCCTTTTCACTTCGCTCCTGGTGAGCAAATGTGGGGATCCGGACAAAAGGAAGGTTACGTTTGGTTTGTTCAATCGGGATATGGTTTTGATAAGATAGATCTTGAGGATGGGACAACCATGCTTAATGGAATGATAGAGCCAGGACTGTTTGTATGTGATGAAAAAAATCTGATGTGGGGCTCACTTACGGCGAGCTCTGCAAAAATGTCTACTCATACTACTGCCTACAGATTATCAACCAAAGAATGGCGTAATTTTATCTACAGTCATGCGCATTTCCGATCATTCTTGTATCGAATTAATGCTCATTTTCTTCAAATGAGAAAGTTACGTCTTATGAAGTTGAAACATCAGGATAAGAAAGAGTATTGGGCAGAAACTAAAGCACGTTTTCCTGGTATAGAACTGTATTGCACTCAAACCGAGATTGCTAGTTACTTCGGTGTTTCAAAGTCCACGATGCACCGCATCATGAAATAGACGTGCCTTCTGATATCTACTATCTTAGAACACCAGTTTTAAATCACTCTCATGCGTTTGATCCTTATATTATTAGCCCTTCCGTTCTTCTCGATCGGTCAAAATCACCAGCAGTTTAAGTTCGACGGCCCAGCCATTCTCATACATGGGGGAGCTGGAGGTATAGAGCGGAAGTATTATACCGATGAACAAATTGTCTCTTACGACTCTGCCTTACGTGCGGTATTGCAGTCGGGTTATGCCCTGTTGGATGAAGGCGCAAATGGCATGGACGTGGTGGTGCATTGCCTTACGCTTTTAGAGAATGATCCTCATTTCAATGCGGGTAAAGGTGCTGTGTTTAATGATATGGGTGAAGTTGAATTAGACGCCTCAGTTATGAATGGCGCTACTAAAAAGGCTGGTGCGGTTGCAGGATTAAAGCATGTTAAGAACCCCGCTAAATTGGCAAGGGATGTCATGGACCATACGCCTCATGTTTTATTGATTGGAGCGGGAGCGGAGGCTTTTGCAAAGACTCAGGCGCACGAGTTTGTTGAAAACAAATACTTTTTAACACCTAAGCGAGAAAGCCAATATCAGCGCTGGAAGGAGATGAAGAAAAATGGGACTGTGGGCGTAGTGATTAAGGATGCTAATGGCGATTTATATGCGGGTACGTCTACCGGTGGAATGATGGGTAAAAAGTATGGACGCGTGGGCGATGTACCCATTATCGGGGCTGGAACATACGCAGATAATAATGGGGCCGCGGTGAGTTGTACAGGCCATGGCGAATATTTTATTCGAGAGAATGTAGCGTTTCAGGTTAATGCACGTATGCAGTATGAGGGCCTGACACTCGAGGAGAGTGCAAGTCGTGTCATTTTTGGTGTTTTGAATGAAGACGCCGGTAATGGTGGTCTCATAGCCATAGATGCAAAAGGAAATGCAACGTGGACATTTAATTCAAAAGGAATGTTTCGCGGTGCGAAGGGTAAAATGAAAGAATCTCAAAAAGTGATGATTCATACTGATATCTTTGGGGACCCAACCTGGCCAGAAAATTGTGGCTTTTAATACACTCTAAGAATGAACTATAAAGTATTCCTTTTTCTCTTTCTCATCAGTTTTTCGGGACATGCACAAACCGTTGTTAGAAAAGATGGCGTAGCCACTGGCACAGATGGACAGGTCAGGGATTTGGGCATGAGTAAAGGAGTCTATTTGGACCTGCAAGAATGGCGGATTGGTGTTCAGGTTCCTTTCGTCGTTCTGCAAGAGATTACGGAAAGCTATGACTATGAGATTTATTCAGCTTTTGTACCACATCTAACGGTAGAGAAATGTACAAGTATGCCTTGGATTAGGTGGAAGGGTGCCTTGGGATATTCTCGCGGCGATGCCACTGGTGCGTTTTCCCAAACGGGAGCTTATCTAGCTGGTGGGGTCCGTTTAGACGCAAGTCGCGGTGACTTTTTCTTCTACCAACAGATACGATCTTTTGAATTAATGGCAGAAACTATTTTAGATGTCGACCCCAAATATATGCTTACCCTTAACGCATACCAAAGCGTGCAGCTGTTCGATGCAGCTACTTTTGAATTCGTATTTGGGGTTGGTTTGGCCACTGTTTCAGAATGGGAGGAACCAGCAGTGCAAATTCGTTTTGGAGTAGGCGTTGGATTTGGAGGTGTACGATAAACCTACGGAAGTAATAGCACCTTATCTATTAATAGTTCAAAGGTCTCATTGCGCTTATTAGCGATTAGAAAAGTAAATTCATTCATGCTCGATTGGTCAAAATTCGGCATATCCAGTTTTTGACCGCGCCATGAGGGGTACAGCTCGTTCAATGGGATTTCGATGGTTTCCCAGTCTCCTGTTGTTGGGATGGTAGTAATATAGCTTTGGTAATCCCTGGCTTTGTGTTTTACACGGAATTGATAATTTTTACCGTCTCCTTTGATACGTAGCTGTATTCTGCTGTTTTCTGTAGTGGCGATATCAGCAACGGCACAACGGATGGATGTAAACCCGCCGTAATTTTCTAAGGAAACTGTACCAGTAAATCTTCCATGTCCTTCTGCTGTTACCTCTAACTTTCCTTTTGATAAACCACCCATCACACCGTCGTTCACAACCGCCCAGCGATCCATATTTGCGTCGGTTGTAAAGTCGAATAATGTAATGGAAGAAGTGAGCATGGCGATGGTAAGGAATAAGGCGTTCATAAGTGGGCTTTATTCCATTAACTCACAGATTCGCAGATGGTTCTACGGTAAGAACTGTTTTCTGCGTGTTCTATGTCCGTTATTCCATCTAACCTCAAGGATCACAAGGGAGTTGGCGCTGTGTGGCAGTGGAGGGATATTTCCGGGATCTGCGCTCCAGAGTCTTCTTCCATCGAGGGTATAGAGAGTTAAGGAGTGGAGGTCGGCTGGCCAGAATGGGTCTAATTTTCTTAGGTCAATATGCGGTCGTACATCTTCGTCCATAGCGAATATTACCATCGATTGAATCAGAATAGAGGTAGTATCCACCTTGCCACAACGGTATGCGTATTGGGTGACGGTGAAAAAATCGTCTTGCCCATAGGCATGAATGCCGTCTGGGGTAGCGCTGAAATTTCCATCGCCAAAGTCATAGTGCACAGAATCGGCAAATACACTCGTATCTGTATACGTTAGCGTGTCATTTGACATCGTAGCGGTGAAGCCTGCTTGGGTATCGTATGCACCCACGCCCCATACGGATAATGAATCATAGACTACATCTTTTGTGGCTTGACGAATGGTTGCAGCTACGCCGGGATTAAGGTTTTGATCGTCAGTGATGGAGTTGGGATCCATACGCGTAATCATAGTGAAGAAAGTACAGGCTGCTGCATAAGTACCGGCTAGGGAGGGGTGGCTGCCGTCAGAAGTGTAGAGGTTAATGGTGGAGTCTGTATCTCGAATGTGCTTCCATACAGAACCTACCGGGCTGAGGTACGCATCTGTGGTATCCGCCATGAGACTGTAATGACGGTGCAGCATGGAGTCCATCCCTTCGTAGGTGCAGAGTGGGGGAAATGCGGCACAATTGAATTGGTCGCCGTTTTCGCGGCCCCAGGTTCTGAAAAATACAGGTTGAGCGCAGGGTGTAATGCTGCGGATGGAATCCACGAGCTCGATGGCGTAAGGAAGGGTTTGAGATGAGAATTGGCTGTAGGGAAAGCTAGGTTCCTGGCTTTGTGCTTGAAGTACGACATAATCCCAACTTTGGCTGGCGAGCTTTGAGTATGTTGCGTTGCTTTGTGCGTGCTGGTAAAGCGTGGCGCCGCCTAGGGTTTGCTGTGAACAAGCTAAACTCAGATTCGTAGAAGAGGCAAGGGCAGCGACCATCGTTGGCAGGCTGTTTGCGGCGGTGTAACTGTTGCCTATGAAAAGTATGCGCTCTTGGGCGTTGAGGGTGGTAGTAAGCAAGAGGACTAGTAGCAGTTTACGCATCGTAGAGGTTTTAGGAACTTCTAAATTAGTGAAAAGCGAGGAGTGGGTTAGCGATTCTTTAGTAACTTCCCTTTAACTAAAAACCGTTACGTATGGAGTCTGTAGGGCTTTGGCATATTTTACTGGCGCTGGCCATTTTCTCATTGATTATTGAAGTTTTCACACTGGGTTTCCTTGCGGGGGCGCTCGGGGTAGGATTGGTATTCAGCAGTGTTGGAGCGTATTTTGAATTGGACACGGAATGGCTCATTGCCCTTTTCGCATTGGGTTCCATCATTGCCTTCTTCACCATTAAGCCTGTGGTGGATCGCTTTTTAAAGGATAAGGTAAAGACGAACGCAGATTCGATCGTTGGACAGAAAGGCCGCGTTACGGAGGCTATTGACAACGCTACTGGGGCGGGTCGCGCACTCATAGGCGGTGATGATTGGAAAGTGGAATGCGAGGAAGATCTAGCGGTAGGAACGCGGGTGCATGTCGTCTCTCGAGACAGTATCGTATTGCAGGTGAAACGTGTGGAGAACTAGAATTTTAATACCTAAACAAAAAATAAAATGAGTGGATTTGTAATTATATTCTCAACGCTGGCGCTGCTTGTAGTCATCTTTGGTGCTGCGGGTTTAAAGATCGTTCAGCAGTCGGAAGTGGTCATCATCGAAAGATTGGGGAAGTACAGTAGAACCCTGAGTAGTGGGATTAATATCATCTGGCCGTTTGTGGACCGTCCGCGCTCGATCATGTGGCGCTATGTGATGGAGGGGATTGATGGAAGGAAATTGGTCAACTTCAAGGAACTGAATCGTATCGATCTTCGTGAGACGGTTTATGATTTTCCCAAGCAAAATGTGATTACCAAGGATAACGTCGTAGTTCAGATTAATGCTGTGCTTTATTTCCAGGTGATGGACCCCGTGAAAGCGGTTTATGAGATTTCAAATCTGCCGGATGCCATTGAAAAATTGACGCAGACGACGCTGCGTAACGTGATTGGTGAGCTGGAATTGGACGAGAGTTTGTCTTCAAGAGATACTATAAATACCAAGCTGCGTTCCATTCTTGACGATGCGACGAATAAGTGGGGCGTGAAGGTGAATCGTGTTGAATTGCAGGACATTAATCCGCCCGCTGATATTCAGGCGGCCATGGAGAAACAAATGCGTGCAGAGCGCGACCGTCGTGCTGCCGTTTTGGAGGCCGAAGGTTTGAAGCGTGCCGCTATTTTGAATGCCGAAGGTCAGCGTGAGAGTGATATTGCACGTGCGGAGGGTGAGCGCCAGTCTGCCATTTTAGAGGCTGAAGGTGCTGCTGATGCACGCATTAAAACAGCAAAGGCTGAAGCGGAGGCTATCGAGCTGATCAAGATTGCTGTAGGTGGGGATTCGAAAGATCCTATCCAGTACCTTATTGCGAAAGAATACCTTAAGACCCTAGAATCGCTAGGGCAGGGTACGGATAATAAGACCGTATTCCTTCCTTATGAAGCCACTGGAGTGTTGAGCTCTCTAGGAGGGATTAAAGAGTTGTTGAAATAGTTGATGGGAAACTGCCGACAAGAAAAAAGCCCTCCGTATGGAGGGCTTTTTTTTATGGATTATTCTAATGTAGACCAGCGGTCTTCTTTGGGGTTAGGTCCCCATTTGTTTTCACCCTGCTCGCCGTCTCTAAATAATAGAATGAGTAGCCAGATGCCACCAATCAATGGAATTAGGACGATAAGGAAAAACCATCCGCTTTTACCTACATCGTGCAAGCGACGTACTAAAACGCCTAGTGATGGGAGGAATACTGCAAGGCTGTAGAGATTGCTTAGTATGCCAGATTCACCGGCCATAGGATTTGTGCCTAGACCGTAAATATCAATGAGGGTTAATACAATGGAAATGAGAGCGCTGAATAACGCAAAATTCCAATATTCAGCGCGGCGGGCGCGGCCTTTAAAATCAACATACTGACGGAGTACTTTTAAATAATATTTCATAGTAGAATGTTAGTTGTTTAAATCTAGCTAGAAAATTTTAAATCGATGAAAAGTGGTGTTGACGTTATGGTTGGGCTATTGGCGATTTAGTGTTTAAGTGCATGGACAAAATGAAACACTTCCGCTTTTTTGAGGGGGATATCTAGATACTCTTACAATAAAACACTACTGTAGTATTGAATAGGTAACTTGCATTAAGAAAATTATAACGGAAGTGAAAAATCAATTATCAGATTGCAAGACCCTATTGTTTTGGGAGGTTATTAGAACCTTTTCGTATTAGGGTTGGATTTAGTCACAATAGTCCAACAATGCACTGGCTAGCCACTTAGTTTCATTATCGGAATAGACTGCATCGAAGTACTTAAGGTATACGTTGAGTTCCTCGAGATGCTTCACTTTCACGTATTGAAATTTTTGATTTGTACTAGCCCCGGTCATAACCAGAATGTTTTTCAGTGAAATATGTTTTGAACCCCAATGATGGGAATTGATCGAAATATTATTATTGATGAATACGTATAGGGCATAGCTCGAACGTTGAATTTGCTCAATTGGGGATCTTAAATTTAAGGATTCAATGGATCTCCGGCTCCAATTCTTGGTTTCCAGGATGAATACCCCCCCCGGCGAAACGACAAGGTGATCTATCTGTATAGAGAATATTTTTTCGCCGGTCCGTTTATTGATTATTGGGCGATTAAAATTTAATCTATAGTCATTGATAACATAAAAGTTATAGGGTAGATTTTTTAGCTCTTGTTCTACAGCATGTTCACCCTTTGCTCCTGCGATGATGGTTCTCAGTTCTGAAACAGCCTTTTTAGTTCTTTCAAGTTCGTGGAGTTCGTTTTTACAATCTAAGGATACGATTTCATCGGAGTTTTGGTTGAGACGATTGATATCGGCACGTAAGCTTTCAACCTCATGAACCATTGATGCTGTTCTATTTGATATTATTTTATCTCTATTCCTAATTAATTGGCGAAGCTTAGAGTTTTTATACCAACGATAGATATTCAAGAATAGTCCTTCAAGTAACGGTGCGTTTTTTAAGCGCTCGCTCAAATCACTGACTTTAGTGTCGAGACTAAAGATTTGTTTTTTTAGTACTCCTTCGTGGGATTTTCTATGAGATATAAGATCCGCCTCTAACGATTCAAGTTTAGTGGACTTCTGAGCGATATTTTTTTGAAGGTTTATGTTAGCTTGAGCTAAGATGTCTTCGCTTATGCTTTTGTAATTACGATTGAAATCTTCAATCTCACGTATAGAGTTGAACATGCTAATGTTCCTTCTGTCTAATTCTGCTCGGAGTGATTTGGTAGAGTCTATTTGGCGAAAAATATGCGCCATGGTGTTACTAAATTTAGAATTAAAAGTTAGGGATTTTTCGCCTAGCGGCGAAAGAACCCTTCACTGGTGCCCTTGTACTCAACTGAAAAGAGTAATAAAGCCATCCGCTGCTGTGCAGCGTTTGGCTTTTCTCATTTCCGCCAGTCTCGCTGAAGTAAACTTCGCTCGATGTCGAAAACGAAAAAAGCCACCCACTTTCGTGGATGGCTTTATTACTCTTTGGTTGTGGGCGCTGAGGGATTCGAACCCCCGACCCCCTGCTTGTAAGGCAGGTGCTCTGAACCAACTGAGCTAAGCGCCCTAGCGGGGTGCAAATATAATTATGAATTCTAGTTCTGCAACTACTTTTAAAGGTTTTTGAAATTCTTTTTGTTTCCTTACCAATGACGGCCAAAGCACGCCGTATCGCCGATCTCAGTCCGCTTATACAGCGCATTGATCACCTCCAGAGCTTCCGTATTTCCGGAGCAGTCATTTACCGCTTCTATGTATTGCATGTTGTCCGCACCGTTTACGGATATCCCTATGATTTCGTATTTGTCAAGGACAACGCCACAATAACATTCGTGGTCGTCGTATCCATCTAAAGGATTACAGGCAAATGCGGTACAAAGGGTGAAAGCAAATAGTAGGTGTTTGAATCTCATGACAGGGAAGGTATGAACTTTATACTACTCTTCCTTTTCTTCCTTAAAGTCGATGCTTAGGCTATTGACACAGTAACGGAGGCCAGTGGCCGTAGGGCCGTCGTTGAAGACGTGGCCCAGGTGACCGCCGCAGCTGGCGCACACGATTTCGGTGCGCATCATGCCGTGGGTTTTGTCCAGTTTCTCCAGTATGGCGCCTTTAGCGATGCCCTGATCGAACGAGGGCCAACCACAGTGCGAATCAAATTTTGAATCGGAAGTGAACAGTGGGGTGTCGCAACCGCGGCACGTATACGTGCCTTCATCAAAGTGCATATTGTATTCTCCGGTGTAGGGACGTTCGGTTCCTTTCTGGCGGATAACAAAGTATTCTTCAGCAGAAAGTTGTGCTTTCCATTCTTGTTCGGTTTTTTCAACCGGGAAGGAGGTGTTGTCGGCGTTGCCCATAGTAGAATTGGTTTCCTGTCCCTGACAAGCGGTCAGAAACAGTGTGGTGGTGAGTATGTAGAGTACTTTTTTCATGTAGTGTGTTAACGCAATTGCGGTGCGGTATGTTCAATATTAGGCGGTGAAGATGAAGCTGTAGATCTGACTGAGGACATTTGGATCGCGAAGGATGCGGCGGTGTCCTAGTCCTTTGGTTTCGATGAAGGTGCCGTGGGTTAGATTCTCGGCAACAGCGCGTCCCATGGTGATGGGAGTGTCGTTGTCGTTGAGATCGTGGAAGACCATCGCTGGTATAGTATTTCGGGCTGCGAGGCTAGGAGCACTATAGCTGTCAAAGTCGTCACCGTGTATTTTTTTGAGATTGGAGACGATGCGGCTGTGGACTTTTTTATTGAAGCCTACTGCGTCGCAAAAGAGTCCGACCATTCCTGAGATTAGTCCTGGTGGTGCGATCAGGATTTGGTGATCGGCCGTTGTACCGCATTCCATTTGCGCATAGAGTGCTGCATTGCAACCTAAGCTGTGGGCGATGATGCTATGGAATGTGCCGTAACGTTCTTGTATCTGCTGAATGCATTCGCTAAATTCAGGCATCATGGTGCGTTTGCCCTGGGCCCCGCGATGCGCGAGGGCATTGAAGCCTATGAGGGTGTACTCTGCAAGGAAATTTGAGTTTTGAGCTTCGCAGTAGTCGAGCAGGGCGGTGAATTGTGTGAACCGGCCGCCCCAGCCGTGTACGAAGAGTATGTGTTTGGTGCCTGTACCTAGCGTATAAACAGGATAGGTGAGGCCACGTTGATGGGTAAACTGCTCGGGGGTGCCGAAGCGCTTTTCCATGGGGCGTTCACGATCGGGTATTTTGAATGGGTAAGGTGTAAGGAACCAGCGCCAGGCAATCTTAGCGGCAAGTGCCGTGCTAATACGTTGTGTGGATTGCGCGGTACGGCGCATAACGGCAGGAACTTGTAATGAGGCGCTTTCCTTTGAAGTGTTGGGTTGGGGTTGGTCATTCATGGGTCGTAAAACTACGGAATGACAGATAGAAAACTGTAGTGCCCAGAACAAGATTCGAACTTGCACGCGATTACTCGCACCACCCCCTCAAGATGGCGTGTCTACCAATTTCACCACCTGGGCAAGGTGTAGTTAAATTTACACTTTTAAGTGTCTTCTTTAACTGTAAAAAAGAAAACCACCTGGTGAGGTGGCTTTCTCTTAGTGATCCCTCAGGGGCTCGAACCCTGGACCCATACATTAAAAGTGTATTGCTCTACCAACTGAGCTAAGAGATCAACCTTATTCCGCTTTGCGGGCTGCAAATATACAGACGTTTCCTTTTTTACCAACTAAGTGAGTAAAAAAAATCAAAGTAATATTTAGGCTCCGGGTTGGGGTAGGGTTTATACCTTTGATTACCAATAAATTTGGGCCATGAGATATTTTATTTTAGGGTATATGGGCAGTGGTAAAACCACATTGGGTAGGGCTTTAAGCCTGCACCTTGAAGTGGATTTCATTGACTTAGATGCGCTCATTACATCGGAGATAGGTAGTTCTATTGTCTCTTTTATGGAAGATAAAGGGGAATTGGCTTTTCGAAAGGTAGAGCACAATGTTCTAGAGCGCTTCCTCACGAGTGACAGGGAAGACGTTGTGGTGGCCTTAGGTGGAGGAACGCCTGTGTTCTACAATCATATGGAAGCTTTGAATGCCTCAGGTACCACAGTCTTTTTGGACGTGAGCGTTGTGGAATTGGCCCGGAGATTGGAAAAAGACGTAGACCGTCCGCTTATAAAAGACAAGGACGATGTCGCAGAATTTGTGGCGAAACACCTCTTTGAGCGTCGCCCGTTCTACAGTTTAGCCCAGCACAGAGTGAAGGGTGATGCCATCACAGTGGAAGCTGTTCTCGAAGCAATAGGGTAGTTAAACGAGCTGAACGCTGGTCGCAGCGCCGTTGACCACGTTTAATTGGACCGTGTCCTGGAGCGTCGTACTCAAACTCAATCCTTTTAAATCTGCCTTCACTGGGTAACGCTTATGACTGCGGTCAACGAGGACCGTCGTGCTTAGTACACGCGGGCGAAAACTCATCAACTTTATGACTGCCCACAGTAGCGTACGTCCACTATTGAGCACGTCATCTACCAGCGCGAATTCACCGCCTTCTGGAAGGTCAAGAATCATGTTTTCAAGCGCTGGTGCATCTTTTTCCATCACAAGCGCGTGGAGCGTAATGTTGATGTCGCTAATGTTACGTAGACGAGTGACCAGTTGTTCCGCGAGCCAATACCCGTTATCCTTTATGCCCACAACGTGCAAGTCAGTGGCATTATGGTGACGGTCGTACAGTTCCCACGCAAGGCGCTGGATCTTGTGCTCTATGGCTGTTGCGTTGAGTATTTCGGTAGTGTTGCTCATGATAGGGTGAAATTAGGCTTTTAACACCAATTGGACAACGTTTTCTATATGATGCGTTTGCGGGAACATATCCACAGCGCGGCTTTGCTTCACTTCGTATTTCTCCGCCAATAGTCCTAAATCGCGTGCTTGTGTGGCAGAGTTACAGCTTACATAAACGATTCTAGGAATCTCTAATTCTAAAAGTAGCGCAACTACATCACCGTGCATTCCATCTCTAGGCGGATCCGTAACCAATACATCCGGCTTCCCGTGTTTCGCTATAAAATCTGCATTAAAGATGTTCTTCATGTCCCCTGCATAGAACGTAGCATTGTCGATACCATTGTTTGTGGCATTGAGTTTTGCATCTTCGATGGCTTCAGGGATCAATTCAATTCCAACCACCTCGCGCGCTTGCTCCGCCATAAAAAGCGCAATAGTGCCCGTTCCGGTGTACAGATCGAATACTAGCTCGTCCTTCTTAATTTCGGCCATATCTAGCGCTACCTTATACAGTTCGTATGCCTGTTCCGGATTCGTCTGGTAAAAACTCTTAGGACCTATTTTAAAACGCAATTCACCTGCGCCACTGTACTTTGGCATGGCTTCTTCAATGAACCCAGGGCCGCTGTAGGTGATAATATCTTGATCGTAGATGGTATCGTTTTGCTTCGTGTTGATCAGGTATTGTAGAGTAGTAATCTCAGGGAATTTCTCGTCCAATTCCTTCAGCAAAGCCTCGCGCGCCTCCGCATGCTCTTCTTTAAACTGAATCACGACTAAAACTTCACCCGTGCTGGCCACACGAATCATCAACGTTCTCAACCAACCCTCCTGACTTCGAGCATTGAAAAATGGCATGTCTTTCTCGATGGCCCAATCGCGAACAAAGTTGCGAATCGCATTTGACGGTTCGGGCTGTAGCAAACATTCATCAATATCTAAGACCTTATCCCAGAAACCGGGAATGTGAAATCCAGCACCACGGCGCTCAGGAAAATCCACACCGCTGTCAAGCTGCTCTTGCGTCAGCCATTTATTATCAGTGAAACTGAATTCTAATTTATTTCTGTAGCGGTACTCCTTTTCACTACCAAGGATAGGGTGGAACTCTTCTGGAACAACATGACCAATTTTGCGCAAATTCTCGCGCACCTCCTTTTCCTTATATCCCAGCTGCTTTTCATAGCTCAAATTCTGCCATTTGCAACCGCCACATACTCCAAAGTACTGGCATTGTGCTTCTACACGGTCGGGACTGTATACATCCACTTTTACCACCTTTCCTTCGAGGTAGTTCCGGCGTTTCTTTGTCACCTTAACCTCGACTACATCTCCAGGAACCCCGCCGCTTACAAACACGACTTTCTCGCCGTGTCTGCCCACAGCTTTTCCTTTATTCCCTATATCCGTAAGCTCGACCTGTTCAAGGTTTGCTATGTGTTTTCTCTTTCTTGCCATAGGCTGCAAAAATAGTCTATAAAAAGAGAGGGCGGCCTCTCGGCCGCCCTCAATATTCAAACGCTTAGAAAAGCGAGTTACTTCACGATCACAGGCTGCGCATGAGAAGCGCCTTCTGTTGTAGTAATTAATAGGTACGTTCCTGAGGCAAGACCTTCAGTAGAAATCTGTACTTTCTGACCGCCAGTGAAATCTGCTTGCTCTTGGTAAAGCGTGCGTCCTGTCAAATCCATTAGCTTTAAAGTTGCAGTTGCTTCGAAATCTCCTTCAACAAAGAAATTACCATTAGTCGGATTAGGGTATACATTAATTTCGCTTGCCAGTGATTCTTCGAATTGGCCTATAGTATAGGTTGCATCAACACTTTGCAATACTTCTTTAGTAGAAATGTCCTGTACCCAAAGAATCACACCAAGATTGGTGAAATCTTCGACAGTATGCTCAGTATTTAAATTCGCAGGAGTAGTTGCGTTCGCTGGTAAAATGTAGTTACCATTGAAAGTGTAACTCAACGTTTTCGTGACGCTCTGTCCTGAAGTCAATGCGCTCAACGTTTCACCATTCTCATTCGGCATCATTTTCTTGACCACATTAAAGAACTCAGTTTCACCATTCGTTTTCACGTTGGCTACATCCAGGTGAGAATAGATCACAGCAAATAGTTTAAGATTATTTGAGGTAACATCCGCCAATGGTGAAATGGTTACTTCAGTCTCAATGGTCTTAGTAAAACGACTCCAAGTCGCAGACATATCTACAAATGCTGGCACGTTTTGGTATTGATCATATAACGCCTGAGTAACGCCATTTCCGTTGCCGTCCCAACCGCCGTCAATTTCAACACGCGGTACAGAATTAATACCGTAGAATGTTCTTCTCGCGCCGCCTTCAGCAGTGTAGTAAGGATCACCTGTCCCTGGCCAGCTCATCTGGTATTTAATAGAGTTGTGTTCTCCTGGATTATCGTCAAAAACAGCTTCCATGGTGGTATTCGCGGGTGTACATGGTCCACAAGTTGAAGAAGTGAACGTTTCGTAAAGTGGGTAGCGGGTAGTTAATGCGGTAACAACTTGAATATCCAGACCTACGGTATCATTTGCTGTATTCGCATCAACATTACTTCCGTTTAGACCACTCAGCCACGCTTTAACAGAGTAAAGACCTGTGCTTGAAGGATTCCATGTCGTTCCCGAGGTAAGTGTACCTGTAGAACCACTAGAAATACTGATGTTTGATAAGCTTGAAGTTACTGGCGTACCCCCGTTGATGCTGTAATTGAAGGTGGCACTAGTTAAATTCTGTGCACCATTATTAGTAAAGTCAGCAGCAATAGTAAAAGGAGCAACGTTAAGACCTAAGTATAGGCTTACGTTTAAACTGGCACCGGCTAATTCATAATCTGGCTGAACGCCTTGGATGAATGTGTAGTAGGTATTATCTAAAAAGTCTGGCGCATTCGTCGAACTACTTCCTACGCTCGTGATCTGATCGTAAACGTTGGTGCTGTTTACGCGAACACCTATTGTTAAACTTGGTGTGGCGCCCGCATTACGCTGGTCAACGATGTATATATTATTTGTAGTCTCCTCCATCACAATAGACCAGTAGCTCCAATGGCTACCTGATGCGCCTGTTACACTGTAAGACGCGAACATGATCCATTCCTGACGGTTCGGTGAAGTTCCAAAGGTTTTACGTGCAACTTCATCGTTTGCACCGCTGCCATTCAATCCCAAAATACATATAGATGAATCCGGAAGGGTTGAGTTAGTTATTGCTACCGCGGAACCTACACTGTGATTCGCAGGACTTGTTTTTCTTGAGAATGTCAATACACCGGTATTAGATACACGGAAAGAATCAATTGCTGAGCCTTGTAACTTGAATGTGAAAGGAAGCGTCTGAACACTAGAGTACGTACCCGCTGTTTGGGCCGCACTTAAGATGCTGGTCCAATCTGTCGGTAGGCCGCTGCCCACAGGATATTCTGAGTTTTCCTGGTTTACATTGTTTGGGTTTGAGCCAGAAACCGGCGCAGTGTGATAATATTGCGCACTGGCCGTTATGCTGAAGGCAAGCGCTGCAAAAGAGAGTAGTAGTTTTTTCATAATGTTTATTGTGAATTTTGCGGTTATGAAGTTATTACTTTTCCCTCTAATTGGCCCGATTTCAGCCCTTATATTTGTACAAACCCAAAAATCAAAAGTATTATGGCTCAGTCTTCCGCATCATTAATGGCTCTCGAAGAAAAGTACGGTGCACATAACTACCATCCTTTACCCGTTGTTCTCGATAAAGGAGAAGGCGTATATGTTTGGGATGTAGAAGGTAAACGTTACTTCGATTTTTTATCGGCCTATAGTGCGGTAAACCAGGGTCATTGCCATCCTAGGATTGTAGGTGCGATGGTTGCACAGGCGCAAACCTTGACGTTGACCTCACGTGCCTTCTACAATAGTAAGCTAGGGGCGTATGAGAAGTACATGAGCGAAACCTTTGGGTTTGATAAAATATTGCCGATGAATTCTGGCGCAGAGGCGGTAGAGACCGCGCTCAAAATTGCGCGTAAGTGGGGTTATGAGAAAAAAGGTGTTGCTGAAAACAGCGGAATTATAGTTGTTTGTGAAGGCAATTTCCACGGTCGTACGACAACAATCATTTCTTTCTCTGATGATCCAGATGCTCGTAACAACTTCGGTCCGTACACCTCTGGTTTTGTCACTGTTCCATATAACGACATTGCGGCATTGAATTTCGCTTTAATGAATGAGAATGTTGTAGGTTTCCTTGTAGAGCCCATTCAAGGAGAGGCAGGTGTTAACACCCCTGATGCAAATTTCATAGCGGAAGCCGCAGCTTTATGTAAAGAGCGCAATGTTTTATTGATTGCGGATGAAGTACAGACGGGGATTGCGCGTACCGGTTCATTACTGGCTGTATGTGGCGATTGTTCATGCGGCAACACTTGTGAGCGCGGTGCAACTTATACGAAACCCGACCTTTTAATTTTAGGTAAGGCACTTTCAGGCGGGGTATATCCAGTTAGCGCGGTACTTGCAGATGACCCAGTAATGGAAGTCATTAAGCCCGGCCAGCACGGTTCAACCTTTGGAGGTAACCCTATTGCCGCAGAAGTTGCAATGGCGGCGCTAGAAGTTGTGAAAGAGGAGGGGCTTGCCCCGCATGCACGAGCTATGGGTGAACATTTCCGTGCAGAGATGAATAAGATAATAGGAGAGACGACATTGGTCACTAAAGTTCGTGGTAAGGGTCTTCTAAACGCGATTATCATTAACGATACGCCTGATAGTTCGACGGCTTGGAATATATGTGTGGCGCTGAAAGAGAACGGGTTGCTCGCTAAACCGACACATGGTAATATCATTCGCTTTGCTCCACCGTTAGTAATGACAAAAGACCAATTAGACGAATGTATTGCCATCATCCGTACTACCTTACTCAACTATAAAAAGTAATGGGTTGGCTCCAAGCCTTTTTTCCAAACGATCAACATCCCGATCACCACAAGCCACTCGATGGATTGCGGGGTCTTGCGGTGCTATTGGTCGTCTTTGGTCACGGAAACAACCACGGCTTGGGCCCCTTTGGCGATCATAGTTTACTCATACGCGGAAAACTAGGCGTGTACCTCTTTTTTGTACTTTCGGCTTATCTACTGGACCGTCAAATCATTAAGATGTTTCAGCAAGAACGCGCGGAATGGGATTACTGGTTGTATTACATTTCTCGCCGCATTTTGCGCATTTTCCCACTCTTTTTTCTGGCGCTTGTAGTCTTTAGATTGGCGAACGCCAGTGGTTTAAAGGTGGTTATTTACGAATGGCAGGAGGTGTGGCAGCATCTAGCGCTGCAGCGCGGTGATCATATCTTCTGGTCGATCCCTGTAGAATTTAAATATTACCTCATCAGTCCCATTTTGCTCTTTATTTTTCACCGTCTATTTCGTTGGAATATTTACGCTACAGGTGTAACCCTGCTGTCAGTAATGGTTGGTTCACATCTGTTTGTGTTGTGGTGGTATCCGGCAGGTACCAGTACACTCTGGTTCCTTAATATTTTCTTGCTTGGGACACTAGTAGCACTTATAGAACGTTTGCACCCAAAGCTTTGGAACACGCTTACGCAATCTACTTTTACAACGTACCTAGGGTGGACGGTTCTACTGATCTTCAGTGTATGGTCTTGGAAAGCCGAAAATTATACCAATATCGACACCTTTATTCCCGCTGCGACGTTGTGGTCAGTTGCGCTCATAGCGTCCTTTAAAACCGGACTTTGGGCGACTGTCTTAAGCTGGAAACCTTTGCGATGGGTTGGTGCTGTTTCCTTTAGCATGTACCTTTTTCATATTCCTGTGTTAATGTGGGTAAAATCTTTTGAATTGCCGTCAGAAATCGCTTGGCTCAGCTACCTTGCGCTCACTGCAGGTGTCACGGCAATAACTTATCTATTCGTCGAACGGCCTTTGCAAAATTTCAAACCTTTTGTACATGGATCAGCGGGAACAAAACCTACGTCTTAAAGAAGCTTTCGAGCACGGAATTACCTACAAGAGCTACAGCGAATTATTACAGCAGTATGCGCGCCAAGGCAAAACGTCTGGCGAGCAAAAGGAATCTTACGTGGGTTATACGAAGCTTGCTGCTGCACGTCAGCGCCGTTGGGAAAAGACGTACAGTCCAGAGGTAAACTTTATCGATGCCATTTACGATTGTAAAGTAAAGGGCGAACAGTGGTTGATTTTTACGGAAACTTGGTGCGGTGACGCCGCACATGCTTTACCGTTTTTTAATGAATGGGCCATTGCAACGAAGATCCCTTTGCGTATCGTCTTCCGTGATGAGTACCCTGAGTTAATGGACCAATTCCTTACTGACGGCGGCCGATCCATCCCAAAGTGGATAAGACTTAACGATCATTTTGAAGCTGTGAATAATTGGGGCCCTCGTCCATCAGAATTGACGGGACACTACAAGCAATGGAAAGCTGAGCCTGATTTTGATAAATCTGAATGGTCTCTTTTTGCACAGGATTGGTATAACAAAAATAAAGGCCGCGCGCTGGAGAACGACATTTTCGATTTAATGCGATAGCTATCCGTTTAGGTTACACGAATTACTTGTTGTTCTTGAGATTCAAAAACATCTTTTCAAACGTACTATAGACTTCTTCTAAAAAGGGCTGCGTTAAAGCTTCCTTTACTTCACCAATGGAAGGGTGCGATTCTTTCATGAATTTGAACCCTTGTTTCATCGGTCCGGCTTCAAACTCAACGTAATGCCAGCGCTCCATAGCGTAAATGGTAGTTTTGAATTGTTTGGTACTCCAGGTTTCAACGATGCGCATATTAGAAATCCACGTGGACTTTAAAGTTGATTAATCTATTGGTCATATAGTTTGGGACGGCGTATTGTCCTGCCGCACTGATATCTTTTACCCAAAGGTAACTCACTGTATTTCGAGCCTGCAGTAAGTTGAAGATCTCCGCGCTGATCCATACCTCATCGAAGCGCTCCGTCCATTTGCCCCCCAACACTTTAATGAATCCGATGTCCGCGCGACGATAAGGGGGACTGCGGAAAAACCGTTCCTCTGGTTGTGCTATTTCATTACCTATACCGTCTGGTCCAAAGGGAAAGCCGCCGCCTAACATGAGGGTAAGCGATAGCCGGGTAGATGGGTCGTTCGGTAGATAGTCTTGGAAGTATACGGCGAAATTAAATCGAGTATCCGTAGGTCGGGCGTGCCATTCCTGTACAAAGCTGGTGGTACTGCGCTCCTGAGCGCGGAACAGGCTGAAAGTGAACCAACTGTCGGTGCCTTTTACAAATTCTCCATTGATACGGGAGTCAATCCCATACACTCGTGCCAGCCCGTCATTATTACCCTGGTAACGAATGCGGACATTTTCCACATCGAAAAGATTCACGCGTTGTAATCCCTTGTAATAGGTCTCAAGCGTCCACACGAAAGGCCGGTTCCACAATTCGAAGTCTTTGTCTTGACGAGCGATCAAGTGCAGTGCTTGTTGGCTTTTTACTGTTGTGTTTAAGCTGCCGTCCTTCAAGCGCATCTCACGGTAGAAGGGATATTGATCGTACAATCCGGCGGCAATGGTCCAGCGATAGGCTTTGAGAAGTCCACCTTCAGGTATAAAGTTGAATCTAACGCGGGGACTGATGCGAACTTCGTTTGATAATCTGGCCCATTGCATCCGTGCACCTACGTTGTAATGCCAGATTCCTTTGTCTAAGGGAATAGAACCCTTTGCATTGATCCAACTCTTCGCACGCGTATTCATCAAGGTTTGCGTTGCAGCGACATGCGTGTAAAGTTCCAGGCCATCGGCAGGTGTACTAAATAACCTTCCATCGATAACGCTATCGATTGTACTGCCAGTATTCGGTAAACTGTAGCCCGCACTGTCGATGCGTTCCCACTCTTTGTAGCGGTCGTAGATATTTTCTCCTTGCAATTGGACTCCCCATGTAAGATCGAACCTGTTCCATCCGATCAATTCCTCATATTTCACATTGCCGATGTACGCATCGAGGAAGTTTCTCCGGTAATCCTGAAAGGCGCCAACACCACGTACGAGGCTGATTTCACCAAAGTCATCGGAGCCTAAATCATTGTTGAGTTCGTTCAGTCTGTAGTAGCCAATCACATCCGTAATTTCCAATTCTGTGGTGTGGAAACCTGAAGCAGATAGGGTACGAACTCCGCCTCCGGCAACCTGTGTAAGTGTTTGGTATTTAGCAGCTAAGAACTGGGTGTCGTAACCAAATTCTTCCTTGCCGTCAAAGAATACATTCAAGCGCAGTGCTTCTTGCAAAGATCCGAAGTTGGTTTGTCGGTTTTGCGGAACCTGATTCATTCTGTTGTGCGCAATATGAGCAAAAATCTCCAATCGCGACGTGCCTATTTCGTTGGGGCCGTTGCCGAACAGCTTCGTAAGTAGTAATTGGCCATCTGCATTCACTGGAAAGTAGTCGCTTTGTACATCTGTAGCGTTCAGAAGTACGGCATTGTTTCGGTATCGAAGACCGCTCGCGATGGTCCAGCCCTTAGTATGGTTTTTTGATGCCCAGCTCACACCGGTGAGCGAAGTTTCTACAATGAGATCTTTCAGCTTCGGGTCCCTCGTATATTCGTATTTCACATCTAGCACAGAGCTGAGCTTATCTCCTTCCAAGGCACTGAATCCTCCTGCGCTAAACTTTATACTGCTGACCAGGTGCGGATGAATAATGCTCATTCCTTCCTGCTGCCCGGCTCGTGCAAGGAAGGGGCGAAAGACTTCAAAGTCGTTGATGTAGACTAAATTTTCGTCAAAGTTTCCTCCTCTAACATTGTATTGCGAGCTCATTTCATTTCGAGAGCTCACTCCGGCAAATGTTTTCACGACTCCTTCTACGCCGCCTTCGGCACCAGTCGTGAAGCGAATATCTTTCCCTAAGACGTTAGTACCTTCTTCTGACACGCGTTGGGATTCTACCTCTACCTCATCGAGCATTGTTGAATCCATGATTTGCGCATGCAGCCCAGCAGAGAATAAGATTCCAATGAAAAGTAGATTTTTCAAAATCTAGCTAGCGTTTAAGACTTTGAAAAAGCTCCGTCCAAGCGAAGGGATTCGATAGGGCACCTAATATTGCGGAAGCACCATTGCCTCCGTAATAGCGACCTTCATTATAGAGTTGCTGATTCTGCATCGTAATGAGGTAATCCTGCATTTCTGCCGCGTCATAGCCCATAGCAGCTGCCCGTGCACGAAGTTCATCTAAAGCAAGGTTACGTTGCGCAATATCCATTTCAGTCGTTTCAATTTTCATCGCCAGGAATTCTTCCTTGAAGTTTTCTTTTGATGGCCATGGATAAACGATGACTGGGTCTAAAACTTCAGTATCCCATTCTAATACGATACGCGCAAGGAAATGCTCTCCTTCTAACGTATCTGCCACCCAGAAGCGGTTCAAGCGGAAACCAATATGCTGAAATAATACCGTATCTCCAGGCATCGCTACCAACGAAAAGAATCCATCGCGGTCGCTTACTGTCATTTGTCCGCGACTCTTAACTAAGATTTGGACGTTGGGCAATAGCTGGATAAGCGAATCATTGCTGACAA
>JAOMWM010000002.1 GCA_028357285.1 Schleiferiaceae bacterium | reverse complement strand
AGCGCCAAGACATTTTGAAGCAATTAGAGCTAACGGAGGAGAATTAGTGGCCGTCTGTGATGTATCTGATTCTGTAGGTATAATTGACAGGTATAATCAGAATGCATTGTACTTCAAAGAGGTCGAAAGATTTGACAGATATTTGGATAAATTGAAGAGGTCAAATCCGATCGATTTTCTCGTTGTTTGTACGCCTAATTATTTGCACGATAGTCACATTAGAATTGGTCTAAGAAACGGATGTGATGTGATTTGCGAAAAACCTTTGGTTGGGAACGCACGAAATATAGAAGCTTTATTGGAGATAGAGAAAGAGACAGGAAGGAAAGTCTATAGCATTCTTCAACTGAGGCTGCACGAGCAAATATTGACAATTCAAAAGGAACTTGAAGGGCGAACAAGCTCAAAAGTTAAGCTAGAATATATAACTAGTAGAGGTAAATGGTATGATTACAGCTGGAAAGGTGATATAGAAAAGTCTGGAGGTATTCTGCTAAATATTGGAATTCATTTTTTCGATGTGTTGGTGTTCATATTTGGAGAGCCATTAGGAATTAACTCTAAAACTTACTCAGATAGAAGTGCTTCAGGAATTATTAGATTTCAAAATGCTACGGTTGACTGGCATCTGAGTATAGATAAGGCCGACCTTCCCATAAATCATTTTCCTACATATAGGCTATTCAGTTTTGATGAGTATGAAATCGAGTTTAGCGAAGGCTTCACGGAATTGCACAACAAATCCTACGAAGAAATATTAAAGGGTAACGGATTTGGGTTAGCTGAAGCAAAAAAAAGTATAGAATTAGTAAATAAACTTCAATTTGAAAATGGAATTAAATAATATTTATAAGAAGGCCATAGTTACTGGTGGTGCTGGCTTTGTAGGATCACACTTGGTAGAAGAACTTTTAGATTCAGGCCTTGAAGTAGTTAGCATTGATGACTTCTCTGCTGGAAAAATGAAGAACTTGGATCACCTGTCTTCAAGACCGGGGTTAAAAATAGTTCGAGCAGATATTTCAGATCGCTCGTCGGTTGAGCCGTTCATGGATGGCGTGGATGTCATATTCAACAACGCGGCAAGTAAGAAAAATATTTGTTTGGACAACCCTGAAAGAGATTTGGAAGTAAATGCTAGAGGAACATTAATTATGTTAGAGTTAGCTAAGAAATATGGCGTGAAAAAGTTCGTTCACGCAAGCACTGGTAGCGTATATGGAGAGCCTTCTTTGTTCCCTCAAACAGAAGAGCATCCATTGGATCCGGTCTCGTATTATGGGGTAAGTAAACTCGCAGGTGAACGATACGTAATTCTCTATTCAAAATTGTTTGGATTAGACACAACTTGTTTGAGATACTTCCACGTTTATGGTCCTCGTCAGGAGTCTAATGAATTCGGGGGAGTGGTTTCTATTTTCATCCGAAACATGTTAAATGGCGAAAACCTCACCATCTTCGGTGATGGAACGCAACAGAGAAGCTTTACATGGGTAAAAGACATTGTTAAAGCGAACATATTAGTTGCTACAAAACCTGAGGCTAACGGAGAATGTTATAATTGTGCAAGTGGAATAACAGTCACAATAAACGAATTGGCTGAATTCATCTATAACAACATGAATTCTAACTCTGGTACCATCATTGAGCATGGCGATTGGCTCATCGGTGATATCATGAAGTTTGACGTCTCTAATGATAAAATTAGATCACTTGGATTGAATTTTGAAACAGATTTTTGGGAAAAATTGAGAATAACTATCGCCGAAATGCAGACTTACTTGTCAACAAAAGTTTAAGTTTTGATACGGTATAATTTTTTAAGATTTGTCTATCGCAAACTATCTAGATGGGAGTCAAAATTTGGATATAGGCTAAGAGTGGCGGTATTGAGTCTTCTTGGCGCCAAAATTGGGTCTAACGTAAAGATTAGTCCGAACGTAGTAATCCTATATCCCGAACGTTTACAAATCGGTAATAATTCCAATATACATGAGTTCTCTGTTTTAGAGTGTAAAGGCGGACTAAGTATAGGCAGCGGCTGTTCGATAGCCCATAAATTTTCGGTTCTTACGACTACTCATAATATATCGGAGGAGGGCGTAAATTTCAGAGATCAAGGTCTTACATCGCGAAAAGTTGTTATTGGTGACTATTGTTGGATCGGGGCTGGTGTGGTTATTACTCATGGGGTTACTATAGCTAGTGGTGTTGTAATAGGCGCCAATGCTGTAGTAACTAAGTCTGTTGAAGAATCTAGTTTGGCTTTAGGGATTCCTGCAAAAGTTAGAAAACGTTTGGCAATCGATGTTCCGCAAAGTAATACATAGCAATAATGTACTAATTCGAGGGGTTAAAGCTGATGCTAAAAGCATCCGAAGCTCTTGGAATTTTCGATACATAAATGATGTTTTAAAAGATAACTCAAACAATGAGCACTCATTGCTGATTTTTGGAGGAATCTTAGACCGTACGAAGTGGCTAAACATAGATGACATTAAATGCCTTGTTGTGCCTTGTTTAAAAATAGGTTTGTCAGGAAACGATGGTATTATATTCCCTCTGGTTCGTGTTTCAAAATTACTTAGTGATTTCACGCTAATTCAGCATAAACCATATACTCTGGCTGCATTTTTCGTCAATTTAAATATTTCAAAAGAAATAGTTCGAATGTCCTGGACTCATGGGGATAGCTTTCCGACACTAATGAAAGTATTTGCACCCTTGAATTTAAGATATCGCTTGCTAGGATATTTGGAACAAGACCTACTTAGTTTCAACAGCGTACATCTTTGTGGTAGTGTATTTGAACGCGATTACCTGCTGAGTATGGGGTTTAAAAATGCTATTTTGTACAAAGGAGGTCTAAGTGGCAGGTATATGGAGTCAAGCACCACTAGTAATATAAGTGATAGTGTAATAAGACTAATTTATGTTGGAAAGTATTACAATGCTAAAGGATTGAAGTCTCTACTCGATTCTTTAAAGGAGCTGGATAGTAAGAGAATTATTTTGAGATGCTTTGGTGATAGGATTTCGAATTTTCCTGAAGGATATTCATCATTAGAGCACATTGAGATACACGGAAGAATTTCGCACAAAGAGGTCCTCTCTCAACTACAAATCTCGGATTACTTGGTTCTTCCAACGGAGCTAGGCTCGAGAGTTCACGTTGTAGGAGGTATAGGCCACGTTGTATTAGAAGCAATGTCTTTGGGTATTGGGGTAATTTCGAATAACCTAGTTCATTTTTCAGGAGACTTGACCGAGTTAGATAACGTAGTTATTCCTTATAATGATTTAAAATCGTGTTTAAAAGCCCTTAAGAAAAATAGTCGTCAGGATCCTGCCGAACTCTTTAATGTATATGGACCGAGTGTGTCGGCAATAGAGTTAGATAATGCAGTGGAGAGAGCATTTAAGTAATTTCACACACCATTCGTTGACAACCGTAATTGGCCAGATAACGGGAGTATTATCTTTGACGTTAGTACCAGGTATACTAGGAATGCAGGGGTATTCAGTATATGTGTCCAAAATGGCCATTTATGCACCGTTACAAGTTTTCTTGCTGTCTGGTGCTAGTAAATTACTAGCAGAAAATGCTGGAACTTCGACAATGTTTGAGGAATTTATTCAGGTGAAAAAGATTGGTTATGCTGTCTTTCTTATTTTCGTTGCCTTTTTTTTGCTTTATAATCAAGATTACATCCTAGGCTTTATAGCTCTCCGAATTTTCACATTGGAGATTTTTCGAACATTATCAACCATAGAGACATTTAAGAAAAACTTCAAAAAAGTATTCTCCGTATCGCTTGTTGCGAGGTCAATTTTTGTGACTTTTCTTGCCATATCAGCGTATTTGGACATTAGAATGTCAATTGAAGGGTTCGTTTTTGTTTGGGTGGCAATTGATATTGTTGGTATTGTTTTTTTATGGCTATCAACAAGAATAGAACTTTCGTTTTCATACCTTAAAAATGTGAGATTTCGAGCCTTAATCGTTTCGGCTATATATACGCTGGGGGGGTTTGGTCTATTATATCAAAAATCTTTTGATATGAGCTTGGCCTCCACCAATTTTAATGAATTGGAGTTGTCTTCTTATGGATTGTTGACAAGGTATTTTGATATTGTTATGATTCTATTAACGACTGTAAATTCATATATATACGTTTATTTGAACCGAATTAAATTTAATCCTAGGTATTTTGCTATAATAGGAGTCTGTATAATCGTCTTTGCTGAGGTATTGTTAAGACTTTCAAGTGTCCATATTTCATCTTTTAATTCTTGGATTTTAGATACTCAGGTAGTAGCAGATGCTGGAATCTATATTCGCTTTAGATCGTATTTATTTTGGTTAGGCAGCGTTCCCGTTTCATTAGCCTTGATTAAGGAGAAAAGATCGGATATTTTGCTTTTTGTAACTTTCTCTTACACTCTCTCGGCCATATTATGCCTTAAACAAGTCATTCCGGAGTCTTATATTGTCTCTATAGGTATATTAATTTTAGTCTTAGCTCAGGTCATAAATGAAAAAACGAATATTAATCGTCTCGGAGTTCTATTATCCAAATGAGTCGGGATCCGAACGTAGCGCTCGAGCCTTTGCGGAAGAACTATATTCAATGGGATTTGATGTTAGGGTACTAACGAGTCGTTATCACAGGGATCTTAAAAGTTTTGAGTCGCTTAACGGTGTTAAAGTAATTCGTGCGTTACCAAAGTATTCTGGTTATAGGATCCTAGCACATTTACAGAGGCTTTTATCCGTGGGTATTATTATTAGGCACGCTAAAAACTGTGATTGGGTTGAAGGACATCTTTACAATAGCCTAATCATTCCGATGGTCATTACCAAATTCATTCTTTCTAGCCGAATTGGCGTAGTTTTCACATATTCTGATATCGAGCAATTTAAAAGTGCGAATAAAGTAGACTATTTGTGTTTCAAATATACCATAAAATACTTTGATATTATTCTATTAAAAGGGCAGAGTGAAACGGTTTTTAATAATCATTTCAATTCAAGCCATGTTGTACAGATGAATAATATATGCGGAAAATTCAATGAAATTCTAATTGAGGATAAGATAGAGAATCGCAGATACGATGTAGGCTTTCTAGGAAAATTAACGGATTCGAAAAATCCTTTATTTGTTGTCGAGTTGGCTAAACGTTTTCCAAACTATACTTTCGCCATTTGTGGGCATGGAGAGCTGTTGCCTCAGATTGCTTACATGTCAAAACAATTGTCTAATCTGCATTTAATTCCTAAGGAA
The DNA here is from genome assembly GCA_028357285.1 of Schleiferiaceae bacterium. Taxonomy (GTDB): domain Bacteria; phylum Bacteroidota; class Bacteroidia; order Flavobacteriales; family Schleiferiaceae; genus UBA10364. Next base: position 174,116 of record JAOMWM010000002.1, on the reverse strand, counting down.
GAGTCAATTGTATTTTTAGTAGAATGTAAAACTATGCTCTTCCCTTACAGGACGGAGCCGGCTTTCGCACAGAGCATAATGGAAGCGTTACTTTCAGAGTGTTTAGTAATATGTTCATACTCAATGGCTATGGAAAAAATAACAGAAGACGAGGAGTGCATATTTCTTGTTCGAGATTTATCCCTAGATATATGGGCAGATAAAGTAGAATACACTCTTGACAACTACAGCCAATATAGGGGTGTTGCGCGTGCTGGAAAAAGCTTGATTGTGAATAATCATTCTCCGAGCAATTACTGTTTAAAATGGAACAAAAATGTGTGGAATATTAGTAACGACTAAAGAAATCAAGGAAGACTCTTTTAAAGAATCGTTAGCATATCAGGTGCACAGAGGGCCCGACTACACTGGGTACAGTGAATGTGACGGTATAAAGTTTGGCCACAATAGACTATCTATTCTAGACACTTCAAGTGATTCGAATCAACCTATTGAACGCGAACATGTGGTAATGGTTTTTAATGGTGAAATATATAATTACCTCGAGTTAGCAGATTCTTATGGTTTATCGAATAAAAAAAGCGACACTCAAGTTCTGGTTGATTTGTATCTAAAAAATGGGATTGAATTTGTATATGAGCTGATAGGTATGTTTTCGATAGTCATTTACGATAAGAGAAAAAGGGGATTGTGGATGATTCGCGATTGGTTTGGAATTAAACCACTACTTTATCATAAGGGTAGCGATGGAATTACGGTATCTTCAGAATTGACAGCATTAATCAAGTTGAATGATGTATTTGAATTAAACAAGACCTATTTAGAAGAGTTCTTGACAGTTGGTTATGGGTTGAGTAATGACACCGTAGTAGATGGTGTGAAATCATTGCCTCCAGGAACAATGAATTACTTTAATTTGGAGATGAATGACTTCACCGCGGAGTTTAACTACAAAGATCATGTGGTTTCTGAATTAGGAGGGGCATTAATACACAAATTGAAAAACTTAAAACATGAGATTGGCCGTAGTATAGATATTCATTTACGGAGCGATGTGCCTATTTGCGCTTTGTTGTCGGGAGGAATAGATAGCTCGATAGTATGTGCTCTGGCCTCGGAAAATTCAAGTTTGCATGCCATAACGGTTTCAAATCAAGAGAGTGATGTTTATGATGAAAGCGACCAGGCAAGAAATTTCTCTTCTAGATTAAACAGGAAAAGAAAGAGTCGTACCCTTAATCATCAGATACTTGACTCTAAAGAGTTTGATGAAAAAGAAATTCTTTCTAAACTGGACGCACCGGTTTCTGACAGTAGTATAGTTCCAAGTTATAACGTGTTTAGGGCTGTAAGGGATCATGGGACGGTTGTCATTTGCGGTGATGGTGGTGATGAGTTGTTTTTTGGATATAATTGGTACAGATATGGAGTGTATTTATACTTATTCAAAGCGTTGCCTCGGAAATTGCAGACCAAATTAAATAAGAAGTTGGCCGGAGAATCTTTCGGTTATAGCTACGCCCTTCGAAGATCTCTTGTGTTTAAGAAAGAAGAACTTAATGAGGTGGAAAAAAGGGTTATTGCTGAATTTGGAGAAAGAGTGAACGATTATATAGCACAACACGGCCTAATAAGAGGATTAGTAAGACTGGATTTGAATTATTATCTACCAAAGGACATTTTGGATAAGGTGGACAAATCAAGTATGTTGAATTCCGTTGAGGCGAGGGTGCCCTTATTAAACGTGCGAGTATTGATTCTATCATCGGGTTTGCTCAATTTGTCATGGCTGAATTTCTTGATTAAAAAATTCGTCTTGTTTACGCTGTATGGACGATTGATTTCAAGAAAGAAATTCTTCTCTAAGAAACGAGGCTTTAATCATGAGGAAAAGGCGATTTCAGATGATGTGAATGTAATGGAACTCTTTGACAAACTGGGATTGCAAGAGTTTAGGCCGGAGGCAATTAACACTCATGGACAGAAATTTGCCGTCAAGAGTCTCTTTTATTGGGTAGAAAAATATGAAAGTAGTTTGGTTAGGGCCGTGGAAAAGTAATCATGGCCCAAGTTCAATTAGACTAAGTTGGGCGAAAGAATTTCAGAAAAATGACATGGTTTTGACTCCGGTAGTTCTTGGCTCGAAGAATCGTTGGCTTGAGAATGGATTTAGCAAGGCGATTGATGTTCCTGCATCTTTCGGTAAAATCAGACGAAACATGGCTTACGTAAGGCTCCTATGGAATAACAGAAAAGAGGATTGCATTGTACTTGGTGAAAAGACTATGCATCTAACACTAGTTGCTCGTTTGTTTGGATATACGCAGGTTGTAGTTGATATCAGGACTCTTCCAATTGCATATACATCAGTCTTTATGACTGTATTCAAATGGACAGAATTTTCAATACAAGTGCTATTTTCGTCGTTGGCGACAAAGACACTATTCATAACGGAAGGGGTGAAGAAAATATCATGCAGAATTAATCCGCTTCTCCAAACGAAAAACAGTATGCTTTACCCCAGCTTAATAAAGGTTGACGAATTCAAACAGAGAGTTTGGGATCAAAGTCATGCAGAAGTTTTACGTCTTGTTTACGTAGGAAGCCTTGATCCGGGAAGAGGCCTTAGTTACATGGTGGACGGTGTTAAGGTTTTGAATCAAACGAGGAAAGCGGAGTTGCATATTTACGGAGGAGGTCATGGTTACCAGGATCTACAGAACTACGTAGAGCAATCAGCCTCAGATAAATTCGTTCACCTCAAAGGATATGTAGATTCGGTTAAGGTCAAAACTATTCTTTGCGAATATGATATAGGCCTACTTTGCTTGCCAAACGAAGTAGTATGGAGAACTAGCAGCCCAATAAAAATATTTGAATACTGGGCTGCGGGTATTCCGGTAATGGCAGCGAACGTTGATGAAATTGAGAGTATTTTAACAGATATTACATACGGAGCAACGGTTAGTTATGGGGATTTAACAGGTTTCGTTGAAGCGGTGGATAGAATTTTAGTCGTAGACAAGCGAGCCAATAATGCAGAAATGAGGCGTCAATTAGCTTTTGAATTGGCCGATTTAAGTAATATAAAACATGTTTGCGAATTCATCAAAATGGACTAGATATTGGGCTTTGATCCCATTGCTGGTTTTAGCAACCTCTTATATGTTCATATACGTAGGAGCGTTAGGCGAATTTGTTTACAAATTAGTTGAATTCTTTATTGTAATTTCTTTCTTGGTAAGCCTCAGTATTAGAAAGAACATTATTCTGGTGGGAGGCCGAGAACTGCTCTACTTCATAGCATATCTATTTACGATCTCTTTATTATATGGGCATAGCATAATCCTTCTCCTGTTATTCCTATACAATTTACTTCCATTTTACTTGATATACTTGATAATAATAAATTTCTCAAGTCACGAGGATAGCGAAACTCTTCTTCGAGATGTTAAATACCTATTAATGTTTCAAGTTGTAGCCGCTGTAATTAAACTGATTATCTTTGGTCAGAACGAAATCCCTTTATTCCTGGTTGGAAGTGATCTAACAACGTATGTTTTTCTTCTTTTATCTGGCTTGCTGTTTATAAGTCTATCTAGACAGTTCAATGCAGTCGTATTATCTGCCTTGTTACTGTCATTTATGATTCCTTTGATAGGAGCCAAAAGAGGAGCAATTATTTTCTTCCCTTTGATGATTTTATATTTGCAAACGGGAGGTCGAACGTCACCATTAAAACTGTTTGGACTACTTTTTTTTGCCGCCATTCTGCTGTATTTGGGTGTTGTTCTAATTCCTACGCTTAATCCAGAAAACGTTGTGGGAGGGCGCTTTGACTTAGAATACTTGACATGGTATTTACAATTCTATACTTTGGGTTTTGATGGAAATAATCCTGAATTGGCAATAGGAAGGACGAGTGCGATAGTCAATGTTTTTACTAAGATGATTGAAGACGGTCCTCAGAAAATATTATTCGGTTATGGACCTGGAATAATGTTGAAAAGTGGTTTTTCATTTCTGGACAATCGTGATTTTATGACAGACTATTTTAATGTTAAATATGGAACTAATAGTTTGATATTTTTTGGCGTTCAAACTGGTATAATCGGAACATTATTATGGGTTCGATTTGTTCGCAGCTTGTTGAAGCCAATGGCTGATCAAAAAGTTAAGAAGTTACTATATTTTATATTTGTCTATGTAGCATTCTTTTACAGTACGGTGTGGAAGCTGGACGTTATTATTATTTTCTTTTACTTAATAAGTGCAATTTATGCAGTCAAATCGTCGAGTATTTCTTTGTCCGCCAAGCTCTAATCCTGGTGGAGTATCAAACTTTATTGATGCCCTATTATCGGAAGAGGACAATGTATTGCGTTTAGATAACCCTAATTCGTTTATGACAATATGGATGATGATTAAATGTATAAAAGTTAGCGATGAGGTTTATTTGAATCCGAGTCTTCAGAAAAAAGCTTTGATACGAGACTATTTGGTAAGTCTGTATTTAAGGTCTCGAGGTGTTTCATACGAAGTTTTTTGGCATGGATGGGATAAATCAATTCTCGAGGGTTTCATGTGGAGGAATTTATTAAGAAAAGTGAGTTCCGGGGCAATTGATAGTTATGTGTTGAATTCAGCGGCTAGGTTTGATTTTGCTATGGCCACTGGAAAACGTGCAAAGATGTACAGAACTAAGAGCTCTTTCTATATGTCGGAGAATAGAGCCCCTAAAGATAATTTGTTGTTTTCTTCACGTCTAGTTCCTAAAAAGCGCTTGGACCTTGCATTGAATCTGTTAAGTAAACTGCGTTTCGGAGCTAATTTGACTATTTGTGGAGATGGTCCAAGCGCTTCAAAGATAAATGAATGGTGCAATCAGTATCAGATTACACCTACAGCGGTTGAGTCATTAGGTCACGTAAGTGGTCAAAATTATTACGAAGCTCTTAGTTCTTCCAAATTGTTTTTGTTTCCAACGGCTCATCCAGAAGGCATGCCAAATGTTGTATTAGAAGCTTTAGGCTGTCAACATTTAGTGTTCACGTCAGACCAACCATTCTCATTACAATTGATATCAAATCACACGGATACACTATTTTGTTTTCCGCTTGAAAGTTGGGTTAATAAGTCGTTATTGATAATAAATGGACTAAAGGAAGTAAAGTTTAAATATAATGAGTATCAGTACGGCATAGAAGAAGTACGAAAAGCAATATTCGAGTAGGATGAGAAATTTGAATCGGTTAATGTATATACATGGTTTAAAGGAGTTAATATGGCTAATTAAAAAGAAACGATTCACGAAGAATTACGATTTTTCTAAGGAAATAGAATTAATTTCCGAACCCCACCCTCCTAAGGTATTTCTGCCTACGCATGAGTTCAAAGACGTAATAATTACTGTTTACGAATTCTCATTTCATCTTCAGTGTCTAGAATTCGCATTGGATCCCAGAACTTCAGGACAACTTCCTTTGTTGCCATTCAACTCCTACTCTAAACACGACCTAGAGAAAATGGGAGATTTTAAATATACAATGGAGCCATATCGGTTAACCTGGATTCCTTTATTAAATATACATGACAATAGTGCCAAATTAAAAGTTAGAGAGGTGCTTCGCGGACTAAATTCTGGTATTGGACCTTATTGGATTGATGCATTGGAGGTGTCTATTCGGGGTCTGAACTTAATGTTATTTTTAGGAAACAATTCTCTCGACTCTGAGATTCGCAAAGAAGTTGGTCAAGTGTTGAAACACTCGGTTTCCCTAGTAACGGGCAATTTGAGTCTGTATAGTAGTGGAGCGAATCATTTAGTTGGAGAGGCGGCCTTTCTTTTTTGCGCAGACTTATTATTTGATAGAGCTGACGTTGACGACGCTTTTTCTAGATTTACGACTGCCGCGAGTAACCAATTTATGGAGAGTGGGTTCCCAAAAGAACATAGTATCTGTTATTTTAAGGATGTACTGGCGTTTATACTTTGTGTAAGGAGCTTCTCAGCTTTTTTTAATAAAGAATCTTTTATTGAAGAGCTCAATAGATTGTATAAACATGCATTTCAATTCTATCAATTTTGGTACGAAAATGCGGCTGAATTTAGTCTCGGTGATAATGACGGGAGTTTTATGTTCGGGACCGATCAGAATGATGAATCATTAGGAATTTATAATGTAATTACAGGTAAAGGGCATCCAAATGAAAAATCCATTTATTGCCATTTTCCTCGATTCGAACTTTCAGTGAACGCATTTAATTGTACCAATATTCGGCTATTTAAGTCTTACAAGTTTAAACTACTAATTGATTTAGAAGAGTTCGGATTTGAAAGAATGAATGCTCATTCTCATGAGAATTTTGGGTCCGTACAATTAAGTATGAACAACATACCAGTTTTTGTAGATAGTGGTACTTATACTTACTCTTCAAAAGAAATGAACAAAAGGGTTTATTTCAGGTCCGCTCAAAGTAAAAACGTTACATCCTACACTAATAAACCGTTTGGGAAGCCGGTGTCCGATATGATTTGGAAAGAGCCTTTTTCGAAAAAGTGGTTTTTAAGTGGTAAATCTTCCGTTATTACCGTGAGTAAATTAAGAAGAGGATTGTTCTTGAGGCGATTCATCTTCATCGATGAAAGGGTCATAATCATACGGGATGATGTCGTAGGAAGGAGAAGAAAAAGCGAAAAATTTATTTCAACCTTCATGTTGTCACCTGAGGTGAACTTTAAAAATGGAGTATTAGATGTCCTAGGAGATCAAAGTACAATACATTCTAGCGTGCCTATCAAAGTTAAGAAGGGATTGTATAGCCCTTCCTTTGGAAAGTTACAAAAGACGAGCATTTTATCATTGGAAGTTGAGAACACGAGTATTTTAGAAATCAGACTTAATTAAATTATGAAAATAGGAATATTTGGATTAGGATATGTGGGTAGCGTTTGCGCAGCAGTCTATGCGAATGAGGGAGTAGAGGTTATTGGTGTTGATAAGGATGAAGAGAAAGTCGAACTGATTAATAAAGGCAAGCCGGTGGTTGTCGAAAATGATTTGGCAGAATTAACGAAGAAGGCTGTAGAAATTCATGGTTTGGTAGCAACAACGGAAGTAGGAGAATGGCTGAGGGATTGTGATTTTGTATTCATAACAGTTGGAACTCCTAACGATGCCGTGACGGGTTTGCTTGACGTTTCGTCAATTTACAAGGTCATAGATAATTGTATGAACTCAGGTTATATTTCTAAAGCAACGTCTTTCATTATTCGATCAACTGTATCGCCAGGAACTGCCTCTGCATGTAAGGAAATGCTGCGGTCAGGTGGTTTTAATAATGATGTACTAGTTGGTCCGGAATTCTTACGTGAAGGCTCTGCGGTTGCTGATTTCTATAACCCAGGGTTAACTGTATTTGGAAGCGATAACTTTTCCCAGAGTGTTCGAAGTAAGATTCGTAAACTAAACGGGTTCATTCAAGGCGATATTGAATTTGTTGATTTAGGGACGGCTGAAGTAATAAAATATTTGAATAACAGTTGGCATGCGGTAAAGGTTGCTTTTGCAAACGAAGCGGGGCGAATTTTAACCAATGTTGGTGTCAATAGTGTGAGAGCATTTGAATTATTTCGTCTAGATAAAAAACTAAATCTAGGCGGGGCATATTTATCTCCTGGGTTTAGTTTTGGAGGCTCTTGTCTACCAAAGGACCTTAAAGGTTTGTATAAACTAGGAGAATTACATTCTGTAGATTCCCCGATGCTAAAAGCAACCTTGGAGTCTAATAAATCATTAATAATAAGTTTATCCGAACAGTTGCTAAACTATGATGTCAACACATTTGTTTTTCACGGAATAACCTTTAAACCTGGTACAGACGATCTCAGGTTTAGTCCTTACCTGGAACTGGCTGAAACACTTCAAGGAAAAGGGAAAGAGGTAATCATAATAGATGATTCACTAGATATTGATCGACTATTAGGAGAAAATCGACGTGTATACGAACGAGTTTCACATTTGAATATAATTACCTCAGGATGCACGAAGATCCCTACTAGTCCAAACGTGATTCACTTGTTGTGCCATAACAAAGAGGATTATAGAAACATTCTAAAACAGCTTGACGGAAACGTGGTTTTTAATTTAACCCATAGGGGTTTTGAGTCATCAAATATTAATATAAGAAGGATTACGTAATGAAAAGAGTTTTGATGTGGATTGAAGATGGCAGTCTGTCTTTTGACAACAGAGTAAAAAGAGAGGCTCAAGCACTGTTAGAAACAGAACAAATCGAAGTTATTTGTATTTCCCCCAAATTTAAAGGAGATCCATTAATACAGAATATTGATGGGGTGAAATCATTACATTATTGGAAATATGAAGGTAATAGCATTCTTGGTCAAATTTTAGAACGAATTACTACAATTTTAATGAGTTTAATTCTTGTTCCTCTTGTTTCTATTGTTTTCCGAGTTAGAGCAATCCATTTTCATAGTCCTACTGATTTTTTTGTTCCTTTATTTTCAGTGCTCCGAGTTTTTGGACTTAAAGTAGTTTATGATCAACATGATTTATCACCCGAATTATACCTAAGTAGGAGAAATACATCTAAGTCGATTTTGTATAAAGTGCTCTTACTTGTTGAAAGATTGTCTTACCGGTTGAGCGACCATGTTATAGTTGTAAATGATAGCTACAAGGAGGTCGCAATAAATCGGGGGCGCATTGCTCCTGAGAAGATTACTGTTCTTAGGAACGGTCCTATAGCTAAGAAATTCGACTCGCTGATTGAAGATAATAATAGATTAAATAATGAAATCATTAATCTAGGATATTTGGGAAATATTAATCAAGCTGATGGAACAGGTGTTTTGGTTGATTTATGTTTAGAGCTTTTGAAACATTCGGATAAATTTCATTTTCACGTAGTTGGTAGTGGTCAAGATTTACCGGTTCTTAAAGAGTTAGCCAAGCAAAAGAAAGTTGACGAAAGATTTACTTTTTATGGCAGAGTGAGCAATCAGGATCTTTTCAGGATTTTTGCCAACGTTCACATTGGTATTCAGCCGGATCCTCACAATCCCTTAAATAATATTAGTACAATGAACAAGGTACCAGAATATATGGCAATGGGTTTGCCATTCGTTGCTTTTGACCTGAAGGAAACTATAGTGTCAGGTGGAGAATGTGGAGAATATGCTTCAAATTTGAAAGATTTTGCTGAATCTATTCATCGCTTAATGAGTGATGATGAGCTTCGACTGAGGAAAGGAAGACAGGCCTACAAGAGACATTTATCATATTCCTCTTGGGATACTCAGAAAAGTAAAATTGTCAATTTATACAAAAATATATGATGGAAATCAAAATGGTAGACCTTGGGCGTCAGCTGCATCCTATTCGGTCTGAAATAGATTTTGCGATAAGTTCCGTACTTGAAAAGGGAGACTTTATTCAAGGCACCCCAGTGAGAGAATTTGAAAAGAATCTTTCAAAATGGATTGGAACTAAACACGTAATAACCTGTGCGAATGGCACGGATGCATTACAATTGGCATTCATGGCACTCGGATTGAAACCAGGAGATGAAGTTTTAGTTCCAACGTTCACATATGTTGCAACTGCAGAAGTAATAGCTTTACTTGGTTTGAGTCCAATTCTAGTAGATGTTGATTCTCAAACATTCAATATTGATATTGAGACCGCTTCGAATCTTGTTACGTCTAAGACTAAGGCTGTAGTTCCTGTGCACTTATATGGTCAATGTGCAAATATGGAGCAAATCATTAAATTCGCAGAGTCCCACAATCTTCATGTCGTTGAAGACACAGCTCAAGCAATTGGTGCGGAAGTAAAGTTCTCTGACGGCTCTACCAGAAAAGCGGGAACAATAGGGCACATAGGCACAACATCGTTTTTCCCAAGTAAGAATCTAGGCTGTTTCGGAGATGGTGGTGCTATTTTTACCAATGATGATAATCTTGCTGCAAGATTAAAGATGATTGCAAATCATGGACAGCGAATCAAATATCATCATGATGTTGTAGGCGTTAACAGTAGATTGGATACAATACAGGCGGCAGTATTAGACTTAAAGCTAAAGCATCTTAATTCCTATTGTGAGGCGAGGCAAAAGGCAGCGAACTATTATGATTCCGCATTGAAACATTTTGAGCAAATAAATATTCCATTTAGGAGTAGTTTTTCAACTCATGTGTTTCACCAGTATACAATAAAGATTGATGGGCAATTTTCAAGAGATGAGTTGAAGAGCTATTTAGCCGAACAAGGTATTCCGAGCATGATTTATTATCCACTTCCGTTACACGAACAAAAGGCATACTTAGAATTCCTGCCTGGGGATATGGATTATCCAATATCAACCTCTCTATGTAATTCGGTTTTATCTCTTCCAATGCATACGCACTTGAAAATTGAAGAGCAAGATTTCATAGTTCAACATATCAAATCATTTTTTAGCAAATAAGTAATGTCAAACCTATACTATTTCTCACATGAAACGGCCGTAATAGACGATAACGTTTCAATTGGCGAAGGGACTAAAATTTGGCACTTTTCTCACATTATGTCATATGCAACCGTTGGCTCAAATTGTAATATTGGACAAAATGTTGTGGTAAGTCCGGATGTTGTTTTGGGAGACAATTGTAAGGTTCAAAACAATGTCTCAATATATTCGGGAGTAACCTGTGATTCAGATGTGTTTCTTGGTCCATCAATGGTATTCACTAACGTAATCAATCCTCGATCTGCAGTCAATAGAAGAGGTCAATATTCACAGACTCACGTGGGTGAAGGGGCTTCGATTGGCGCAAATGCTACCATAGTTTGCGGTAATGACATTGGCTCTTACGCTTTTATTGGTGCGGGTGCAGTAATTACAAAATTTGTCAAGCCTTACGCATTGGTTGTTGGAAACCCAGCAAGGCAAATAGGTTGGATGAGCAGATTCGGCCAAAGATTGCAATTTGCTAACAATGGTATGGCGCAATGCCCAGAAGGTTTAGACTGGTATGAATTAAAAGAAGGAGATGTGCTTTACCGAGGCAATGAAAGAAAAGAATAAAAAATTTCGAATTAAGTTCTTTTCGGGTGTGTATTTATGTTAACAGAGACTTTTTGAAGTATGTATAGCAACAATTAAATGTTACTAACACCTCTAAGAATGATATTTTAAAAAGTTTAACTATAGCGTCTATTTGCGCAGTATTGGTGACTTCACTTCTAGTAGTTTTTCCTAGAATTCACGGGTAATGAATTAAATATATTAGACCGGATATGAGGAAGAACGACCACAGATCCAAGGCACATTGCTCCAGCTATGAAAACCCTTTTCGCAGGGGAGTGGAAGAAGGGCGGCATTCCAGAATTGTGGGATGGTCATACGGCAGGAAGGATTGTTCAAATAATTGAGAATATATAGTTATGGGGTCACGGGATAATTCTGGGGACAGATATCAAAAGGTTAGTTTTGGTTTAATAAATCAAGACTATGGAATTGGAGTTATTGAAGTTGTTTTTCCCTGATGAGCTTGTTGCTCATTTTGACATTACGGGCAGTGCGATCAAGCAAGGCAAGCACGGTGATTATTTAGAGGTTAAGTTTACGGAACCCAATGAGTTGCCAGAGGGTTATTCAAGTGAGGAGTATTAAGCCAAAGACTTTGTAGAGAAGACCATTCAAGACTTTCCGATCCGCAGCCATGCGGCCTTCTTAAAGCTTCGTCGTCGCAGGTGGCGTCATAAAGAGACAGGAGCGACTATAAGCAGAGACCTGAGTTTTATTGCGGAAGGATCGCGGTTTACCAAAGAGGTAGCCGCTTTTTTTAAAGAACTCCGTGGAGAATAGACTGGATCCCATTAGCGTGGTGGCCCATTATTGCGGGATGGAAGTACATACCGCCCGTAGACATTACAAGAAAAAGTGGAGCGACTACCAAGAGTGGGAACAGAAGGCGCATGCGGAAGACTATCTGCTTTTCCCTGAGAACATGAGCAGCGCTATTGCCATTGATGAAGTGTGTAGTACCCCCAATAATCTTTAGCAACTGCTCCTCGCGCTGTTCAGTCTCTGACTTTTTTGATTTGGCTTCCTTCTCAAAAACCAACTCTGATTTGTCCAAAAACTCCCGTTTCCATTGACTAATCTGATTGGGATGAACTTCGAATTTTTGAGCCAACTCCGCCATGGTAGATTGCTCCTTCAAAGCGACCAAAACCACCGTGGTTTTTAAATGATGATGTGAATTTGCGTCGTGTTGCCATATCAGTAAATTTAAGCCTTGTTTGCTAACTTAACTTACTGTCCAGATTTTTTGGGGTACTACATTAGAGCCAACCTCAGAGGAGTTACAGACACCAAATACTTCCTCTACAGACTTCAGAAAATCTTTGCTTAAATTAGTTTACTCCCCAGAAAAATCCGCTGATCCAAGAAAAGCCGACTCTTTGAGTCGGCTTTTCTTTTTATATCAACTTAGGATTTGACATGAACATGATATTTTGCGTTAAATAGATATAGCTAATAACCGTACTATTTCCCACTACTTTAATTATAAATCATTGTTATTTACAATAAATCCATGTATACCGAATGACTGCGGGCTGCTAGCAACAAATGACTACAAACGCGTTTCGTCAAATCTAAATCGATATACTTAAGTGCTATTGAAGTCTGTCTCATACTTCTAATCTGCCATATCGCTCTGACAAAAGCTCTTTGTAAGCAGTTTTCATATCCTGGGACAGAAATGACTGATCAATCCAGCTGAAAGCCTTTGGTTTGTTTTTTAGTAATCTATTGAACCCTCCTTTGATTTGTTTAGGGGTGAGGCCTAATCCTTCGCCCAATTGCACAAAGTGTCCCCGGTTTAGTTTCTTTTTCTTTCCTGCCAGGGTCAAAGCTAGCTCTTCCTTATCCTCAGGGAAAACAACAGCTACATTCAACAGATCATAGGCAGGAGCTAGTCCCCAACCTGAAGGATTTTCAATCATGGAAAAGTTCTTGAGGTGCATATCGTTGTTACCCGTCAGAAATGAAAACAGGGTCAGATCAAAGAAGTAGGTTTTGTCTAGCAAAGTATTGCTAGAATAAGCATCTAATGCCTTTCCTACTCTTTCCATAGAGCTTTTATACTTGTCGAAGGCCTCTGTAATCTGGAACATATCTAGCATGTGAATCTTTTCGCCGTTGCCAGTACGATCTATTCGCTTGGTTATGTAACAGAGCTCCCCCGAGGCTAATCGAATCAATGAAGAGGGAACTACTGGTATTCCAAAAGTTTCTGCTATCCGCATGGTGAGATGCTCATTTTCTGGCATATCTGCGAAGCGATCAGAGGGTGGCTTGAAAATATAGTTTCCGCCTAATGCTCCCACAATGGTAAGTCTGGAATTTAGTTGATTAGCAGATTTTGTCACCAGCGACATAGATAACTTGGGCTGCACCCCCGGAACCGCTATGCTTCGTTCAACTACGTTCTTAGCCAGCTCAGCCATTTGATCCAATGAATACTCTATATGAGGAGGAGTTGGAGTTCCAAAAAACTCTAAAGAACACTTTTCATGAAAGTCTTTTTCACTTTCAATGGAACCATAGCAGTACAAACATTTATTCTCCATCTTCACCCTGTATTGGTTCAACGCTAACTGCCCCAATGCAATTCTGACAGCAAGCTAGGAGTAAACCCATGCGATCATTCGTATTGATTTTCCAGCTTTTTGAGGCGATATCCAGTAGCCATCCTTCCGGAATCAATCCTTCAAAAAAAGGGAACAGTCGTTTGTCGGTATAGGGTTCTGATGAAACAGGCATCGTAAAAGTGATGAAGTCATTAGGATGCTCAGTGGCGTATTCTGCATCGTACTGAAACACATATTCTCCTTCATTAGTTTCCGTGAGGATACCGGCTAAAGTGCCCTTGTATATAATTTTTCCTTGTCTCATTCAAGAAGATCTTTACTGTTTACAGGGGCCAGTTCATGGCCAAACATTCTGAGCACCAGGTTCACCTTATCCATGTTGAGATTGGTTTTTCCCTGCTCTATTTTACGCACAACAGTGAGTGCCACTCCAGCCCGTTCAGCAAATTCTTCCTGGGTGAGATTGACTTCCTTTCTACGTTGTTTTACAAATTCAGCTAACCCATTCATTATATGTATATAGATATAATTATCTTCAAATGTAATAAATTATATGTAAAAAAATATAATTCACTTAAATAGCCTTATATTATATGCTTTAAAGTATAATAAAAGACGCAATTCGAACGAAATATCTAGATACCTTTCAATAAACTCAAAAACTCCTCTGCATAGTGGTCCTTATTGTGGTGCTCGCCGATGTACATTAGAAAGTTCCCTTCCTTGGTATGGCCTGTCATTTTCATGATCAGCGGAGTAGGCACTTTGCCATACAAATTTGTGGCGAACGATCGCCTTAAATCATGTGCGGTAATCAAACTGTATTTTGGGTATTCGCCCAATTCCTTTCTGCGTGTCAAAGGGTTCACCTTACGACCTTTGACCACCTCTACTATTCCAGCCAACCGCGCCACTGCCTTCATTTCCCGATTAAACGTAATAGCATTAATACGTGGCGGAAAGTTTTCTATTAAAATCGCACTCACCACGGGATCGTTCACCCCTATGGTCACGTGCCTTTTTGTTTTTTGCTGATTAAAATCTATCAGAAGGCCGTTTTTTCCTTGCTTTATCTGCTCCTGACGTAAGGACAGTAAGTCGCCTATACGTTGTCCGGTGAATAAACCGATAAGCATCCAGGCACAAACACTTCTATGAAGATCATCTAATTGCTCATATATGCGCTTCAAAGCCACAATCTCATCATCAGAAATGATCTGCATGTACCGTTCGTGTTTGGAAAGGCTAAAAGTTTTTAGACTCAACGCATAGGGATGAACTTTCATTCCTTCCGACTTGGCATTTTTACTGATGGTCTTGATGCACTTTAATTGAGTACCCACATTATTTACAGCATAATGCCGATCCTCAAACATCCAACGTACAAAACCGTCAATGCATTTTTTGTTGAGACTCGTAAGCATCATTGGTCTGTTTGTAGCGGCGTCATATTCTTCTACCAATTCCGCAAATCGCCTGTACAGCCTTTCTGTATTCTTAGTAAGCCCCATTCCCCCTGAAACGGTTGATCGTTTATAAGGAGCTTGCTTGATGTAATTACGTGCCTGTACACTTAGGCGTCGTTCCATCTTTACCGGTTGGCCCAGGGCAAGTTTCACTTGCTCTTGAAGGTCCTTCTTCTTGACCTTGAGATGTCCGTTAGAATTTAGAAATTGGATAAGTGTAATCTCAATCTGTGCTAGCATTTCATTAACCGCAGAAGCTTCCACTGCATTCTCTATCATGCGCATCCGACGCTTATGCCAGTATGCGGTCCTTATAGTAATGCCAATGGGAAATTCAATCCTACTCTTCTTGGAAGGGTAGAGATACACATAAATCCCAGCCTGGGATTTTTCGGAGCGAATACGAAAGCTAATCTTAGGCATTCCATCAAATTAGACCTTATGCTTCCAACATGCTAGAATCGTTAATAACTCTACGTTTTGCACAAAAAAAGCCCAACACAAGGGTTGGGCTTCTCTATTTCTAATTCTAGATGAACTTACCGAATCATCCCCGCAGCAACCGTCTCATTCGTAGTTTCATCCACTAGAATCAATGACCCTGTGACTCGGTTTTGATTGTACTCATCTGCGAAGATGGGCTTGGTAGAGCGAATCTTTACACGGGCGATATCATTCATCTTAATATCCTTGTCCTCTTCTAACCTATGAAGGGTGTTGATATCCATCTTGTAGGTGATCTCAGTGATCATCGCACGGGCATCGGCTGTGGTTTGTTTCAGGACATATTTAGCACGTGGCCGCGGCGGTGTGGCATTGAGCCAGCAGAGCATCACGTCCAGGTCTTGCTGAGCTTCAGGGCGGTTTTCACTGCGTACAAGCATGTCTCCACGACTGATGTCGATATCATCTTCTAATGTGATGGTCACGGACATCGGCGGAAAGGCTTCTTCTAATTCTCCAGTTAAGGTGTGAATACCAGAGATTTTACTCTCCAATCCGGACGGTAAGGCAACCACTTTATCTCCTTTTTTGAAAATTCCTCCCGCAACGCGACCTGCATAGCCTCTGAAATCATGGTATTCGTCTGTGTGTGGACGGATGACGGTTTGTACAGGGAAGCGGCAATCGCGCAGGTTGTAATCTGCAGAGATGTGCACGGTTTCAAGGTTGTGAAGGAGTGTGCCCCCTTCGTACCAGGTCATGTGTTCACTGCGGGTGACTACGTTATCGCCGTGTAGGGCGGACATGGGGATGAATCGGACATCCTGAACATTGAGTTTCGCAGCGAAGTCGGTGTACTCCTTAACCACTCTATCGTAGGCTTCCTGACTGTAGTCTACGAGGTCCATCTTGTTGATACATACGAAGACGTGTGGGATTTGAAGGAGGGAAGCAATGAAGGTGTGGCGCTTGGTTTGTTCGATCACGCCTTTGCGCGCATCCACGAGGATGAGGGCAAGGTTGGCGGTGGAAGCACCAGTGACCATATTGCGGGTGTACTGAACGTGTCCAGGGGTATCTGCAATGATGAACTTGCGCTTTGGTGTGGCAAAGTAGCGGTAGGCCACATCAATGGTGATGCCTTGCTCGCGTTCGTCCTTGAGACCGTCTGTGAAGAGGCTAAGGTCAACGTGGTCGAGTCCTCTTTTGGTAGAGGTTGCTTCAATTTGGGCGACTTGGTCCTCGAAGATGCTTTTACTATCGTAAAGGAGTCGTCCAATTAAGGTTGATTTCCCATCGTCCACACTACCGGCAGTAGTGAAGCGAAGGAGTTCCATATTGAGGTAAGAATTGGTATCGAATGTGTTTTCCATCTGGGTTTTTAGTGCTTTGATGGTTAGAAGTATCCCTGACGTTTGCGGTCTTCCATGGCGCTTTCACTGCGCTTGTCGTCCTCGCGGTTACCGCGCTCCGTTTGACGAGAAGAGGCCACTTCCTGAACAATTTTTTCTAGAGTATCCGCGTCGCTTTCTTGTCCGCCGGTGATGGTGATGTCACCTAGGGTACGGAAGCGCACCATTTTCATTTGTGGCTCGTCGCCCTCACGAAGGGTGATGAATTCGCTCATGGGAAGCCAGGAACCGTGTCTCCAGATGACGTTGCGCTCTTTGGCAAAGTAGAGTTCTGGAATGGCGATGTTTTCCTGGAGGATGTATTGCCAGACGTCCATCTCTGTCCAGTTGGAGATAGGGAACACGCGGAAGTTTTCTCCCATGCGCTTCTTACCGTTGAACAGGTTCCAAAGCTCGGGACGCTGGTTTTTTGGGTCCCACTGACCAAAGTCGTCGCGGTGCGAAAAGAAGCGCTCTTTGGCACGGGCTTTCTCTTCATCGCGGCGTGCACCACCCATACAGGCATCAAAGTTGTTGCGCTCTATGGTATCGAGCAGGGTAGTGGTCTGGAGGGCGTTTCTGGAGGCGTTGATGCCGGTCTCTTCTGCTACGGCGCCTTCATCTATGGATTCCTGGACGGAACCAACGACCAATTGGACCCCGAGGTCTTTGATCAGCTGGTTTCTAAAAGCCATGGTCTCCGGGAAATTATGCCCCGTATCGATATGCACGAAAGGGAATGGAATCTTCGCTGGCCAGAATGCTTTGCGGGCCAAATGGGCTACAACGATACTGTCCTTACCTCCTGAGAAGAGGATGGCTGGGTTGTCGAATTGGGCATAGACTTCACGAATCACGTAGATCGCTTCTGCCTCTAACTCTTCAAGGTGTGTTAGTGAATAGTTACTCATTGATCGAGTGCTATTTTGGTGTTTATATAGTCCACAACCATAGCGGTTGCTTCTTCAATACTCATTTTGTGCGTGGGCACATCAAGCTCAGGGTTGGTAGGCTCTTCGAACGGAGCGCTAATTCCGGTGAAGTTGCTGATTTCCCCAGCTCTTGCCTTTGCGTACAATCCTTTTACATCGCGTTGCTCGCATACTTCTAAAGGTGTGCTGATGAAGATTTCTGAGAAATCACCTTGTACACATTCCCTAACGAAATCACGGTCCTTTTGGTAAGGACTTACAAAGGCACTTAGCACCACTAGACCGGCATCTTTCATTAGCGCACTTACGTGTGCAATGCGGCGGATGTTTTCTTCTCTAGAAGCTGCGCTGAAGTCAAGGTCGCTGTTTAGGCCGGTACGAACATTATCCCCGTCTAGGATGAAGGTTCGGATACCTTTTTGATGCAGTTCACGCTCCACAGCTGAAGCAACTGTACTCTTTCCACTACCGCTCAAACCGGTAAACCAAAGTACATGACCTTTATGGCCGTTCTGGCGCTCGCGATCTTCTTTTGAAATCGCGTGTTGGTGTGGAATGATGTGGAGCTTTTCGGCCATGATGCCTTGTTATTGCTTGATTAGTGGTGCAATTTCCAATTTCTACGAACTAATTCCTAATTGCAGTTCGTTATCTTTCAGCAATAAGCCGTTCGGAAATGAGAAAGTTGAGTTTTGTGGTTGTTTTCCTGCTTGTGCAGTTGAATGTATTTGCGCAAAGTGCGGAATTGGAGGTGGGCTATGAGCTGGCTAAGGAGATGCTGCAGTGGGAGGAATTGAATCCGACGCACAAAGCGGAATCGGACCGGTATTTGAAGTCGATGAATTATGCATTTGGCTTTAATGGTCCCGATATAGAAGAGGTTTATCATCTGCTTTCGGATGTGGATGGGGCCATTCCTACGATGATTGAGGACAGCTATGATGGGCGCAGGAAAACGTGGCGAGCAACGTCGGTTTTTGTGAGTTTGGCGCTGCATTCTGAAGGGGAGAAGCGGATGTTTTACTTGGATTTGGCGAATCATATTGCCAGAACGGATAGTGATCAGACCTATGCGGCAGTGCTTTTATTGGAATACGTTGAAAGTATTGGAAGCGGTGGTGTGGAAAAGCGGAGGAGCATGCTTTTGGCCTATGTTCAGGCGTATAAAGAAGAGATTGGGATAGAGTTTGCCGAGCGGATTTATGCGTTTGTAGGAGAAAAGTGAAAATGAAGAAATTAGTCGCGGTTGTTCTTGTTTTAGTAACGTTGGTTGTGACGGTGCTTTTTAGTCGAGCGCAGGATAGGGAGCAACAATTGGTCAATGTACGGTACAAGGCGGTGTGTGATTTTTATTTTTCCGGGGTAGTAGTTGATGTGAAGAATGATTTTGATGTGCATAGGTGCATGTTGCGGTTGGAATTGGACACCTCTACGATTGCAACTTTTGATGTGCGCGATACTACGGCGTATTACCACGCTGTGATTGACGGAACTGATGCTGAGGTTATAGAATCCATCATTTATGACCATTCGGAGTCAGGTCAAGCCAATTTTATAAAGTCCGGAATGCGTTATACCTATGATGGCCAAGTAGATTCTGCCTATTTGTACATTGAAGACATATTATTGGAGTCTTGGTCTATTCAAATTTCAACTTTCGAGTTGATGGACGTTGCGCGGTTTCATCAAATACCTATGGCCGAAGGAAAAACCGCCGTTCAAAGAAAAAGAGGCTGGTGGCCTAGGGTGAGATGAGGAATGTCGGTACATGTTTGATTATTCTTGTTTCGTTCTTGCTTGGATCTTGTGTGCGGGAACCTTTAATAGGTGAAGTCTTCGATATAGCTGAGTTACAATCTGAGTTCGAATGGGTAACATTGAAATCAGGCAAGGAGGAGGGCTTCCTGGAGCCACTGATGAAGTTTGAGGTATATCGAACGACAGAGCAATCGTTCAAGCAAATTCAAAATCATCTAAGTGGGCACCTTAAAAGGATTGAACCTGGATATTATCTGAATAACGAGTTTGATGATTTTTTAATGGGAAACGGATTAAAAGTTTTGAATGCCAATTCATCCATGATTAGTTCAAACCCCTTTGATGATCATTACCGCGTCTATTTCTTGAGCGATTCTCAAACCATAGCGATTCTTTGGATTAATTAAATTTAGTCGTTCGTCAATCTTGGTGAAATATAAGATGATGAAAATTACCAGGGCGCCTATGCCGTGCGAGCCAAAAATCCACTGTAGGCTATGGCCTTAAGGTCTTTCTTCTTTGAGTTTGTGCCGTTAAAACTCCAAGGATGAATCCCATTAGCAACCCCCCAAAATGAGCGGCATTATCAATCGCATCAAACATTCCAAAGAGTAGGCTTATTCCGCCATAGAAAATCAAGATGTTCCAAATGATACCTTGTTGGTCTTTGGAAATAATCTTGAAAATATTGAAGGCCAGAAGCAGTCCAAAGTATCCAAAAATTGCCCCTGAGGCCCCAATACTTACAGTGTTATCATGCCACAACACACTGGTTATACTCCCTGCAACTCCAGCAATAAGGAAATAGAGTATCATATTCTTTCTGCCCAATTTCTCTTCTAAAAACATCCCGGCCAGGAAGATTCCGACGAGGTTCATTACTAGGTGAATGATGCCTCCATGAATGAATACGGAAGTAAGCAATCTCCAATATTCGCCGTTGGCAACGTTGGCCCTCCGGTTGCCGCCTACTTCTAAAAGTTCCTGGGCAGTAGGTGAAATGGCATCCACCCCAAAAAGAAGGGTAATTATAAAGACGATGAGATTAAGTGCTATTAAAATTCCTATTGCTGGTGTAGGACCGTTTGGATTGTAGAGCTCTTTGAAAAGGTCCAGCGTATCACTTTTTACTGGCTTTCCTTGGTTAAAGTTTCGTAGTCCCCGTGAGTCTACTTTTGAAAAGAGTAGGGATAACAAGATGATTAATACGCCCACTAAAAAGGTGCCGATCATCCAGGGGAGTTTGGTACCTAATCTATTTGAGAAAGGGGTATAGACGGGTTTTAAAACGATGGCCTGATCACCTATGGAATGATTTGAGGAAACTTGGATTGCTTTCGTATAACCGTCAAGGTTGTCCGATTTTGAAAGTTTTTCGAAGTAGTGGGCGGAATAAAAATCGGACCCATCAAGAGCTAAAGATGATGATTTAAGGAATGCTCGATAAGACTGTTTTTTCTCTTCATCACTTAGGTCATTCGATATTGATTCATGGTAGTGGAAGCCTATGTAGACTGCATCGGTGTTTCTGAATGGAATGGTGTGGTACTGATGGAAGTTGAGGTATTGGTTCCTTTTCCCTATGGATTTGGAGAGGATATGAGTTACTATTTTGTCCCTGTTAAATAGAAACTGGTCAAGATGAAAGTATTTTTCGTTAGGGTGTTCGTGAATTTCTTGAATATCATTTAATTCAATTTGATCGTAGGATGCGCGTATGAGGTACTCTTGGCTGATTATTGTTGGGATACCTATGGCTAGCGACATTAAAAATTGAATGGTCAGGTAGTTATCACTCCTGCTCCATTCAAGGTATTTTAGAATACGAATTCTAGGTCTGATCCAGATGAGAACGGGCGCCCAAGGAAGGATGAGTGGAATCCAATAGTTCAGGTATTTCTCATCCCAATTTAAAATACCTAATTGGATATCAAACACCCATCGTAATAAGCCATAGCCTGCGACGGTTCCAATTCCGACGAGCAGGAAAGGAAGGAAGATGACCTTGATTTTGGTTTGCAATGGCGTGTACTTAGGCATGCATTGAATTTAATCAATCCCTTGGGCTTTATTGTGGACTGCTTGGATTAATTGGTCCATAGAACTAGTCTAATATTCTAAAGCTTTCTAGTAATGGTTTCATTTCGCAAATCCTTGATTTATATTCCTCGTCGTAATCTGTCGTGAGATTAAGTGTGTAATTGCTCTTTTTGAGGGTGTCTAGTACAGTTACGTAAAAGGAGATGGTCTGAGGTGAATCTACATGGAAATGAACAATGTTGTAAGGTCTTTCCTGTCCAAGTAAGGAGATATTACCTGTTTCAATGACATTATAGTCATTTTCAACATTTTTTTGCTCTACTTCCCAATTCCATTCACCAGTATAGAAAGAATGGCTTGCATTGAAGAAAAACCAATGGCCTTGTGAAGAGATATCCCCAATGGTGAGTCCAGTGGTATTTTCTCCGAGATAACGTTGTGGTAACCAACTGCTATCGGGCATTTTATAACTAAAGTAACCTAAGGTGTCGGACACTTCTATTCCATCACTAAGAATTAATGGAGATCCAGAACAATCGTCATAAAAGACCGAGGGAGTATTAATTCTCGAGCATGAAACGAAGGCCGCGAGAAATATGAGAAAGAGTGTTAATCGCATTCTTCAATTTACAACAAAACCCACAAAGCTGCTGCACTATACACGACCAACACCGGCAATCCAAGTTTCAAGAAGTCTTGGTTCGAATAATTGCCAGGACCCATGACCATAAGGTGGGTTTGGTAACTGGATGGAGTGAGGAAACTAGCGCTGGCTCCAAAGGCGACAGGGAGGAATGCCTCAAGGTGACCAAGGTTATAATGTTGCATCATCGCCACAGCAATTGGGAAGGCGATTGCGACGGCGGAGATGTTGGTCATGAAATTAGTCAATAACAAGGTTAGAAGGAACAATAAGACTATTCCCGCAGAAGCCTCAGGGGGGAGGGCCATTTGTTCGATGAAGAACCCCGCGTGACCCCCTTCTACAACGGCGCTGCCGAAGGCGACGGACAGGATGAGTAGGGCGTAGAGTTCTAGGTTGAATTCGCGCTTTAATTTTTCAGCGTGGGTAATGCCGCAAGCAATGCCTAACAGAAGCATGAGACCGACAGAGAGCAATAACGACCATTGTAAAACGAGCGCACCCCCGACAATCATAAGTAGTCCGGGAAGGAAGTATTGTGCTCTACCTACAGATGCTGTCGCCGTACGTTTGTGTTGGTTGATGGCGATCAGTGGAGTTTCGCGTTCGTTGCGGGCGGTGAAATTGGCTCCAGCGGACAAGAGGAGCAGGTCTCCGGCTTGTAGGGCAATGCGGCCAATCTTGCCTTTGAGGGGTTGTCCTTCGCGTTGGACTCCAACAATCACAGCGTCGTATCTAGCACGAAAGTTTGTTTGCTTTAAAGGACGGCCTATGAGGTCGCTGTTGTTCGGAACAATAACTTCAAGCAGGTCGTTACGGGTATCGACTACGAACTTTTCTTCGACGGTTTTAAGCCCTTTTGGGAAGAGGTCGAGGAGTTCGTTGACCTGGTCAAGGGCGCCCGTGAAGAAGAGTGTATCGTTGGCTTGGAGAGTCATCTTCGGAGTAACTGGGGAGATGAATTCGCCGTTGCGGTAGATTTCTGCGAGGAAGAGGTCGTTGAGGTTTCTAAGGCCCGCGGACTTTACGGTTTTCCCGTCCATGGTTCCCCCAGGAATGACTTTAAGTTCGGTCGTGTACTGCCGCTCTTCATTTTTGGCAGCATCCGCACCTTCTGTGGTCTTTTTCAGCACCATTGGTGCGATAAGTACAGTCGTGAGCAGTACCGCGCCGGTCACACAAAGTCCAGGAACTAGGAAGTCCCAAAATTTGAATCCTTCAATCCCGTTTTCAATCATAAGTCCATTGAGGACGAGGTTGGTGGAAGTACCAATGAGTGTGATGGTGCCCCCAGCGACGGCGGCGAAGGAAAGCGGCATGAGGTAGTTCCCTATGGGCCAATTGTACTCTTTCGCTTTTGACTTTAAAATGGGAATAAGAAGTGCCACCACCGGCGTGTTGTTGATGAACCCGCTCAACGCAGCAGTAACCAGTCCGGTACGGACCATAAATCCTTTGGACGATTTTCCCAATAAATCACCAATTCTATGAAACGGCAGCGTCTTTTTCAATACACCTGTGAGCGCAATGAGTGCCATCACCGTCAGGATGGAGGGGTTTACTGCGGTGGCGTAAATGTGTTTGATGCCCATAAATCCCGAAAGAATAAGGGCCATAACCACAGCGGCGAATACGTGCATCGCCTTGAACCGGCCCCAAAGGAGACCGGCGACAATCAAGAAAAAAGCCACTACATAGATGTAATGGCTCAGTTCAGGTGTATGGTTAAAGAGTTGTATCAATCTAATCTACCATGTATTTGTTCCATACTTTTTTCACGGGGTTAAAGAACGTCCGTGAGAACGAGCGCCAAAAAATACGCAATTGGGTTGAACGATGACGAACAAAAAGGTGAATAAGTAAGATTCCTAAGATATTTAACAGAATCATGAGGTGACTGTCGAGGCGTGGGGCTAGTAATTTATTACCGGCAACCAATCCTGCCATGACCGTCATAATGAATGTAGTCGTACCAAAGTGACTGAAGCCCTTATCTAACAAAACGTGGTGCATGTGACGGCGATCGGCATTGAATGGACTCAAACCCATACTGATGCGAATAGCGAAAACTCGAATAGTATCTGCAACAGGGTAGCCCAGTACTAAGACTGCAACAATGACGGGATTTAGATTGAGGTGGGCGATATGATTATTACCGCTGTGAAGGAATTCCATAGCCAAGGTGGCTAGGATAAAACCTAAGCTCAGAGACCCTGCATCTCCAAGGAAGATTTTACGCTTGTCGGAATAATTGAACCCCATAAATACAATAAGTCCTAGGCCGATGAATGCGAAGGTGATTAAATGCTCACCGCCGCCCATGAGCGTGCTGAACAGATAAAGCGCTAACAAACTGATTCCTGCTGCTAATCCATCTACGCCATCAATAAGGTTTACAGCATTGATTAAATAGACGACCGTGATAATACTTAAACTGATTCCGAGCCACGAAGGAAGTGCTCCTACACCGAACAATCCGTAGAGGTTATCTACGTAGTTTCCGGTAGACAAAACGTAGTAGGCGGCGACTGCAAACTGGACGAAAAATTTTAAGGACGAACTGAGGTCTAATCGATCATCAATAGTACCCAGAGCTACAATTGCCCCTAGACCTAACCAATAGCCGCTGTTGAGTTGTAAATAGTCGTAACCGGTAAGGTAGAAGCCTAAACCGAGCAGTAAATAAGGGAGGAAAATGGCCAAACCGCCTACTCTTGGAACGATTTTAGTGTGCGACGAACGCTCGTTCGGCTGATCCACTAAACCCAACTTGTAGCCGAAGTCCATTAGTAGCCGCGCTAGCAAAATCACCACTGCCACAAAGGGTGGCACCAGAGGGTAGAGTGCTGAGCTCATGAGTAAAAGGTTTTGCTGGTTGGTTTAGCGAAGATAGACAATCTTATGTTAAGTGTTGATTAATCTAGGTTTTCAACAGTTTTTAGTTCCAATCGATACACAAATTCCGTGCCGATGGTTGATGATTGGGGTTTCTGTCTATTTTTGAACCACCAAATCAATTCAAAATCTACATGGATATCTTTGAAACCACTCGAATCAAACTGAGCAATCAAGGGTTGCGTATAGATCGTTACGACCTGAACCGCCCGTGGGGTGGGTTCTTCGTTTTAGACGAAAACCAGGCCCAACAATTTGCAGATATTTATTTCGAAGGTCTAGATGTAGGTCCCTTACGCATCGCAGGAAAATTGAGTCCTAAGATTCTCTTAGTAAAGCCAGAGGCTCGTTTGAGCTGGCAATACCACCACCGTCGTGCGGAGACTTGGCGTGTTGTTGAAGGTCCTGTGGGCATTGTGCGCAGTGCTACTGATGACGAAGGAGCATTGGTTTCTTTTGAAGCAGGTGAAACTATTGTCTTGGAAAAAGGTGAGCGCCACCGTTTGATCGGGCTTGAGGGTTGGGGCGTTGTTGCAGAATTCTGGCAGCACACAGATCCAGACCATCCTTCTGATGAAGATGATATTGTTCGCGTGCAGGATGATTACGCTAGAAAATAATAGAGAGGCCGCCTAGAGAGGTCCTTTTTATAGGCGTTTATCGACGTTTTGACGCGGGAGTACACCTTTTAGGTCATAAACTACGAGGTCAGTTGACCTTTGGATATCAAGGCCCTTATATGCATCGTGAGCTACAGCTAATATAATGGCTTGGTAGTCGCTGAGGCTGAGCTCTTGGATGAGTTGTATTCCGTATACGCGTTCTGCCTGAGCCGGATTGGCCAATGGATCATGAACATCTACAGTTAGGCCAAAGCTTTTTAATTCATGGTAGACATCGATGACTTTAGAGTTTCGGACATCTCCTGTATTTTCCTTGAAAGCCAATCCCAGAATGAGTGCTTTACCACCTTTGACAGGAAGGTCTTTTTGGTTCATGAGTTTAACCACAGAGCCGGCAACATGGAGTCCCATGCCATCATTAATCTTTCTGCCGGAAAGAATAACCTCTGGATCGTGTCCAACCTGTTGGGCTTTGTGTGCGAGGTAGTATGGGTCAACACTGATGCAATGTCCCCCAACTAGCCCTGGCTTGAAGGGGAGGAAATTCCATTTTGTACCTGCTGCTTCTAAAACGTCTCCTGTATCGATACCAAGTTTATCAAATATCAGAGCCAGCTCGTTCATGAAACTTATATTCACGTCTCGTTGGGCGTTTTCGATGGCTTTTGCGGCTTCGGCTACTTTGATACTTGGCGCGAGATGGGTACCGGCCTCGATGATGGTGTTGTAAAGCGCATCCACTCTTTGGGCAGCCTCTGGTGTAGACCCGGAAGTTACCTTAAGAATGTTAGTAAGCTTTCGTTGTTTGTCACCTGGATTGATACGCTCCGGGCTATAGCCTACGGTAAAATCTTGATTGAATGTAAGGCCGCTGACTTTTTCAAGAATCGGCACACAAACCTCTTCTGTACATCCTGGATAGGTCGTGCTTTCGTAGATAACCAGATCTTTGGCTTTCAAGTATTGCCCAACGAGTTCGCTCGACTTAATGAGCGGCTCAAGGTTTGGGCTCTTATCAGGGTTGATGTCCGTAGGAACGGTGATGATGTAAATGTTGGCATGGGCCAACGAAGAGGGGTCGTGCGTAATGGATAATTGGCCCTCTAAAGCCTCTGATAATGCTCCTTCTTCCAATTCATCGGTTGGATCAACACCATTGCTCATGAAAAAAACCTTTTCGGTATTGATGTCAAAGCCAATGGTTTCGTACTTTTTGGAAAAAGCAACTGCCAGGGGAAGGCCTACGTAGCCTAGCCCAAGTACCGCAATTCTTATATGTTTTGGATCTAATTCCATTAGGCATCAAATGTACGATAACCATAGTTCAACGCATTTATGGTGGGAATGATTATCTTGACATCTCCAATTAAACTGCCCCAATCACATGCTTGACATCATCCTTACAGTTTTAGTCGAATTAATTCTTCAGCCCATTGGCGGGTTTATTCGTTGGGTTGTTTTTCGAAAGAAATCGTTGAAGGAATATGTTAAAGACGATTGGGAGGGAAATCTTGCAGCCTTTCTATTGACGGTAGCTTTAGTGGCCGTTGTAGTCGTACTCATTACTCTTTAAACGCGAGGGAATCATGATTCAAAAGTTCCGAATTCTGACCCTAGCATTGGTTGCCCTGTTTCTATTCATTGCTTCAGGTGTATTGGTCGAATGGCGCCTTCCCGGCAACAATGATTGGACCGATCAAGATATGGTCATCGCTTATGGATTCGGACTTTTTAGTGCCGTGATGTGGCTGGGCTTTGTGGTAAATAATGCATTCTTTCTGTTTCGAGGACATTGGCCTAGGTTCAGGAGATGGGCCTTGATTGCTAGTGTTGTATTGCCGTTGGGTAGTTATATCATAAGACCCATTGTGGTCCAATTATCTTATGGCACCAAAGTCGCCGAATACATCGAACTCCAAGATTCCTTTCCACACCTTAATCTCACCCTCTATTCAAGCGGCAAGTTCATTTCGATGACCTATGACGCAGCCTATCACGTTGAAAACATTGGTTACGCCGAATGGGATGGTGATGTTCTAAGATTGGAATTTGTTGATGAGCCCAGCCGGTACTTAGACTACAAGTATGAATTGGTCGATAACGTTTTACTTCCCCGGGACCAGAGTTTGCCAGCTTTGAGGAGTTTGATCGTAGAATGATTATCTCCAAGATGATTAACCCATTCATCGAATGACCATCAAGCCTGTTAGAATCTTGTTTTTTCTTGCTAGCCTCTTGTTGGTGGCATTGGGTATTTCAAAACTTGGTTTAAGTCGAGGAGATTTGGGAGCGGTGGGGATAGAAGAATTGGACACCATGCCACCACCTCCACCGCCGGCAGATTTAATTCTTGACAAGCCTACGATCATAGGATTTCTTCGAGATAGCCTGTATTTAGATTCTATAAAAGAACATTTGGGGGAGGAGGATTTTTATGTCTCTATGGATGACTACCTGTGGTATACCTATAAGTTGTTAGAAACCTCGACGGCTGCGGGTATTGAATTGGTTTGGGAGTATGGGTCGGACCTCACGTTTTACGTTCCAGGTCATGCGGATGTTTTGTGGTTGAAGAGAGATCCCTCGGTACTGTATAAGTATTTCTATTTTAATGGCGATTCTTTGTTTGAAACCAATGTATTCCTTGAAGGCACTCGGTTAGAAAACTATGAAGTGGAATCGGATTCATTAGAAATAGACCCATCGGTGTATGCGGAAATACCGGGTGCTGGTGATGAAGATAATAGACAATGGTGGTACGACGATTGAACTGAATGCCTCAAGCTCAGCGACACCCTCGAACTAGATATGAACGGCAACGGAACTTCGGAATTCATATTCTGGGACTTGGGCTATTGCACTTCATTAGTGATCCGAGAAGCGGGTGCCGATGATATCAGAATAGGTTGCAATATCCAATGGAAGAATAATCTTCCTGAAACGGTGGATTGGGTCAATTTATGGTACCGAGTAACGGAGCAAGAAGTCTTTGAAACTACGTTCGACAACAACGAGATTTTAGGCGAACGCAAGGTCAAGCTGGATAACTATGGTTTCTACATAGGTTAAGCGGAAGCTGGCGGCGGAGTGATTGGCTACGTTGACGGGCAGTTGGTCTACTTGCATCAGGGGTGTTAGTGTGAACATCATGGAGTTTCCAACAAGATTGGGATAAACTTTTTCCCCGAGGTAACTTAATACAATGAAGAGATTAATTACCTTTGGCGTTAGTAGCGTGTCGCGTTAATGATTGTGTCTTTTGGAAATAAAGCCACGGCCGCAATCTGGGCAGGTATGCGTTCTAAACAGGTCCCCTTTGCCATCAACAATGTAGCAAGGAGAAAACTTAGAATGATAAACGCTGCCACTGAGATTGAAGATTTGAGGATTCCCCCAGGAAATCGGTTAGAGTCTCTTGGAGGAAAGTTCAAAGGCTACTACAGTATCAGAATAAATCTCCAATGGAGAATAATCTTCAACTGGGAGAATGGATGCGCGTGCAATGTTCAAATTATAGACTACCACTAAAATGAAAGTACTAGAGAACATACACCCTGGCGAGGTATTACTTAAAGAGTTCTTAGAACCGATGGGAATTACGGCCTACAGGTTATCAAAAGAAACGGCAATACCTCAAACGCGTATAAGTCAGATCTTAAAAGGTAAAAGACGTATTACGGCAGATACAGCAATAAGATTTGAGCGATTCTTCGGCACAACCGCAAAATTTTGGCTCAACCTTCAAGCTTCATTTGACGTCGAAGAAGCGCTAAATTCCAATGGAGCGCAGTATGATCAAATAGAAAGCTTGACTATGACCGGTCTCTAGGTCGAAGACTGTGGATGGTACACCAGTATTGAAGTCATGGCATAAAATAGATTGATGAGAAGGAACGACTCATCCGTCAAAATCCACACAGGATGAAATAAAATTAATTGATTATCAGTGAAATGAGGTCAAAATGAAACACGTGTGTTCAGTTTTTTAGCTAACTTTTAGCAGAATAAAACCTATACTTTATGAAAAAGCACATGATTAGTGCAGCAATTGGTCTTTTGGCAATCGCATGTACGCAAGCTCCTGAGCCTTGCCCTCCACAACAAGAATCTCCAGCTGTGGGTTTCAATAATCTGGTTGAGGATTTTCCTGGAGCTGAGATGGGAAGCCAATCGGATGTCGATATATGGCTGAAATATTTGGAATACTTGAATGCAAAAGATCTAGAAGGTCTAGCGACGTTGCAAGCTGATAGTATAGAAGTGCATACCGCTAATGGTAAATATATTAAAGGTGCTAAAGCTCATAGAGCTGCACTGAGCGAATGGATCTATGATACAGATGCAACATGGAAACCGGTATGGGGTACTGCAATACGTCAAGCTGGGGGAGATACAACTGGGTCCTTTGTAATGGCGGTTTCTGATATGACCGTAAGAGACGGAGAGGAAACGCGCCGTGTGAACAACATGTTTACTGTTTGGATTAAGGATAGTAAAGTCCAAGCCTTTTGGTTTTACAAGCGTGATTTCACCCAGAAAGAGTTAGACATGATTGAAGCAGCCGAGGCCGCTGAAGCGCAAGAGTAAACCTTCTAGTTTAGATGAATAACTACAGACCCCGGTCGCTTTGCGGTCGGGGTTTTGTATATTAAATCCCAATCCAATCGACCATGCAGCAACGTTTTAATCTAGTGGCATTGACTTGTTGTCTTGCATTTACCATCTCCGCGCAGCGCAAATGGGACATTGATTCTATATACCTGGCAGAGTTCGGACGAGATACCGTCATACAGGTAAATCTTCCTTCCGCTGCAGTGCATGTGAACCCAATCGGACCCCTATTAGGAATGCTCGGGGCCCAGGCTGAGGTCCGATTAACTCAAAACAAATCCATCCTCATAGGTCTTGCCCACACCAGTTATTTCTATCAATACGGCCAGCCCAATGCCCCAGAACAATCACTGTTATTAAACCATTATGGCAGCTACATCTACGAAGAGTGGATATTAGAAAATGCGTTCACCATAGATGTTCGTCATTATTGGATCAAAAAGACCGCTCGTGGCAAGCAGAAGTTACGGTACGTCGCCTTGTCGAATCGCTTCGTTTCCACGCGTTGGGACTACACGCGTGACATCATCACCAATCCGGATTATGATCCTAGCATCGAGGATATTTGGGACAGTCCGTCGCCGTGGATACCCCTAGATTTTGAAAATCTAACCCCGAGGTTAGAACAGAACATTCGTGCGGGATTAGTCTATGGCAGGAGATTTCCACTTCCTGAAACGAGCATCTTTAACTTTCATGAAATAGCCATCGCAGGAATAGTTCGATACGATCATTGGCGTGAACAAACACTATGTATTCCTCACATCAAATGGACGTTGGTCTACTGATTACTTCTGCCAAAACTCTGTGTGACGGAGTTCCATATCCGCCGTAAAAGTTCCAATCGAGACTGGAATCACCTCATCAAAATAAAGGACCAATTCATCTTCAGTGAGTCGGAGGATTTTAAACTTCTGGTTGCCATTAAAACTGGCTTCTAATTGGTCCAAAACGGGTTGGCCAAAGTCATTAATCAGTTGCCGGTCAAAAGACCAATCAATGGCATTCACTGCGCCGATCACTGTAATCACACTGTCACCATCAATAACAAGGGTGGCAGAATCTGCTGTGCGTCCTAAGCTATCTACAACAAATGTATTGTTTAATGTATCAAAGGTTGCGATGAGGTCTTTCGTTGAATGTGGATGCAGGGTGTCCCACTGGCCTTGAGCGATAAGGTGGTTCGTAATTTCAACACCGTACCAATCGCCGTGAAGTAATTCTTCCATGCGTTGAACATTCTCAGGTTTCTGGCAGGCCATTAAGGCGAGTAGGGATAGAAAGAGGAGCTTTTTCATCGTATTGGCTTTAAGGAGATTCCATACCCAAAATATACGCCATAAATGGGCCCATTCGTGCTTCCGGAGAGTGATACATAATGAATAATTCGCTCTGTTTCGTATTGATGGCTGTACCCGCCAACAACCGTAAACCAGCGGCCCCGAATATAATTGTACGCGAATTCTGAGCGAGCGAAAAATGTATAGGTTAAATCCGGGTTTGCGAATTTCCAGCTTTTATAGAGGGTTGGAGTAAACAGATACGTAAACCCGGCGTCAATATCATTGTAGGTTTTAGTATAAATGGCGCCCACAGGCGCCGAGAGTGCCCACGATCCGCTGGCATTAGAGAGTTTTGGTCCGCTAAGTAGGGAATAGCGTATGTTGTTTTGCTCGATGTTGAGTCGGGAGAGGCTCGTATTCGAAGTAAGATCGAGTTGGTCAGTGATTCCGTAATTATGGACCAGCAAACCGCCTGTGCTTGCGTTTAATCCACGGCCTGAATACCCTCCTGCAGCTACTTTATGCTGTCCTGGGGCGAGCGATGCGGCCGTTTGAAATTCAGGGAGAGCAATGGTGCAGCTGCTCAAGGCCCAAAGGAATACGGTTATGATAATGTAGCGTAGGGATAACAATGGTTTGCTCGTGTTTGAATTGGTTAGGAATAAATGTAGGAATTCCATTGTTGATAAACTTATCCTTGGCTTTCCTATAATTTCTCTTGTGGCCTTGGTATCTTGAAAGGCACAACCAATAGGATCTATGAGTAATTTCACCCTTCCGCCCGTTGAGGCCGTTCAGCTTGCATTTGAAACCTGTGTGAAAACCGCGAAATCCATTTCTGAGAAGAGTATAAGTGGGGTTTTACTGAAGGGATTGGGTCTTGATAAGTCATTTGCAGAGGCTTTTGAGGCCCATGTGGCGGACGTGTTGAAAACCCACCGCAAAGCGTGGTTGGATGCTTTGGTGTACCAGCCTAAAGAGTACTTTATGGAGCCTACATTCAATGAGATTAGTGAGGCTGAGGCTGTGGCTTATGAGGCTGAGGTTGAGAGCTGGCCGATTGTTAAAGTCGAGTTGCCGGAGAATCAGAAAGAATCGCGTAAAATCTACCCTCGTGCTTTTGAACCATGGGAAGAAAAGGAGGTAAATTTTTTGACGGAGCTTCTCGATAAGACCAATGATGCCGATTATTTAGCGAAACTTTTGCGCCGATCTGAAAGCAGCATCTTGGGCGCTGGCGATAAAATTATCTGTAAAGGACATTATGGGGACTATAGCCCAAACTTCAAGATTTTCAGACCTACGAAGTTGGCGGATTTGGCTGTACCTAGCGCGCCGGAGGAGGCTAAAGCCTCGGGCGCGGAACAACGCGTGGGTGGGTTGAACGACGAGCAATCTTCGGCCGTGCTTCATCAAGGGAAACGCCTGCTGGTACTGGCGGGAGCGGGGTCAGGAAAAACGAGAACACTCATTCAAAAAATTCAGTACCTCATTGAGGAGCAAGGGGTACGCGCTAATGAGATTTTAGCCATCACCTATACCAAAAATGCAGCATCAGAGATGCTGGACCGCCTCATCCTCATGGAGGACAGCACTGGAGAATTTGCCAAAGCACTGGAGGATAAGAGCGCTACGAAGGCGAAACTGCACGCCATGCGTACAGAGTTCAAACGCAAAATTCCGTGGCTCAGTACGCTGAAGTTGACCACCTTTCATGGGTTCTGTTACCAGCTCTTGCGCCACCAAGGCGCCAAGCAATACGACAACCAGTTTAAAGTACTGTCGACGGATAAGTTCCAAGAATCTGGCTTCAAGCATGGAGCGGAAGAGCAGCCCATGGACATTGTCAATAGACTAGTCATTCAGTTGTGTTCGGAGCCAGAATACTTGCTTAAGCTCAAGCGTTTTATTTTAGATTATTATGTTTTTCACCATAAATCTACAGACAAAGGCGCGGGGCAGGCCTTCAAATCGGGCAAGAACTACATCACCTTGAACGGTACGCAGGTACGATCGAAATCTGAGCGGTACATTGCGGATTGGCTCTACAGGCATGATATTGCCTTTGAGTACGAGCCAAAAGTGAATCTCGACCAGTTTAGGTTCTATCCGGACTTCTACATTCCCGAAGCCAACCTATTCTTGGAGCACGTCAGTAAGCTCAGCAAAGGGACCAAGACCAAGATGAAGGAGTTCGAGCATGCTGGCCGAAAATGTGTGACCACCTATGAGAGTCAGATGGAGAACATCGCTGAGTTCAATGCCGTGCTCGAAGGGCTGCTCAAGAAAAGATTAGACAGTTCCTTTGAATGGAAGGCAGATGCCCACCTTAGTTACGAGGAGGAGTTCGCGCGCTACCAAAAAGAGATGAAGCGCTTTCTATCTAACGCCCTTCAGGTATGGGATATGGTCCGCGTGGAGGGTTTAGACTTTGAGGCGCTTTTTGCCAAGGCCTCCACGGACCAGCACGAGCGCGTGCGCGAGTTTTACATTCTAGTCAAGCCGCTGCTTAAGCGCTACCATGAATATTGTACCAATAAAAGCTACCTCGACTTTAACGAGATGATCTTACAAAGTATGGCTTTGTTGGAGAGCGATGCTAAGGCCCTAGAAGTAGTGAGTGCGCAATACAAATATATCCTCATCGACGAGTTTCAGGATGTCAACAACCTTCAAGTGCGCCTGATTCAAAAGATCTTGAAAGACGAGACCCAACTTTTCTGTGTGGGGGACGATTGGCAAAGCATTTATGGCTTCCGCGGTTCAAATGTGGACTACACCGTCAACTTTAAGAACCACTTCAAGGGTGCTGAGGTTGTTAAATTAACCAAGAACTACCGAAGTATGCCTACCATCGTGGAGGCAGGGAACCACGTCATCTCATACAACGAGCATAAGGTGGACAAAACAGTGCTCGCCCACAAGGAAGGCCAAACCAAGATCCACCTCTACGCCGGTAATGATGAGGTCGCGAATGTGGAATACGTCGCCGATGCGGTTCGCCAATTATACGAACAGGACTACCAAAAAGAAGATATCCTCATTCTCCACCGCCGCTCGGCAGATTATGCACTCTATTATGAGTACTTCAAGGAAATGGGTTTAGAGGTGCAGCACAGTACCATTCACGGCGCCAAAGGTCTAGAGGCCCGAGCGGTATTTATCCTTGGCCTCCATGACATGCCAGGAGGATTCCCGGAAGTGTGGTCCACAGACCGCATTTACCAACTCATCAAAACTACAGATTTAAAGGCCTTGATGGAAGAGGAGCGCAGGTTGTTCTATGTAGCCATTACTCGGGCCAAAGACGAACTGTTTCTATTATCTATTAAAGGAAGCCCCAGCGCTTTTTTGACAGAAATCCCTTCGAAATACATATCGAAATCGAAGAAAGTTGCATTGCTCAAGAATGAGCAGGTCTACCAGTGTACTGAATGCCACACGCTCTGTGAGCAAGATGTGAACTATTGTCCGAACTGTGGTGCGCCTAATTATTTTTGAGGCCAACAATTATTTTGAAATTAACATCTGGTATTCTTTCATACTTAAGCATAAAAAAGCCGGGCACTTCGCCCGGCTTTGCTTTCTTATGTATCTATGAAAAGATTATAAACTCTGCAACCCCTTACTCAACACCCAGGCACGGTAATCCCTGTTATTCACAGAGGCCTTCGCTGCACTTGCGTCTTCACGATAGTTATGAACGCTATGGACAACATAATATTTGTCATTGTATCGTGAGAGGAAAGCTTCTGGCGCCCAGCCTACGATACTTTCAAGGAAGCCTTCCGCAAGATCGCGGTCGACAAATCCTCCAACAATAATGCTATATCCGGAGGTGGTGCCCGGTTCTGGTGTATTGTCAGTGACCCATTTTTTGCCTTTTCCTGCTGTCGCTTGATCAGATGAATTTGCGAGATTGAAGGCTGCAATAGAGTCGGCTTTTAGTGCTGCCATCGTAAGGCTATCTTCTAAAGCTTGAGCGGCAAGGGCAGCCGTGTCTACTGGAGGTGGTGGAGGTGGGATGGGTAGACTGTAAATGTGAAGATTCGTGGGACTTCCTGCGCGCTTGCTCTGCGAGAAAAGGGCAGTGCTATCGTTGAGCAGAACGAGACCGAAGTCATCGCCTCTATTGTTTAATGCCATTGCCACTGGAGTAGAATCGCCAGCACCGTGCTGGTAGAGTTGGAGGCCGTAATTTTTTGAGGCACGAGAGAAGAAGAGGTCAAGATCTTCGGAAGTGCTTGGGAAGACTTCATCTTCTTTTGTATTCGCGATCTCCACAGATTGCGGGGCACTCCATACGCCATCAAAGCTGAGGGTGGATTTATAGAGATCATAGCCACCTTTACCGCCTTCGATGTTGGAGGCGAAATAGAGGGTGTAGTCCTTCGCATCGAACCAAGGGTGCTGGTAGTCTGCATCTTCATCTACGAACGGCAATGTTTTAGCCGCATCGCCATTGAAAGGAATGTAAGAAAGGGTCATACCCACGCGTCCATTCTTGTAAGGTTTTTTGCGACTATGGCTAGCAATGAGCGCAGAGCTGTCAGGCATCAGCGCACACTGTCCTATATGATAGGATTGTTCCGCGAGGAAATCAGGCAGCGCGTAAGGGAGCGTTTTAAGATCTTTTAGACGCAAAAGGTACGGACGTGCAAAAGGAGCATTCGTCTGTGGGTCTTTTGCAGTCATCGCGTTGCCGCTGCGCGTAGAGAGGAAGAGCAGGTGTCCTTTTCCGTACGGATGTGCGGCATAATCTTCAGCTCCAGATTCGCCTAATTCTTGATGGACTAAGGAGTCCGGCTGTGTAAGCGCGGCTATCATGGTGCTCTGCCCCTTAGCAAGAGTGCTTAAGGTTAAAAGGGCGCCTAAAGCGAGGAGTTTGGAGGTGTTCATTACGCTTCTCATAGGAATAATCTTGGCGAGGTGAATGACTCTATTCTTGGGGCCACATTAAAGCTGATGCCTATGACATGGCTGCGCTGTGTGAGGTACACGAGGTCGGTGAGGGGGAAGTTGTACTGGTAAAACACATGCCAATCGTTGCTTGGGTTTAAGCGAAGAAGGGCACCCACTTCATCTGCTGGGCTGTAGTGCAATCCCATACCCCATTTTTGACTGTGCTCCACGAAAGCGTGGAAATTTAGGTCCGCGGGTGCGTTGGTGATTGCGCTGGCTAAAAAGCTCGTGCGAAGCGACCAGGCGCCTTGGATGGGCATGCGGTAGCCTCCAAAGAACTGGAGCACTTGGGCAGTGTAATTATTATCGTAGATCTCAGCACGGTTGACATTCTTGAAACTTACCCCAGCATAATAGGTAGGTGTATTGAACGTTGTTCCCAAATCAATATTGGCCATGAATGGACCTTGCAGGTTGTAGATGTTGGGGTCTACCTGGTCGTAATAGGTTTCGTCCATTAGGTCTACAGAAGTACGTCCCACCGTGAGTCGCAAACCGGTACTGAGTTTTGCTTGATCGCTAATAGGAAGGTGGTAGGCACCACTAAGGGCAGCATGTTGTGTAATGGCTGGACCAATCTGGTCATTGATCAACGTTAGGTTGAGACCTAATCCGCGAAGATCGCGGTAATCCATACTGATCATTCCGGTGCGCGGGGCACCTTTTAGGCCTACCCATTGTGCATCTACTAAACTCACGACGTGTTGGTCTTGCATTCCAGCGTGTGCGGGTGAGACGGCGACAGGGGTGAATAGGTAGTTATCAAGCGAAGGGTGTTGTTGCGCTTTTACAGTGCCAAAGCAAACAGTAAGGGCCACAGCCAGCAATGAAATGCGGCGGTTGCGTATTGCGGAGTTTTTTTCTTGCATAATATTCATGGCTTATCTGTTTATGTAGAGGTAACCATTGTATTCTCTAGTGGAGGAACCACCCATTCGGATGTAATAGAAGTACGTTCCTGTGGGCAGGATGGCTTCTGCATTGTTGAGGTAAGTAGCGACATTGGCGCGACCGTCGAAATCGTTCTCGTAGTTTTCGTTTTCGTAGACTTTCAAACCTAATCGGTTGAAGAGTACAACGTGGGAGCCAGGGAAGTTTTCGATGCCCGGAATGGTCCAGAAATCATTATTTCCGTCGTTATCTGGGGTGAGTACGGTTGCAGCGTCTAATGTACATTCGTCACTGTCGAGGAAGTCGGGGAGGCCGTCGTTGTCACAATCGTCGAAGCCTATGCCGTCGCCGTTGGAATCAAACTCATACGCATCGCCGATGCCGTCGCCATCACTGTCGGTATCTTCCTGGTTGGGAATGCCGTCGCCGTCTTGATCGGCTAGGCCGCCACCGCCACCCGGGGTGCCGCCTTCGTCTATATTGAGGATGCCGTCACAATCGAGGTCTTCGGCAAGGACTTCAATACTGTCAGTAGCAAGAACGCCATTTGCGTCTACGGCGGTGATAAAGTACCAGCCGGAGGTAAGCCCAGTTAACGTATCAGTCGTGGCGCCATTGCTCCAACTTAACGTTACAGGTGTCACGCCGCCTGAATAGGTTGCGTAAATACTACCGTTGGTATCATCTGGGCAAATATTGTTGGCGAGTGCTTTTGCTGTGGCATTGAAATAATCCGGTTCCGTGAGGACTACGGTGTCGGTAATGCTACAGCCGTTGCTGTCTGTTGCGACTACGAAATATGTGCCTTCTGCCAAACCAGCGAGGTCTTCGGTGGTGGCATAGCCGTTGTTCCAATCGTAGGTCATGGGCTGAACGCCGCCAGTAACGGTAAGGTCAATGGTTCCATCTGTTGCTCCCTCTACACTTACACCGTATCCGTTGTAATTGGAGACGATCGTGGAGATGGTCATGGACGCGGGTTCATCAATGGTCACGCTGCCGGAGGCAACACAACCGTTAGAGTCCGAGACATCATAGAAATATGTTCCTGCAAGCAAATTGCTGATGGCGGCCGTGGTATCTAGGGTAGTCCAGGTGTACGAATAAGGACCTGCTCCGCCCACTGCGGAGAGGGAAGCGGTACCGTTGGCTTCGCCGAAGCACAGGGCGTCTGTTGTGGCTGTAGTAGCTTGGATAACGCCATTAGGTCCGGTACCTACGGTTACCGTGATGGCGGTACTGTCGAGGTTGCCTAAGGTATCGAGGCCGTAGAACCACATGGAATTGGACCCAATGTCTTGACAAGTAAAGACGTACTGGCTTAGCCATAAACTGTCAAGGCCATTACAATCGTAGGAACCGGAATCGACGTCGGCGACGCTGAGGGTATCAAAGCCCATCGCATCGAGCGTCAGGACTGCGTTTTGAGCCAGTAATGCTGGACCTGAGCTATCTACTACCGTAATGGTAAAGTAGGCACTATCCGTGAGGCCAGCGGCATCGGTCACTGCGTACGCGATGACGGTAGTCCCAAGGGCAAAATTGCCGGATGGTGTGCCGCTGTTGTAATAGGAAGTGTTGTAATTAGTACTGTTTTCGTCAATGGTCGGCGCGGTCCATGCAAAGGTTGCGAAACAGCTGTCTGAATCTGCCAGTAAGGTGGTGTCGCCCTGCGCTAAGTTGATTACAGGCGCCGTCGTATCAATCACGCTTAGGAAGAAGCTACAAGTATCGCCATTGCCGCTGAGATCGTAGCCAAAGTAATCGATCTTGAAGATTCCAATCTGCAGATAACTGCCGCTCGCGAGGTTGAAATAGGCACTGTCGACACCGCAGTTGTCGAAAATACTATCTCCCGTCCAGCTCACCTGGGTCCAGGTACTGTCGTTGTCCGCATAAATGGTGATGGAGTCTGACGGGCAGTAGAGTTCTGGTTTAATATTTTCTGTTACGACTAAGCGTTGTAGGATAGAATCTGTATTGCCACTCAAATCTGTGGCGTACCAGTAGATGTCGTATTCGCCCAATGCGTAGTAGGCGGCTGCACTATGGAACAGCGTATCAAGTCCACAAGCTTCTACGATGGTAGGAGGTGTGAGTGTAAGGCTGTCCGTGAAGATGCCACACGTATCGGTGCCGGCAAAAACAGCTAAAGTATCTAGCGTTCCGTCCCATGTAGGTGCTATGGTGTCGCGTACGGTGACTACGAAGAAACAGGTGTCTGTGTTTCCGCTCGGGTCAAAAGCGTAATGGAATACGGTATCAATGCCCACTGGGAAGAACGTTCCAGAGGTGTCACTGTGCGTATAAGCAATGCTGTCGCTATTGTCGGTAGCGGTCGGCGTGGTCCAATTCAGATTGGCCCCGCAGTTCAATGTACTCGCATAAAGAACGGTATCTAACGGGCAACTGCTGAATACCGGCGCTAATGTATCTAGCACTGTGATTAGAAACAGGCAACTGTCGCTATTTCCGTTCGCATCCGTGGCATACGACCACACTTCATGGGTCCCTATTTCGAACCAACTTCCGCTGGTATCTGTCGCGTAAGTGGTGTCAATCCCACAAACATCTGTAGCTACTAATGCCGACCAGCTATAGGCCGTTCCGTTCGTGTCTGCAGCGACATATAAGGTGGTATCTCCAGCACATTGCAAAACGGGTGCCACCGTATCAATGATGGTAACCGTGGCATAGGCAGTATCGCTCTGTGTTCCGTCTGTTCCTATGAGCATTACGGTATGCGCGCCTAATCCTGTACAATCCCATGATGCGCTATCGATACTTAATGTAAGGGTACAATTATCGCTTGAAGCGCTGTCCACATCTGCCGCCGTAATGTTGGCTAGACCCATAGAGTCGAGCTGTACCGTGATGTCTTTTGCAAACACTACGGGTGCAACTCCATCACTGTCACTTACAGCAATAGTCGCTGTTCCTTGACAACCAATAGGGTCAAGTAAAGTAACGGTGTAACTTCCACTGGCAACATTCGTCAGGTCTTCTGTTGACGCACCATTGCTCCAACTAAAGGACATGGGTGTTGCGGCGGTTACCACGGTAAGGTCTATGGTGCCATCCGTGGTTCCGGGACAACTCGCAGGTGTGCTGGTTAATGTTGCCACTGGATCTGAGTTCACCGTCACGGTGGCCATAGGTGAAGTCCAGCGGCATCCAGCTGCTGAAGTCACTGTGACTTGATACATGGACGTATCTGTTAAAGCGGGTGTAGTGTATGTTGTGTTGGTTGCTCCTGCGATACCGTTCCAAACAGTGCCGTTATAGGCAGACCAATAAACGGATGTTGTTGTTCCATTCGCGACCACCCCAAAAGTAGCAGCAGCATTGGTACAGATGTTTTGATCACTAGGGGCAAAAGCAATGGTAAAGTCTATGGGCTCATTGAGCGTTAGGCTATTCCCCGCGGCAGAAGTACAGCCGTTTGCGTCGGTAAGTTGCAGGTCAATGTAGGGACCTTCCGCAAGGTTTGAGAGCGTCGCCACTCCTGAGGCAACCGCAGCAGTGGAGGAACCGCCCATGTAAGTCACTGTATAAGTGCCGTCAGGAACATTGGCAATACTAAAGCTGATGGTTCCGTCTTCTGTTGCACAGGCTGTAGGATCTGTTTTTGTGAAGTTACTGACCGTTAGGGCCCCGCCTGCTGTCCCGCTTACAGGGATGAGCACATCTGTAGCGCCGCTCGAACTCAGCGTGATTTGTGCCGGGTTCGTGGCTGGCGCGCTACCGTCCATAGCGATAAATACTGCAGTATCTAGATGACCTAAAGAATCTGCACCGATCGTAAGGCTGTTTGTGTAGGTGCTGTTTGCGGTGGCGCTCACTGCATAACCTACCGGAGCAGTTACGATGAGGCTGTCGCTGAGGTGGTAACCTTCAATAGCGATGCTTTGGCCAGCACTAGCTGATCCGCTACACGTGAAATACGGCGCTGTTGTTCCGAAGGTATAGATGGTAGGGATCGCAGTTGTTGCCGCCGTAGTAGGGAACCAATTCGTTGGGCTGCTCAGCGAAAGCATCTGTGTCCAGCTTCCCGCACCAGAAGATCCAATGCTAAAGGAAATGGATGCCGCACTGGCATATTCTAGCGAAGCTCTGCTGGTACCGTCATTTCCTACGGTGTTGGCGGAGGCGTTGTTGTTTGAGAATCGGCCCGCATTAGTGGCGGCACTGGTATAGGCGAGAATGGTCGAAGCACCTAGGGTATAACTGGTGAATCCACTGCTTTCAATGTACTTTCCGGGAGCACCGATACCGTCTAAATCCCATGCGGTCAGTGAAATTCCACCGAGCGTTACGGGTACGGGGGAACCTGCTGTTCCGTCTTCAATAAATTCGAGTCTGTAGGAGATTTCTCCCGCGCCGGTCCACAAAATGGACGGGCTGAAATTTGCAGCCGTGTTGCCGTTGGTGGTGGCAGTGGCGTCGAAATCTGAAATCAATCCATTCGTAATGTTGTCGATGGTAATGATGGCATCGTAAGGTGTCCCGTCAATCACGACTACATCATTGTAGACACAACTTCCGCCCACTCCCGTTGAAGGGCTGGCGGTTAATGGATCGTCAAAGTTTAGGGGGAGCACACCCGTAGGAATGGATTGTGCTTGAGCGCCTGCAAAAGGAACGAGCAGGGCTAAGGCCAGCGTAGAGAGGAGCCGTCTTCTCATAAGAATAAGTTGTACATCAAAGAGTTAGCGATTTGTCCGCGGCGTCTTTCGTTTCCATTAAAGTTAGCTCCTCAGGTGTTTCTATTGAGACACAATGAGCGAACTTATTAACCAATGTGTGAGTGGATTAGGTGGGTGGGTTGGTCTCGGATAAAGAGAAATAGTGCTTTTGACTTGTGAGATTCTTAAAAAACGTGACATTTGTCACGTTTTATAGGTAAAACCGAGAGCATGAATAAGCAAGAGCGTGCAGCGCGAGGCGTACATTAAAGATCATTTACTTCCTTTTCATCCCTTGCAATCGAAGGGCTATTTCAGTATTGGGTGTAAACACTGTACGCAGCCTGGAGGAGGGCGCGAAGGGCGGTGGAACAATAGTCCGAAGACGGAATGTGGTCTGCACCTGTAGTGCGGTAGTGGCCCTCTTGGCCTGAGAATTGGACCGTGGAGGGAAACGTATTACATGAAAAACCCGGCTTATGGCCGGGCTTCTCTCAACTAACACAATGTCATTACTGACAAACAATCCAACGATAGTACTGCAGGATACTATCATTAGTCACCACAATTTCGCCCGTGTGGTCCGGGACATTTAATAAGGTTACTGGGAAAAGCAATTCGCCGCACCAGGGGTCATTTTCGCGTGGACAATCGCCGTATCCGGCGCCAGTTGCTGTGGTATGTCCTTTTCCCGTTGGGGTACGGTTGATGCTATCACGGCCTTTCGGGTCAGTGCCTCTAGAAAATTCCGTGAATGCGGCATCGCAACGTACGTGTAAATCTGCGTATTGGTCAAAGCTCACTACTTCGAGTGTATCGTCTTCAAACACGACAGTGATAGGATAGTGGTAGTCGAAACACTCGATAGGCGAGCGGTCCGATTCTCCTGTTCGCTTAACTTCTTCCGTGGTCGATTCACATTGCGTGAAAAAGACCAACAAGAAACCCATCAAGGGCAAAGACCAAAACCAATTTTTCTTGAAATGCATCGTTCAAACTTACGTCGTTACTTTTTCTAACGCACTCATATCCATTTAGTTCAAGGCCAATTGGAATTTTTTAAATGCGAAACGCCCGGTCTGGTCAGGACCGGGCGTTTCGTCGTACATTTTTCTTTTCCGCTAGAAATTAAATATTGGAATAGAAGACTTTCGTGTGCTCATCCACGGGAGCACAACCGTCGTAACGGGTGGGCACCGGCTCATAATGTACTACGCCATCCGCGGCCGCCTCTTCGGAGGTGAAATAGCCGAGCATGGTGAGCTCTTTCAACGTGCGGAAGAAATGCGAACCGTCATCGGCGGCCGCGGCATCATATACGCCTAAAAAGGCTTCACGATCCATCTGGGTCGCTTCCTCAAAGGCACTGCCCAGAGAACGTTTACCTTCCACGGCAATCTCCTGGATACCTGCATTCAATTTCTCTTGCATGTCTGGGTAATAGCAATCGCGAATCATCACATCAATAAAGGCACCAATGCGCGCGTCGCGGGCACCGGCGGTGGCGGTTCTAGGGATGATGGTTTCTGCAATCGCGTCCAGAATAGCAAGCCGTTCGGGGCCCGCGGTAGAAGTATCGGGATCAAAAGAACAGCTCTCTAACAACACTGCTGGAGCAACCAACGTTCCACCA
Source organism: Schleiferiaceae bacterium (assembly GCA_028357285.1). Classification (GTDB taxonomy): domain Bacteria; phylum Bacteroidota; class Bacteroidia; order Flavobacteriales; family Schleiferiaceae; genus UBA10364. Next base: position 130,192 of record JAOMWM010000002.1, on the reverse strand, counting down.
ATAGCCAGCGCCATGCGCTGCACCATCTGTCTACGGGTCAATGTATTTTTTTCCATGAGTTCTAGAGTTTTAAAGGTTGCCTTTCTTCAATTCGTTCACCGCATAATCTGCTGCACGAGCCGTCATCGCCATATACGTGAGCGACGGATTTACACACGAAGAAGAGGTCATGGCCGCACCGTCCGTGATAAAGACATTCGGTGCGTCCCAAACTTGGTTCCATTTATTGAGCACCGAATTTTCCGGTGCCGTCCCCATGCGGGCCGTTCCCATTTCGTGGATGCCCATGCCCAGTGCATAATCGGACTCCCAGCCGTTGACATTAGTGAAGCCTGACGCCTCAAGCATATCGACCGCATCTTGCTTCATATCTAGACGCATTTTAAGTTCATTTTCTCTGAGCTGCGCGTCGAAAGAAAGCACGGGGAGTCCCCATTTATCCTTCTTATCCGGGTCCAATTCTATTTTATTATCATGGTACGGCAACACCTCGCCGAAGCCCGTCATTCCCATGGTCCACGGACCGGGTTTGCTGATGTTTTCTTTAAAATCGGCCCCAATTCCTAGTTCACGCACGCCGCGTCTCCAATCCCCGCGCGAAGCAGCACCCTGGTAGCCAAACCCACGCAAATAGTCGCGCTTGTCGCCATCCCAATTCCGGAAACGAGGAATGTAAAATCCAGTCGGGCGCCCACCAAAGTAGTATTTGTCCTGATCGCCTTCCCACGTCCCATCCGCTCCAACTCTGAAGTGGTGGTCCATCAAATTGTGGCCCAATTCTCCCGAACTAGAGCCCAAACCGCCTTCCCAAACGTCCGTCGCACTGTTCATCAAAATCCAAGTCGAATTCAATGCAGAGGCGTTCAAAAACACAATCGGTGCGGTGTATTCATAGGTCATGTTCGTCTCTGCATCCAGCACTACCACGCCCTTCGCTTTCTTACCGTCTTTATCATACATCAATTCCTTCACGATACTGTGCGGACGCAACGTCAAATTGCCCGTCGCCATCGCAGCCGGCAGCGTTGAAGCTTGCGTACTGAAGTAGCCGCCGTACGGACAGCCCAACCAACATTTGTTTCGGTATTGACACCCCGTTCGTCCATGATGCGGCACGGCGATGTTTGAGGTGCGGCCAATGATTAATCGGCGCTTTTCATCAAAGGCTTTACGAATGCGATCCGCAGCCGTTTGCTCCACACAATTCAAATCCATCGCATGCAAATACACACTGTCCGGCAGCACATCCAGATCCTCGTGCGATCCGCTCAATCCTGCAAATTTCTCAACGTGCGTATACCAAGGCTCCAGATCGTCGTACCCGATCGGCCAAGGCGTCGCAATGCCGTCTTTTTCATTGGCTAAAAAGTCCTCGCGGTTCCATCTGTAGCTTTGGCGGCCCCACATCAGCGAGCGCCCCCCGACGTGATAGCCGCGGTACCAATCGAACCGTTTTTTCTCCGTGTACGGACAATCCTGATCGTCTACCCACCAATCCGGGTTCAATTCATTCAACGGATAATCCCTTCTCAGCACCGGATTCCTATCCTTCTGCGCAGTGGTTGCCTTTCCTCTGTGCGGAAATTCCCAGGGATCTTTATTCGTGTTGGTGTAATCTTTAATGTGCTCTACGTTTTGCCCGCGCTCCAGCATCAGGACCTTCAGTCCCTTTTCTGTAAGTTCTTTTGCGGCCCAGCCTCCGGAAATCCCGGAGCCAACAACGATCGCATCATAATGCATTTTGTCTTCTGCCATGATTGAGTTGAGTTAACGATGTTTCTATGTTAGGCGATTCTATTTTTCTTTTTCAGCGCTGCCATCCTACCGAATAAATTCATTGTAGCTGCGGCGCATGCTTTCTTTCAACGGCTCCTGGAATACGTACTCTAGGGCAACATATCCATCAAAACCGGTGGCGTCAATGGCCTGCATCACTGCCGGATAGTTGATCTCCTGATCGTTCCACGGTTCGTTGCGGCCCGGCACTCCCGCCACATGGTAGTGCCCGTAATACTGGTGGTTTTCCTTGATGTTCGCCACCAAATTTCCCTCCATAATCTGCATGTGGTAAATGTCGTAGAGCAATTTAAAACTGGGACTATTCAACGCGCGGGCCAATTCTATACCCCAACGACTGCTATCTGCCATATAATCCGGATGATCGACAATGCTGTTAAACAACTCCATCTGCAACACCACTCCGTGCGCTTCCGCCAATTTCACCATCGGCAACAAAGCCTTCACCGCTTGTGCCAGCCCTTCCTCTTCGCTCAATCCGCGACGATTCCCACTGAAACAAATCAGGTTTTCATAGCCAGCCTTAGCGACCCTAGGAATCATCGCGCTGTACCGCTCGTGCAGCACTCCTTCAAATTCCTCGTGAATAAAGCCGTCAACCAGATTAAGCTCCGCACCGTTGCACATGCTACTATCCAATCCGTGCTTTTTTAGGTGGTGCCAATGCTCCGGTCCCACCAAATCCACTGCTTCAATACCTTCAGCAGCCAACCAGCCGCACAGCTCCTCCCAATCCAGGTCGGTCACCGTCCAGTGGCTCACACTTCTTTTATAGCCAAAGGCGCGCTCGGTTTTAACCACCGTGCCCTTCGTTTGTGCCGCGCTCGCCCAAAGCGATCCCGGTACAGCCGAAGCGGCCCCCAAGGCCATAAGTCTTTTGATGTGGTCGCGTCGATTCATTTAGGCGTGCTTCTTACGAATGTAGAAGTGGATGCCTGCGAACATGACGATCAAAACAATCGGGATATAAAGGGTCGTCATAATGACCTTGCGGCCGGCCTCAACTTCTGTCAAGCCAACCATCAATTCGTCGTAGAATCCACCCATGAACTGCATGTAGATGCTCACCGCGAACATCCCCGCTGCCCCAATAACCGCCATACCAACGGCACCCGTAGAAGGTAAATACGTAGCCACAAAACCGATCATCGTCGGCCAGAAATAGGTCACCCCAATTCCGAACACGAAGGCACTCACAAACAGCATCGAGCCGTCCATAGTGCCCATCATATATAAACCGATAGTGGTGAAAATGGCACTAAAGAGCAACATCCCCGTGGTAGAGAAACGCTCGACTACAGGAGCCGCAATTCCGCGGCCAAAGGTCATTACCCCTGAGGTAATCAGAAGAATAAGAATGGCATTGTCGCTGACACTTTTGAGGAGCACATCCACGTATTGATTGATGAACAGCTCTGAAGTCGCTGTTCCGAGCATCGCGATGGTGATGATAATAAAGAGTGGGTTGAGCAGGCTTTTGTACATGTCAGAATCGGACACGGCATTAGCCACACGCTCGGTCACCGGGAATTCCATGCGCTCCATCTGCAAGGCATACCAAATGGTTGGCAGCAGCATCACGGCCATCATCACTTGCCAGCTCAGACCTAGCTTGCCGAAGCTGAAGGCTACTAGGGAGCCAATCACGATACCTCCAGGGAACCAGAGGTGGAATTGATTGAGTTTTGTCGTCTTTTCTTCTGGATAAATGGAGGCTACTAGGGGGTTACATACCGCTTCGACCATACCGTTGGCCAAACCGATGAACAAGGTGCTGACCCATAGGGACCAGAAGCCGCCCGCGAAGATGGTGAGTAGGATCCCCGCGAAGTGGCCGATGTAGGCCAAGCGCATCAAGTTTTTCATGCCCACTTTGTCTACGAGGGCGCCCCCAATGATCATGCTCACGGGAAAGCCCCAAAAAGCGGTGGCGGCGATACGGCTGAGTTCAGAACCGTTGAGTTCGAATTCTACGCCCAAGTCATTTAAAATCCCGGCGCGAATACCAAAACTCAAACTGGTGACCAATAAACTCGCACAACTAGCAATAAAGAGAGAACGACGGTTGCTTGTAGTGGCAGTCATAGTTTCGAGTGTTTTGTGTTTAGGAAGTGTCCAATATACACTTTCTCGAAATACGACTGACCCGCGAGTCGTTAAAAAGTGACGGATGGCCCTACAATCGTCACAAAATCAATATTCTGTCTATTTTAAAATTATGAACGTCTATTGAACGTTTATTGCTTCAGAAGTACCCAATTCCTACGTCGTTCAGCATCAAACAATTCCAAATAGTAGGACCCTGAGCTCAGGTGCTCCAAGCTGATCTGCTCGTTCGGACCAACCTTGCCCATTGCCACGACTTCACCAAGAGTGTTTAATAGCTTGTACTCCATAGGTTCCACAAGACCTAGTAATACAACATGGCTATTGGAAGGTTGTGGCGCCAAGGTAATTCCGTTCAAATCATTTTCTCCAAGTCCAATGCCATTGACGGTGATTTCTTTAGTGAGTACGATGATGGTGTCCCCAATGAAGACAGAGGCCTCAAGTTTTGCTGGAGGTACAGTCCAAGTAATTTCAACCGTATCATAAGGCGCCGAGGTTGGGTTCCACCAAAAGCCATTGGTTACTGAATAATTCACACTGTCCACATAGGAAGTGTCGTACAGGTGGTAAAATTCACTTACCCCTGTGTAAGCACTATCTTGGCCTACGATATAGTTGGTATCGATAGGTATATCCACATAGAAGGTAAGGCTATCGTCAAGCGTATTGCCACATTTGCTGTAAAGGACAATACTGTCCGCGCTTTCTCCAATATGTAGGGTCCAATTCCCTGGTGCCAACGGCACATCGGTGCGCAATAACAATTGGTCATTACTGGTCGTTCTCTCCACGCTTTGTACGTAGGCAGATTTCGTCGCGTGACTCAACACCATCTGAACCGAATCCACATCAAACATCACCGGATAGGCGTTGAAGTTTAGATCAACCAATACAGAATCTGATGGATTACCTGTGGGCGTGCCTGCATTGACAATCTCCAAGGTGTCTCCCGCAGTGCCACTGATCGGTGCCGTGATGTAATATTGTTCATCGCGCTCAATGCTGCCATAGTAGCGCCATACGCCCGAGGTATCTTTTACATATTCCGATACTTTGAAGGCAATGACACATATCTGCTGAATAGAAGATTGCACCGTAATGGTCCTGTTCAATGTATCAATAAAGAAAGAAGCGCTATCCCCAAAAGGCTCGGAAAGCGAATACCCTGTAGCATAGGTTACCGGATATATGTAGGCAGAATTTGTGGTGTTGTTATGTGGAGTAATAAGTTCAATATACAGGCTATCTCCGTCGGGATCGGGACCACAAATATCGAAGGTGGCTTGACCCACAGGAAAGGACTTTACAGACGAAGAGAAAGTAGGTGAGTTGTTGTAATTACGCGCCGGCTTGCCTGAAACGAGTGTGGCCAATACTACATTTCCTTGACCACTTGCATTCGCAATGTTATTGATGTTGGCGTTTCTACAACAATTGGCATAGCGTATATCATAGGCCCCATATTCCACTAAGGAAACGGTATCTCCATAAATGTAGGATTCAACGGTTCCTGTGGCCCCACATGCTTGCGACAAGGTGGTGTAGCTCCCTATTTGTGGGAAAGTATAATTAGTTGCCGAGTAATTCCCAATGGGTCTACGGGTAAAAGTGACAGATAAGTTGGCCGGCATGGTGATCCCACTGGGGTCTCTCAGCAGCTCAATTTCTATGTAATACTCATTAAAACCGCTGGGAGTATTGGCAGTGGTCACGTTGGTGTAACGAATGGAGCCTCCGCGTTGGTGTGAGGCTTGACCAACAAGAGAAAATAAAAGTGCGGTGGCAACGAACAGGATACGCTTTAGGTTCATGGGAAATCAATTTGTGCAATGAAGATACATTAAAGTTGAGACACTTTTTTAGTGTCGTAGTTTATTGTGTATTTTGGGCGTTCTAACGCGTTAACTCTCCTATGAAAAAGATACGTGCTGCCATGATTGGCGGCGGACCAGGTAGTTTTATCGGCGGCGTGCACCGCATCGCTGCGCGTATTGATGGTGACTATGAATTGGTCGCTGGCGCCTTCTCCTCTAAACCCGAAAAATGTTTGGAAACGGCACGTGAACTAGGCATCTCCGACGACCGCGCCTACGGGAGTTGGCAAGAATTGATTTCAGCCGAGTTGGAGCGTCCCGCAAGTGAGCGTGTCCAAGTCATTATGATCACTACGCCCAACCACGTGCATGCGGCTCCCACCATCGCGGCGCTCGAAGCCGGCTATCACGTCGTGCTCGACAAGCCCCTCTGCACCTCCATGGAAGAAGCCTATGCCATCGAAGCAGGGGTGAAAAACGCCAAAGGGCTCTTCTGTTTGACGCACACCTACACCGGGTATCCCATGGTCAAAGAGGCCAAGCACCAGATCGCTTCCGGTGCGCTCGGAAAAGTCCGTAAGATCTATGTAGAATATCCGCAAGGCTGGTTGTCGACCTATTTAGAGGGCGGGGACCATACGCAGGCGGCGTGGCGAACGGACCCGACAAAATCGGGGAAAGTTGGCGCTATGGGAGATATAGGGACACACGCTTTTAACCTTGCGGAATACGTGAGTGGCGAAGAGATTGTGGAGGTCTGTGCCCAATTAAACACCGTCGTCCACGGGCGCGCTTTGGACGACGATGGTGCCGTACTCTTCCGCACCACCTCAGGCGCCACGGGCGTTCTCATGGCGACGCAAATTGCCGCAGGTGAGGAAAACAATGTGAAGATTCGTGTTTTTGGAGAAAAGGGCGGTCTTTGCTGGGAACACACCGATAATAACAGCTTAACGCTTATGCCATTGGACGCGCCAGTGGTAAAATTGCGTACGGGAGGCCCGGGGACATCGGACTGGTCCCTGGCGAACCACCGCATACCTCCGGGCCACCCGGAAGGCTACCTTGAGGCGTTTGCCAACCTCTACAAAAATTTCGCGGCCCATGTTCGTGCCCACGAAACTGGAAAAGCGCAGCATCCGCACCTGGACTACCCGGGTATTGAAGACGGTGTGCGCGGTATGAAATTCATCGAAGCGATTGTCACCAACAACGCTGGAAACGAAAAATACACAGCACTATGAAAACGCTGAAAGGACCGGGCATTTTTATCGCCCAATTCGCAGACGACCTCGCCCCGTTCAATTCATGGGCGTCCATTTGTAAATGGGCTGCCGACCTTGGGTACAAGGGGATACAAATCCCTTCCTGGGATGGCCGATTCATGGACCTTAAAAAGGTGGCGAACAGCCAAGATGCGGCAGATGAACTCACAGGCATTGCTGCGGAGCACGGTATACAAATCACGGAATTAAGTACCCATTTACAGGGCCAGCTCGTGGCTGTTCACCCGGCCTTCGACGCGCAATTTGATGCATTTGCCCCGGCTGAGGTTCATGGAAATCCCAAAGCGCGCATGGCGTGGGCGGTGGACCAATTACATCTTGCCGCAACGGCTTCACAACGTTTGGGACTTACAGCCCATCCGACGTTTTCAGGCGCATTGGCCTGGCCGTATTTCTATCCTTGGCCGCAACGACCGGCGGGGTTGGTGGAAGAGGCGTTTGAGGAATTGGGCCGTAGATGGTTGCCAATTCTTAATCATTTCGACAGTTGTGGCGTAGATCTGGCCTATGAAATTCATCCGGGTGAAGACCTGCATGACGGAGCCACCTTTGAACGCTTCCTCGATGTGGTAGGCGGCCACCAGCGTGCAAACATGCTGTACGATCCTTCCCACCTGGTTTTGCAGGGGATGGATTATTTGGGCTACATCGACCTGTACCACGAACGCATTAAAGCCTTCCATGTGAAGGACGCAGAATTTAACCCGGACGCTAGAACCGGTGCCTACGGTGGCTACCTTCCTTGGGTAGAACGCGCCGGCCGATTCCGTTCCGTGGGCGATGGAGAGATCGATTTTCCTGCCATTTTTGCCAAGCTCGCCCAATACGATTACGAAGGTTGGGCCGTGCTAGAATGGGAGTGCTGTTTGAAAGATTCGGCTGCCGGTGCGCGCGAGGGCGCAGAACGCATCGCCGATTGGATCATCCCAGTGGCCTCGCGCGCCTTCGACGACTTCGCCGCAACGGGCGTAGACAGAGCCGCGAACCGCAAGGCATTAGGATTGGATCAATAAAAACCCCCCAAATAAATGAGTTACAAATTCTCAATGTCGCAGTGTCGCTTCGCCTTTCTTTTGATGTGCAGTATGCTGATGGGACTCCGGGGCGCCGTTGCGCAATCGGGCCCAGAATTTTTACAGCAGCGCGGCGTTCCAGACACCGTACATTCTGAAGTGTTGAATGAGGACCGGCTCATTTATGTGGATTTTCCTTTGACCTATACGCCGGGCAGTGCGCAGAAGTACCCGGTGGCATTTTTACTGGACGGCGATGTGCTGTTGCCGGCGGCAGGTACGGTGCAGGATTATTACAGTGGCGGATACACGCCGGATATGATCATCATTGGCATTTCAAATGCAGTAGATCGAACTCGGGATTTGACGCCGCCGAAGGTTGTGAAAGCGCAGGCCATTGGGTCTGCAGATAAGATGGAGGTGGCGATGACGCCCAATGCCGTTGCTGATGGTGGAGCGGCTGCTTTCCTGGAATTTATTGAGAAAGAATTGGTCCCTCATGTGGAGGCCAATTATCCGGTGACCCAATTCAGAACCCTGATCGGACATTCCTACGGCGGACTCTTCACCTTATTTGCCCTAGCCGAGCGCCCCGAACTGTTCAACTACTACCTCGCGATCGATCCAAGCATGGATTGGAGCGGCGGACATTATCATGAGGTACTCCCGGAAAAGTTGAGTACGCCCTCCCTCGAGGGCCGTTCGGTGTTCATCACCATGAGTGGCCAATTGCATATGCAAGACACTTCTGTAACATTGGAAAATGTGCGTGAAGACGATTCTTGGCCAACCGAATTTCCTCGTGCCATCCTCAAGACTGTCGACCAATTGGAAGCATTAGCCCCTACTGGACTTCGTGTGGGATTCCAATTCTTTGAAAGAGATTTGCACGGTACGGTACCCTTGCCCTCTTTAATGGAGGGGTTGATTGCCCTGTTCGATTGGTATCAAATGGAGGGTACGCACAAAATCAACGATCCAGCGACGTCGGTTGCAACGCTGTCGAAGATTATCAATAATAGAGCAGCAAAATTGGAACACAACTTCGGCTATGCGGTGCCCCCGTATCCAGAGGAATTGCTCAATATGTCAGGCTACATGCAAATGGATATGGGCGATCTGGAGAAATCAGAAATGTATTTTACAGCAGCGCTGGAACATTTTCCTAACAGTGCGAATGCCTATGATTCTATGGCCGATTTTTATGAAGCCACTCAAGCCTATCCTGCGGCGGCAGAATGCATGAAAAAAGCGATTTTACTGGATCCTTTGCCCCGCTACAAAGAGCGTCTGGACGAATTGACCGTGAAGATTAAACCATAAACTCAACTCAAAACTCAATTTTTAGCACGAATGAAACATCTCCTTCTATCTGCCGCGGCTCTTTTTGCCGTCGCCTGCACCGCACCTGCTGAAGCACCCGTTGATGCGCCGGCCGAAGAAACGGCCGACGCTCCTGAAAAATTGCACAATAACATCACAGAAGCCGAAATCATCGACGGCTGGGAGCTCCTGTTCGACGGCCAATGCACCGGCAATTTCCGCAAGTACGGCGATACGGTGATTGGCAAAGCGTGGGTCATCGAAGACGAGGCCTTGCATTTGGACGCGAGCAACAAAGAGGACTGGCAAGTCAACGGTGGTGGCGATATCGTGTACCAGGATATTGACGGTTCGATCCGGGAATTTGAAAACTTCCACTTCAAGGGGGAATGGAAGATAGGCGAACGCGGAAATTCCGGCATCATCTACCTCATCAACGAGGATACCGAGCAGTATCCGTACTGCTGGATGACGGGATTAGAAATGCAAGTGTTAGACAACGGGACCGATTCCACTGAAGGCCATCCCGATGCCGCGATCCACAAACACCGTGCAGGGGATCTGTACGATATCAATGCAGCTCCGGAAGGCGCCGCCAAGCTCGCAGGGGAATGGAACCAGTTCGAAATTATCGTTCAAAACGGTCACCTCACCCAGAAGCTCAACGGCGTGGTCATCGTGGATCGCGACCTCTTCGACGATGCGTGGCGTGCGGATGTTGCGGCGTCGAAATTCCATGAATTCCCTGGATACGGCACCTACCGCAAGGGTGGGATTGCGCTGCAGGACCACGGCGATAACGTGTGGTACCGCAACTTGAAGATTAAGTCGCTTGCGTCGGCAGAAGCTGAAGCGATTGAAGAATAATTTTCGATTCCGAAAATTTTCCTAGAAAAATAAAAACCCGAGCCGGAGGCTCGGGTTTTTATTTTGGGCACTGGGTCAGTTCACGGTACGGAAGAAATTTTTTACCTAATTGAAGAATAAAGCGTTAAATTGGATAGAGATTATTTGACCTGCCTCTATACCAATCCATGAAATCTATCAAAGCCCTACTTTCAATCCTGTTTTTGGGAATGGCCTTCGTTTCGAAAAGTCAAAACACATATTTGATTCCAACAGATTATTCTAAGGATACCATTAGAGCGTGTTCTGGTATATTGGTAGACGGTGGAGGGGCCAACGGTAATTACAGTTCCGGCGATGTTGGCGAAGTGTTTATCGATCCTCCAGGCGATGGTGTGGTGACATTCACCTTTACATCTTTTAGTGTAGGAAGCTTTGGTTCCGCTTTGTATTGTAGGGACGAGTCTAATAATTCTTGGATCGCCGTCTATACGAATACAAACCCTCCTACATTAAATACGCCCATAGTGACGAGCGCCAAGGTGTTGTATTTCAGGTTTTATGCCAGTTTTAATTCTAATCCTGGTTTTCAGTTAAGCTGGACCACAGATTCTACAACCGCCCCGTCTGCAGCCTTTACTGCGAGTGACACAGTAATTCCGTTCAACACCTCGGTGGATTTCACAAACTTGAGCTCCAGCCAAGATGAAATGGAATGGGATTTTGACGACGGCACAACATCTTCAAAGTTTTCACCCAGCCATGTTTTTAGCGCGGCAGGAAGTCATTTGGTTCAACTGAAAGCATCGAATTGTCAGGGATCTGATTCTACCACAAAAACCATTGTTGTCGAGGAGCGTCCAGTGTTTGATGTAAGCCCGGATAGCGTACAATTGGTTGCATCATGTGGTGATTCCGTAACCGCAGGTGTGACCATTTATAATTTGGCCAGTTCAGGCCGGATGATTACCAATATCTCCTTGCTCGATACCAACGAGTCTTTCCACGCTGATTTTGATTTGCCGGGCAACCTCGACGGGTTTGTTTTTAATGGAAGTAATGCGGTCACGCTGCAATCCAGTACCCAGAACTATGGTGGAGGGAGTTCACTTCGTATTTCTGGAAAAACCGGTGGATACGATCCAGTTCAAAGAACTTTTCCGGCCCAGCGTCCTAACAAAGTTTCATTTGCTTTTAGGGGAGGAACCTATAATCAACGGGGCTCATTTGTTTACTTAAGAGACGACCAGGATAATTCGGTTTTTGGCTTTGTCGCCTATGATTATGCCACAGCATATCTCACGGTGGGGTATAGAAAAAACGGCTATACCCAAACCAACCAAAATTTTATTGCCTCACCAACAGGGCCTGCATGGGTGCATGTGAGCTATGAAAATATTGATTGGGAAAACGAAACCTTCGATTTGTATTTGAATCATTCGCTCTACATCGCAGATTGTGAGTTTTATGATCAAGCCCAAGACATACGCTCCTTTGAGGTCTACACGAACAGCACAAGTGCGGTTTGTTTTATTGACGAAATATCCTTCGAGGGCGACGCCTACAGCACTCAACTTAGCACGGATCAAGCTGTTGTGTATGGCGGGGATTCCACCTATGTGACATTCTCATTCCTAGCCAATGGCAGTGTAGGCACGCAACATTACGACATGGTGTTCCAGTTGAAAGATACGGTCAATGCAACCGTAGTCGTGCCCGTTGAGGTGTTGGTCGAAGGCACCGGGATATTAAACAGTGCAGAGGGCAGTTGTCCCTTGAGCTACGGTTATACAAAGCGAGTTCACCGGGATTCACTATTGATGTATAATTCGGGGTGTGATTCTTTGCGGTTTACTTCCATTCAAGGTTCGAGCGGTAGACTACAAAATTTGGTTTTGCCGGCTAATGTCCAGCCGTACGATTCGATGTATGTCCCCTTTGACTTTTTTAGTGCAACGAGTGGCCAATTCTCTGATACCATTTTTATAGCCACCCAGGACAGTACCTATGCCTTTTGTGTCGCGCTCAATGTATCGGATGCGCCCATCACGGAATTGGACACCAATGCCTATTATTTGTATTCAACACTTTGCTTGGACACGGTCTCGGATACGATGACCATATATAATCTGGGAACGCAGAATTTGAATTGGTCCATCACACAATCAGATACATTTTACTTCGACGATTTTGAAGGCGCTGGAATGGATAGTACGCTTTGGCTGAACTGGGGTCCAGGAGCGACCGACACATTGAATTGTGGTAGCATCGCCGGCAGCAAGAGTTTGACCTTCAAAGGCGCCTGGGGCAACAATCGGACCGCTACGACACGGCCTTTGAATGTAATTGATGGCGCTACCGTTGAATTTCAGATGTATCAAGGGAATTGTGGCACGGCTGGAGGCAACATGCCTATGTTCCTTCAGTACAGTTTGAATGGAACGAATTGGACAGATTTCGCTCAATTCCACACCTGGGAGTGGTCCACCTATCCAACTTTCTTTGCGGTGCTGCCCATTGCGGGGAGGTCATCACATACACAGATTCGTTTCATCCAAAAAACATATGCGAGTAGCGGGAATAGTTGGGTGGTGGATAATGTAAAAATCATGAGTAATGCCAACAGGTCGGTACAAACTAACCCCACCTCCGGATCCATATTGCCCGGAGATTCGCAAAAGGTCGTCCTTCAGGTATATACCAAAGGATTGGCCTCAGGGATGTATAACCTAGGCATTGAGTTCATCAATGGAGATCCCGATCATCCGTTGATGAATTTGCCTGTTACGCTGGAACTGGACGGCCCTTCGTCTTTGGCGCATTCGGCCTTATCATGTTCAAATTTTGATACGTTATTAAGTAATGCTCTAGTCGTCGATAGCATTTTGCTATGGAATGAGGGGTGTGGTTGGGCCCAATTAGATTCCGCATGGTCTACCGACTCTCTGCTGACTGTTTATTGGGCAGATACTGCATTGGCGCCTTTTGATACCACGTATCTAGTGGTCCAATATGAGGCCAAGCAAATCAAAAGCATTCAAGACTCCATCTTTATTAGCACGACAGATTCATTGCTGTCCCTTTGCTATTCTGGATGGGTATTGGAGGCCCCATCCTTAACCTTGAGTGAGGATTCTATAACAGCCGTATCCTTAGATTGTCAAGATACCATAGACGTTCAGTTTTACGTAGGAAATGACGCCCCTTCGGCCACATCCTTGAGATGGTCCTTGGCGCCAAAGAACCATTTGAACGTGGTCATGGTCAACGCTCAAGTGTTCGCCACGTTAGCAGGAAATATTGAGGATGTATTAGAGGAGAATCCGTTAATTCAAATCAAAAAAGTCAACAGTGTACAAGATGTTGTTGCCCAATTATCTTGGGCGGATGTCGTCATCTTCCCGCCGGTAACAACGATTGCTGTTTCCTCAAATTACCAAAACATCGAAACAGACCTTCAAGGCTTCGTCGCCAAGGGAGGAACGATGGTTGTGATGGGTTCCCCGAACATCTCAAAGATTCTGTCCATCGACTTTATGAACGCCACCGTGGGCTCGAATCACAGTAATCAACTTTTAAGTGTGAGTAACGTCCCGCCATATACTAATGGTGTGACCAGCTTCACTGCTCAAAACGCTGCGTATTCATTGATCTTTAATCATGTGAAGCCGCCTGCGCAGCATATTATCACCAAAACTGCCAATGATCATATCTATTCCATCATGAATCTTGAGGATGGAAAGTTGATTTATTTTGGATTCACATTTGCGCAGGTATATGATGAAATAAAGCTGTTGCTTCATAACCTCATGAAGGAAGCCTATGACCGAAAATCTGTTGATTTTTCGTGGTTAAGCCTTTCGCCGACACAAGGTTTCATCACCGGCGGGGACTCTACCCAAGTAACAGGACAGATTTTTTCTAGTAGTTTACGTAGCGGTATTAAAGAATGTGTGATCGAGATCAGCACAAATGATCCGCTTCAATCAAGTACTATTCTACCGCTGCAATTCAACCTACAAGGCAAGGGTGAGTTGGCATCGGGCTCGGGTTGTATAGATCTTGGCGAGGTGCCGTACAATGCACGGACCATTGCTACCCTCTCATTGGAGAACATTGGGTGTGCGGATCTTCTTCTGCAATCAATGTCATCCACAGATACCTCACTTTCTGCATGGGCTACGTTGCCAGGGGTCAGAATAGCGCCAGCAGATTCTAGTGCCTTCCCATTGTCCCTGAACCATCCGTCCTTAGGTGTACACCAAGATACCATCACCTTCTACACGAATGCCGATACCTTAGCGCTATGTGTGAGCTATGAAAGCTTAGGTGCGGCCAAACTCAAATTTGATCCAGATACCACCTTGTACGCCTCGGTCAATCAATGTAAAGGGTCAATCAATAAGGTTATTTCTCTAGAAAATATTGGACTCGATACTCTGAACTACCACTTACAAATAGGAGATCGCTATGATTCCACTGACACGCAAGAGTGGAATTATAACCCGTCTCAGTATTACCAGAAAGTAACCCATACCTTCAACAATGTCATCAGCTCAGATACATTGTTCTATGAGATGATCATCAATGGAGAGTTTTCAGGTTCCACCAGTAGATTTTACATCTACGTAAACGGTACTAGTTCTGCATTCTTCTACGACAATGATAAACCAGATTATACCAATGATACTATTTCGGGTTACTTCACGGGATCAGTTTTGCAAAATGCTTTGAATCAGGGTTTTGTTAAGCTTGATGTGTATTTGTTCGACGGTACGTTCCACACTGGACAATATTGTACCATGAATGTAGCACAGTACAATTCCTGTCCATGGGCTACTTTTTCAGGTCCGAATCAAGGGAGTATAGATACGTCGGGTCAAAACAGTCGAACCATCACTTTAGACCCAAGCAGTTTGGCTGTGGGCACCCATAAAACGACGTTGTTCATAAGCTCGAACGATGCGAGTAAACCGTTGGCCAGATTGCCTATCGAATTTGAGGTAATGAGCTTGCCAGAATTGGCCCTATCAAATGATTCTATTTATTACGGTACTATTACCTCCATCGGTGGGGCTCATGACAGTGTTCTTGTCGTAAATACGGGCTGTAATACCCTGCAAATTTCGAATATCAGTTCGAGTAACAATGAGTTTATTCCCGGTTGGACAACCAAAAATATTGGGGTAGGAAATGGGGAATGGTTACCCATTACTTACACCGCCCAAACTCCCGGAAATGCTTCTGGAACTTTAACGTTATTGAGCAACGATACGACTCGAATCATCTATGTAAATGGTACCGCTCAAGTGGCACCTACCGCGAACTTTACCTACCAAATCACCAATTCATGTAAGGGCAAGGTATCATTCGCCAACACCTCTACTGCTGCTACTTCGTACCTGTGGGATTTTGGCAATGGGAATTCTTCAAGCGCCACGGATCCGAATACCACATTTGATAAACCAGGCACCTATGTAGTGATGCTTATTGCGCAGAATGTAGTGGGCGGAGATACGGTAACCATGAATGTCAATCTGCCGGATGTGTTGTTCACCCATGGGGTATATCCCGATACGGCTGGACTTGGTCCTATTCTCTTCTCGGATTCTTCCCTAGTCCCCATCAGCCGCCAATGGTCTTTTGGAGATGGAAACACTTCGACAGATTCCGCGCTCTTCCACACCTACAATTCCCCAGGTACCTATTTCGTGACATTGGGGACTGAAAATGCGGCGGGTTGCACGGAAACAGAAGTCCGAATGATTTACATCAAAAATGATATTGGCCTTGTTGATTTGAAACCCAATTCCTTGATCATTTACCCTGCACCAACCACCGGGCCAATTCATATTCAAACAAATGCAATCGTTGAATTCGTTGAGGTGTATAATGCACGTGGAGAACATGTACTTCGCACACCTTGTTCGACGCAATTGGATTTATCAACCCTTCCTGCAGGCTCATATTGGTTGAGAATCCGAGGAACCGGATGGGAGGAAGTTCGAATGGTGGAGTTGATCCATTAGTCAAGGGGTTCGGTACATCTTTAAGACAACTTATTTTCCAAAAAGTTTAAAGACCCTGGGACTTCCCTAATTTTAGGGCATGGCTCAATACCACCATAGTAAAGGCATTGTTTTAAGCGCGCTGAAGTACGGCGAAAGCAGTAGGATTGTGCGCGTGTATACGGAGGAATTTGGGCTATTGAGTTTTCTGGTGAACAGTGTTGGGAGCAAGCGCGGGGTGGTGCGCAGTTCTATGCTGTTGCCGCTGTCCTTGCTGGAATTGGTCCATACGAACAAGGGGGAAGGAAAACTGGACCGCATCAAGGAGGCGAAGATGGACCTGACCTTCACGAGTATTCCGTATGATCCCGTGCGCAATGCGCTGGCGCTCTTCCTTTCTGAACTCTTTCAAAAGGTGTTGCAGACGGGGGAGGCGAATTCAGAAAAGTTCGATTTTGTCCGTTCCGCGTGCCTGGCGCTAGATACCATAGATCCTATTCCGCCCGCCTTTCACCTCGCTGTTTGGGCCCGATTAACCACCTACCTGGGATTCGCTCCCAACCTCAATGCGTCGAACGGGACCAATTATTTCGACCTCCACAACGGCAACTTCGTCCCGGAACCGCCCCTGCTGCACGGGTATCTTCAGCCGGAAGCGAGCGAATACCTCCGGATTGCATTGGAGTGGAATTTTGACGGGCCGCTGGGCATATCCAAGCAGGGCCGCTCAGATTTAATGGATGGATTGAGCAGGTACATGAACATTCACCTCGATGGATTTGGCACCTTCAAGAGTTTAGACGTGCTGAAAGAGCTGTTTGTGTAGCGCAGGCAGTTTGGGGAAAATGCTAGATTTCAATAAAAAATCGGCGAAAAAATCAAAAATTCGCTGAAAATAGAGGGAAAATCAGCCGAAATCGGACAAAATCCGTAAATACCCCGACACTCTGACACCCGAAACAGGTTGGTAGGATATTTGCTATTTTAACCGTGTAATTAATACTAAAAGAACTACATGAATAATTCTTTTCCAAAGTGGTTGATCCCTGCATTTGCAGCCTTCCTCTTAATCCTCGTGTTTTCGTCACGATTGTTTGTTAAAATTGAATCCGGTGAAGCGGGTGTTCAATACGATCTAGTTAAAGGTCTTAAAGTGGACCGTGTCTACGACCAAGGTTTGAAAATCATCGCGCCGTGGAACCGCATGTTTATCTACAGCACGCGTATTCAGGAAGACCGCTCCGTAATGGAGGTACTGAGTGCGAACGGTTTGACCATTCGTGCCGAGCTTTCCTACCGTTACCGTCCGTTCCAAGATAAAATTGGCTACTTACACAATGAAGTAGGTGAGAATTACCATGAGCGCATTATCATACCGGAAATTCGTTCTGCAACGCGCGAAATCATCGGTAAATATTTACCTGAAGAGCTTTACAGTTCGAAGCGTGATAGCATCCAGACGGAGATTTTTGAATTGGCTGCAGATCGCATCAAGGATAAATACATTGAATTGGATGCAGTTTTGATTCGTGATGTAGGGTTACCGGATAAATTGAAGCAAGCGATCGAGCGTAAGCTGGAGCAAGAGCAGGTTTCTTTAGAATATGAATTCCGTTTGACTCGAGCTCAAAAAGAGGCAGAACGTCAGCGTATTGAAGCAGAGGGTAAAGCAGTAGCGAACCGTTTGTTGAGCCAGTCACTTACGGACAAGATTCTTCAAGACAAAGGGATTGATGCCACCTTGAAGTTGGCAGAAAGTCCGAACAGTAAAGTGATCGTAGTAGGTGGAAGCGATGGACTTCCTTTGATATTGGGAAATAACTAATCGGTTCAACTGATTAAAATTGAGATAGAAAGGCGGCCACATGGCCGCCTTTTTTTATATTCGGAGTCCCCGTCGACCTAGCACTACGACTGAAACGAACGAACAAAATCGCGAATGGACTTGCATGTTGCATTATCTCCTGGAGATGTACTGTACTGGTTTGGCTGGGCGGCAGCACTATTTGTCATCCTCTTCCCGCTGTGGTTGGGCGGCCAATTAGGTCCTGTAGCCCGAAGAAAATTTGAGCGCGGTTGGGCACTGGTTTTAGTGGCTGCGTACCTCGCGATGACGGGACTTTCCATTTCTCGAGGCGAATTTAGCTGGGGCAGTTCCTTGCTATTTCACATGTGCGGCTTCTCGCGACTCTTGCTCATCGGTTACTTTTTTACCGGTAAACGCTGGATGGGAGAATTGGTCACCTTCACTGGCATTGCAGGTGGTTTGCAAAGCTTGCTTACTCCAGAATTTACCCACGGTATCAACGTGGTTTACGCCTTTGACTACTACGTAAACCACGCATCCATCATCGCGGTGGGCTTTTACATTATTGTGGTACAGCACAATCGCCTCAAGAAGTGGGCGTGGCTCCGCAGCTTCGGTCGAATACAACTCATGGCGCTTATTGCGCTTGGTGTAAATCTACTGACCGGTGGAAATTACATGTACCTCATGGAACCCCCAATCGCAGATAACCCACTGATCATTACGAGCGAAAGCTTTGCCTACCTCCATGTGGTATTCTTCGAGGTTTTCGCTGCCTTGAATTTTTGGTTGATCCAATTATTCTTGCGCCGCATTCACGTTAAAAATAGCCTCGGTTACCGGGCCGTTTAGGGCGTTAACACATCACCAACAGTTTAGGCGACAGAAGTACCTTATCTTCGCGTGTCTTAGCAAGAAAATTGCTGAGTATTAAACCTTTTGACCCCAATACGCGTCTATTAGACATGAAGAACCTAAGCAACACCCTACTCCTATTTCTCACCGTGATTTTGACCGGAACACTCCACGCCCAGCAACCGGGCGCCCAGCGCGGCGGAAATTTCGACCCTTCTAAACTCCCGAAAATTGGTGTGATCACCGGAAAATTGGTGGACGCTGAAACCAAAGAACCGCTTGCGTTTGCTGCGGTGAAAGTCACCCACAAAATGAGTGAAGAACTCGTTACCGGGGGAATGACCAACGATCGTGGCCAGTTCAAAATCGAAGGCATTACGCTCGGTCCTAACGTGATCGAATTTGCGTATGTAGGGTACAAAACGAAGACGCAGGAAGTACGTTTAGGGCGTGAAGGTGTGGAGCAGTCGCTCGGTGAAATTGGCCTACAACATTCTGGAGTAGAGCTTGACGAAGTAACCGTGCAAGCGGAACGCCAGTTCATGACGAATGAGATCGACCGCAAAGTGTACGATCCTTCGAAGCTGATCTTAAGTAAGACGGGTTCTGCGACGGACATTCTTGAAAATATACCGTCGGTGGAATTGGACCTCGATGGCAACATCACGCTCCGCGGTTCTAGTGCAGTGCGCATTATGATCGACGGGCGCCCTTCGCGTTTCACAGGGGAGGACCTTACCGCGTTGTTGCAAAGTTTACCGGGCAATAGTGTTGAGAAGATTGAAGTGATGACGAATCCAAGCGCAAAATACGACCCGGACGGTACTGCGGGTATGATCAATATCGTATTGAAGAAATCGGCGTTGCAAGGTTTAAATGGATCGGTCAATGCCTCCTATTCGGGAGCAGATCGCGTGCGCGGTGGACTCAATTTGAACTACAAGGTGGATAACGTGAACCTCTTTTTTAATGCAGGACACAGTTCAGGGTTTACCCCACGCAGTTCGTGGGCAAATCGTGAAAATTACCTTACGGACGGCACCTACAGCTTTGAGCAAGTGACGGATGGACTGGGCGGTCGCAATGGAAACAATGTTAAAACGGGGATCGATTGGACCCCGAACGACAAACATACCCTCACGCTTCAAGGCACCATCAATCAAGGGTTGCGTCCGCGTTCGGAAGAGAAAACCACGGATTGGACCACGCCAACGAGCATCTATACCATTCTCCAGGCGAATGAAGAAAACGGCATTCGTTGGAACAACAGTGCCGACCTTATTTACGACTACAAACCGAAAAAAGGCGAGGAACTCAACGTCCGGTTCAGTTACACCGACGGAAACCGTCACGACGACATGGTCTTTGAACAAGATACGCTTAACTCAGGGAGCATTAAATCGCCATCACTGCGCTATGCAACAGAAAGTTTTGGCGACCAATGGGAGTTTAACGGTTTAGCCGATTACGTCAAGAAGTGGAACGAGGACCGCAAATTAGAGGTGGGTGTGAAGATGATTCTTCGCGATGATCTCGACGGCTTCAATAGAACGAATACCGACATCAACACGGGCATCGCCACGTTAGATCCCCTTTCAGTAAATGAATTTTTATACTCTGAAGATATTTTCGCTGCCTACGCAAACTACGGCTTCAAAAAGGGTCCGTGGGGCTTCCAGTTGGGACTTCGCGCAGAACAAGCGAACATCGAGGCCACACAAATCACTCAGGATTCGACCTTCGTCAATGACTATTTCCAAATATATCCCAGTGCGTTCATGACCTACGAGATCGCGCGTGGACGTGAACTTAATTTCAGTTACAGCCGCCGTGTCCAGCGCCCCGGTGGTCGACAGCTCAACCCATTTATTGACTACAGCGATCCATTCAACCTTCGTCAAGGAAATCCGTACCTCCTTCCAGAGTTCACAGGATCGTATGAAGTAGGGTACACGCACATTTTGAAAAAAGGTTCTACCCTGAGCGCAAACGTCTACTTCCGGGATAAGAGCAATCTCATTACTTGGTTCAGCCAAGTCGACACCAACGGGATCAACACGACCACCCATAAAAACCTCAATAATGGCGAAGATGTGGGTATGGACTTTAATTTCCGCGGCCGTCTCGGCAGCAAAGGTGCGTTCGCGACGCTCGGAGGAAATTATTTTTACAGCCAGGTCAGCGGCGATATCGACGGCCGCGGCTGGGTCAACAGCGGATATGGTTTTGGTTTGAACACTATGGTGAGCACGCCGCTTTGGAAAGGCGCGAGCTTACAAATCATGGGGAATTACCGCAGTAAACGTGTTATGGCGCAGGGCATAGGCCGTCCGTTCTATTTTATGGGCGGTGGATTCAAACAAGGGTTCATGAACGACCGTTTGAACCTGTCCATCAATTGCCGGGACCTCTTCAATACCATGGGATGGAATTACGAATCCATGGGCCCCAATTTCTACCAAGAGGGGCAATTCCGCTGGAGCAACCGCATTGTTGAAGCCGGTCTAACCTACAACTTTGGCGAAGTACAACGCCGTCGTCGTCAAATGGACCGTGGAAGCGGTGGTGGAGGAATGGATATGGACATGTTCTAATTCATTTTTATACCATTGTGACTTAATTTTACGCAACCGGATATTTTCGGGGTATTTTTTAAATTGAGCTATGAAACATTTGATCCGCCTCGCACTCGTTGCCCTTTTTATCACCCCGTTTTCTCTCAGCGCAGAACGTTCCATTATGGACCCCGTTGTGTACGATTTACGTGGTGCATTAACCCAGGGGTATGAAGTGGCCGCAGTGGTCACGGATGCAGGTGAACTTTCAGAATTCACCTTTGATACAGCCAGCAGTTACCTCACGTTGCTCAAGCCGGCAACCTTTTACTATGCGCTTTGTATGGATACAGCGGGCCAATTGGCTTACCTCTATATGGGCCCCAAAGAAGTTGGAGGTTCCGACGAGCCGTATATTCAAGAGCTTACACCCTTGCCTTCTGCAACCGTGCAGGGGGCGAAGACTGCAGGAAGAGGGTACCTCATTTCTTTAGGTTCTGGAGTGGTGGTTTTTGCGGCTATAGCGGCCTTAGACGATGGCGATGGCTTCGCGTTGTTCGTTGGGTTTTTCACAGGACTGCTTGTGGCAACTGTGGGTGCAGTGATCTCTGTGGCAGCAGGATTGATTAAAGGCACAAAAGTGGCCTTAGACAACAGAGCAGAAATACAGCAGCGCGAGGCGGGACGCAATTCTTCATCACGAAGCAGCAATACACAATTTGTGGTCGAACCGGTAGACGAATTGCTGGTTCCAGCAGAATTTACAACGGCATTGAAACTGGCTGTAGGTCGTTAGAAATTTTCGTCAAAATCGTCGCCTTCGCCGCTATCAAAGTCGAATGTGGTGGGCATGCAATCTACATCGATACCCAACGCACCTTTAGGACGTTCAAACGGACTCTTGCTGATGCCGAGATCAGGGTTGGCGTAGTTCTTTTTCATGTAGACGGCCCAGATGGGAAGTGCCGCCGTAGCGCCTTGTCCATAATACGTGCCGAACCTGCCGCCCATGTGCGCAGCACGATCTTCACAACCGGTCCATACCCCAGTGATTAGGTTAGGTACAGCGCCCATAAACCAACCGTCAGAGTTGTTTTGCGTCGTCCCCGTTTTACCGGCGATTTCATTAGTGAACTTGTAGGGATAGCCGGTTACTGCATTATTGCGGTAGAAGGTTTTGCCTAAATCGTGGCGCAATCGGACCCCGGTGCCGTCTTCCGTCACTCCCATGAGGAGTTTAAGAATTACATAGGCATCGCGATCGCTCATGACCTGACGTGTTTCGGGCGTAAATTCTTCCAATACGACACCATTCTTATCTTCTATACGCGTCACCATGATGGGCTGCACATAGCGCCCTTTGTTAGCGAAGGTAGTGTAGCTGCCTACCATCTCATACACGCTGAGGTCGACCGTACCTAGTGCAATAGAAGGCACTTCTGGAATGTCGCCCGTAATGCCCATTCGTCTGGCCAGGTCAATAACAGGACGTGGCCCTACCTGCTTCATCAGGAAGGTCGTCACGGTATTCATGGAATTTGCTAAGGCGTGTTTTAAGCTCTTCGTACCGCCGTATTTATCATCAGAATTGGACGGGCACCAATCCTCAATGAGCCCAAACTCTCCTTTTTCAATACAGATCTTGGCGTTGGGTACCTCCATACAGGGGCTGTAGTTTTTCTCTAGAATGGCAGAAGCATAAACGAACGGTTTGAAGGTGGAGCCCACCTGGCGTTTTCCTTGCTTTACGTGGTCGTATTTAAAGTACTGGTAGTCGTTACCGCCTACCCATGCTTTGACGTGGCCGGTCTGTGGTTCCACGCTCATCATGCCCACCTGGTAGAGTCCCTTGTAATACATGATGCTGTCGCGCGGCGATAGCACGGTGTCTTTGTCCCCGTTCCACGTGAATACGGTCATGGGGATAGGGGTAGCAAAGGCCTTCTGAATGCTGTCCTGGCTGGCGCCCCGGCGCTTCATACCGCGGTAGCGCTGTGTGTTTTTCATGGCGCGGTCTACGATGCGCTTTACATTCCCGGCGGGATCTTCATCGAAGTAGAACGGACCGTATTTGCGGTCTTCTTTGATGATGTCAAAAATGCGTTGGTAATTGCTCAAATGCTCTTGCACGGCTTCTTCCGCATTCTGTTGCATCTCTGCATTGATGGTCGTGTAGATTTTTAAACCGCCACTGTAGAGGTCCAATTCACGGCCGGTCCGTTTCTCGTAATCTTTGATCCACTCCTTCATGTAGCCACGTAAATATTCGCGGAAATACGGCGCTAGACCGGCCGTATGACTCTGTGGTCGGAATTCCAGCTGAAGGGGGATTTGTTGCAGGCTGTCTTTTTCTGCTACCGTAAGCATGCCGTTTTTAACCATTTGTACGAACACTTGATCGCGGCGTTGTTTGGTGCGTTCCGGGTAGCGTTTAGGATTGTAGAGGGAGGGGTTTTTTGCCATGGCAACGAATACCGCAGCCTCCTCGATGGTGAGGTCAATAGGCTTCTTGTTGAAGTAGACGCGGGCTGCAGAATTGATACCGACGGCTTGGTAGAGAAAGTCCAATTGGTTCAAATACAAGGCAATAATTTCGTCTTTCGTGTAGAGCCTTTCCAGCTGCACCGCGATGATCCATTCGCCCAATTTCTGTCCAATGCGCTCCACCAAATTACGCGCGGGTTCGTTGTACTGCATCTTCGCCAATTGCTGCGTGAGCGTAGAGCCCCCACCTTTGGATCCCAGATACGCAACAGCACGTGCCAGTGCCTTTGCATCCACCCCGCTGTGGGAATAGAAGCGTTCATCTTCCGTTGCTACGAGCGCTTTACCAAGCCATGGCGAGAGTTCATCGAAGGTTGCAGCCGTTCTGTTTTCGCGGAAGAAGGTACCTAGGGTTTCACCGTCTTCGGTAATGATTTCAGTGGCCAATTTTGTATCGGGATTTGCAATCTGCGCGATGTTAGGCAATTCACTAAACACGCCCATGCTCGTCAAACTGAGCAAAACCGTCAAGCCCCAAACCGGTCCCGTAAGCACGACCACCGTCCAGATGATTTGCTTGCGGTAATTGCGTTTCTTTTTTTCTGTCTCTTGTGCCATAGCCTCTCAAAAATACCAATATCTCAGACCGGTTTACTGCCGGATGAGAAGAACTTTTCCTTGTGCAGTAACGGTGCCTAATGCATCTGTAATGTAGACCAGGTAAACGCCACTAGCTGCGGGCGCTCCGCCCAGGTTTGTACCGTTCCACCGTGCTGTCCCCCCGTTGGATTGCGTTTCATACACCAGCGCCCCGGTTATGTCCGTAAACTTTACTACCGCACCTTCCGGGCAGCCCTGGACAAAAATGAGCCCTTCATACCCGGGGCGTACTGGGTTGGGATAGATGGAAGCTTCGGGTACATTGCCGGTGTAGCCGGGTGTCGCATCTCCGCGGTAGCCGATCAACCCTTTTGAGGTAGCAATGAGGAGCTCTCCGCTGGTTGGGTCCGCTGCAATACTGAGGATGTCATTGGCGAGTAAAGGGGAATTGGTCGCTGTAAATTGCTGTAGGGTTTGCAACCCCTCGGGACTGACTAAAAAGAGTCCAGCGCCGCGTGTTCCGATCCACTTGCGGTTGCCGCCGTCCACGAATACGCTCGTTATGGGCGTTTCACCCAAAAGCTTTTGTACAACACCGTCTTCCTCGAAGAGAATAGGACGCGCATCGGAAGTTCCACCGTTAAAAATATTTGAGGGACTGTACAGTACCACTAACCCTTCATCCGTGCCAATCCACAATTCTCCGTCGTGATCCACGGCCATACTCAGTACGTGGTTGGAAGGCAGGTTGCCGCTTCCCGTACCCGAGCTGATCTGCCGTTTCAGTCCGTCGGAAGCACGGTAGGCGTAGATGCCGTTCGTTCGGCTTTGAATAAAGAACATGCCGTTGTGGTGAACGATGTTTTTTAATGCCACGGCGTCTGCACCGGGACTTAAAGCGAAATTGGACCAATTTCCTGCCGCATCTTTCTTAAACAACGGCGCAGCGACTAAACTTTGCACACCCCATAGATTCCCTTCATCGTCAAAGGTCAAACCACCGGTCCGCAGATCATTTGCATTTCCGTTCACGGCGAGCAGCGCACCATCAGTATTACTTGCGCGAAACCAGCCCGTCGTATCACCGTCGGTCAGCTCAACAATCCCGCCACCCCAACTGCTGAGGTAGAGTCGCTCGCCCGATGCGGTGAATTCGTGCGCCGCACTCACAAAATCCGTCAAACCGTACAGGTAATTTTTATCCCAATGCAGCCATTGCTGGTTCTCGTAGCGACCGGCGCCGTCGCTCGAATAGGCTTTTGACCACAGTTCATTTAAGGCGCCCGGCAAATGAAGGACACCGCCTGTATTGCCGCGGTAGGTTGCTGCGTATGGATTGGCACCATCTGGATT
This sequence comes from Schleiferiaceae bacterium, assembly GCA_028357285.1. GTDB lineage: Bacteria > Bacteroidota > Bacteroidia > Flavobacteriales > Schleiferiaceae > UBA10364. The sequence goes on along the minus strand of JAOMWM010000002.1, from coordinate 104,342 downwards.
AGGGTCGTTATCCTTGCCCAATCCGAAAGGCACGAGGTGAAAAGCTTTGTTGCTGTACGGGCTGCTCGGGAGAATGCGTTTGACTTTAGTGCGGTCCTTAACGCGTACCATGCCCGTTTGAAAATTACCCGTGTAGAAGGCATTCTCACTGGCTACAAACGCAGAGGAGAGGGGCCGAAGCACCCCAGGAGCGAAGAGCGCGTTGGAAATATTGACGGAATCCACAGGACTGTTTTTTTGGTCCGATTTTTTACCGATGACATTGAAATCTCGTGTAACCACGAGCCAGTTCTCGTTCACGCGTACATCTTGTATTTCCTGACTTAAGCTTCCGCTACCCCAAGGCTGCGGGTAGGTTCCAGCCTCCCAATCGCCGTTGCTGTTTTCGGTGACATCAAAAAGCAGAGTTCCTGAAGTAAGGTCGGTTGCGGCATACAAAAAACACGCTTCGACTCCGTACCACACGATATGGCTGGGGTCGTAGACGCTGGAGAAAACGCGGTAATTTATGGGGGTCCACTGCGGTAAGTTTTGGGTGAGGTCGGCGACTAAAAACGCATTTTGTTGGTCAGGGGAATAGACGCAGGCGGTGCCCGATGGGTTGATGTCAAAGGAAGCGATGGCAATAGGACTGTAGTTGTCGCCGAGAAGAAAAGTTCGACCGGCAAGGCGGGAAGAAATTTCAAATTCGACCAATCCAAAGTCCGTTCCGACGTAGGCGTTTCCATCAAAAAAGGCGAAGCCATTGATTTGTTTGAGTCCGGTAAAAGAGGGAGTTTCTTCGATGGCGGTGATGGGTTGAAAAGAGCCATTGCGCCAAACATCGATGCGCCCGTTGGCATAGCCAATCCAAACGGTCTGCGAGGAAGGATCCGAGCGCAAGGCAGTGATGTTGGTTCCTGAAAGTCCGTTGATGCGGGAGTACCTGGAAAATTCGTCGGTGCTGCCGTCGATAATGAGCAGGTTGTCCTGGGAGGCGCAGAAAACGAGCGGGTCCAATTGGTCCACGTGCTCAAACGTGTTGTAGGGAAGGTGATCCACCCAGTGCTCAAAGGCGCTCGCAGCCTGCCATTTCCCGTCTTGTCCCTTCGCTAACGGGGCAACTAGAACCGCGAAACAAGCGGTGAGGAGAATTTTAAACAGATTCCGTTCAATCATGGGTTCAATTTACGACCTTAGTATCGCAAACAACACAACAAAGTTGTTGTTTGATAGCATAAATATAACGACCATGGCATGCAGTAATTGTGGCAGCGGTGGTGGCGTTCCAAAGGGTTGTCAAAGCAACGGCTCATGTGGAACTGGAGGATGCGGAAAACTGTCGGTCTATGACTGGCTTTCAAATATGGAACTACCCTCGACAGATCAAGCTTTTGACTGGGTCGAGGTCAGATTTAAGAACGGACGCAAGGAATTTTTCCACAATGCTGAAGGTCTTCCACTCCAGATCGGAGATGCTGTGGCTGTTGAAGCCCACTCCGGACACGACATAGGAAACGTCTCTATCACCGGGGAGCTGGTAAAGCTCCAGATGAATAAAAAGAAGTTTAAATACGAATCGGAAGAGCATCCGAACAAGGTGTACCGTAAAGCTTCAGAACACGACTTAGAAAAGTGGGCGGAAGCTCGAGCGCGTGAAAAACAAACCATGATGCAGAGCCGCGATGTGGCGCAGCGTCTAGGGTTGCGGATGAAAATATCCGACGTTGAATTCCAGGGCGACGGTTCAAAAGCGACGTTCTATTATACGGCAGATGAGCGGGTAGATTTTCGCCAATTGATCCGTGAACTGGCCCAACTGTTCTCCGTACGTATTGAAATGAAACAGATCGGTGCACGCCAGGAAGCCCAACGTTTGGGTGGGATCGGGTCGTGTGGTCGTGAGCTGTGTTGTTCAACTTGGCTTAGTGATTTCCGTAGTGTGAATACTGCGGCGGCGCGTTATCAGCAACTCAGTCTGAATCCGCAGAAATTGGCGGGACAGTGTGGGAAGTTGAAGTGTTGTTTGAACTATGAATTGGACAGCTACATCGAAGCCGTAAAGCGTTTCCCATCACCTTCAAAGAAACTCAAGCTCGCGAAAGGCGTAGCGTTCTTCCAGAAAATGGACATTTTTAAGGAGATGCTCTGGTATTCGCTCGATAGCGATCCCAACAATTGGGTGCCGTTAAAGCTCGACCAGGTGCTTGAGATTGTGGAAGCGAACAAACAAGGGGAAACTCCCGACGACCTTGCAGAATTTGCTTACGTCGAGCAGCCTAAAGTGAAGGCTGAAGTTGCGGTGGCCGATTTCGTAGGCGGAAGTGCGGAAGATAGTATTACCCGTTTCGATCAGCCCAAAGGCGGTCGCAATCGCGGTGGACGCAACCGCAATCGTGGCGGTCGTAACCGCAGTGGTAAAAAACCAAACGCACCGAAAAAAGCAGAATAATGCCCTTTTTAGCGCAAAAACACATAAAAACAGCTGGAAATGGACTCGTTTTGGGTCTTTTTTCACTGTTTTTTCTTTTCATGCAAAGTTGCTCGCCCACGCCAATCTTAGATGAACTGACCACCTTTGAAAACAACCGGTGGCATATGGACAGCGCGATCACCGTGCAGTGGGCACCTCAGGATGCGGAAAAACCAGTTTTCATGGGCATGTATGTACGCCATTTAGTCGACTATCCGTACAACAACCTGTACCTGTTTCGCACCATACGCTCAAGTCAGGGCGTGGAATATTCGGACACCGTGAACATCGCATTGGCGGATGACCTGGGCCGTTGGAACGGAACCGGAATGAGTACGCTTAAAACGGTCTTCGCACCCATAGGCGGCGGTGCAGTTCGCTTCAAAGGAAACGAGCGGTATACCCTGTCCATTATTCATGGAATGCGCGATACTGTACTCACGGGGATTCAAGACGTCGTTGTTAAATTTGAGCAGGCAGAAAACTAGGTCCACTTAGAACAGCAGTTGCTCCCAAAGCACATCCATTAGATGTACTGCGCTCCGTGAACTGAGGTCGTCGATCTGGTGACGGCATGAAGTTCCAGTGGCGACGATGTGTTCACCTTCGAAGGCTTCAACGGTCGGAAGTAAGACTAAATCGGCCATCTTTTTACTCATTTCGAAATTTTCGCGCTTCATACCGTAGGACCCGGCCATACCGCAGCAACTGCTTTTCACGCGGTTGACCTTTGCGCCTAACAGGAGTTGGAGCACGTAGGCCGTATCGCCAGCGCTTTCTAAACTTTTCTGGTGGCAGTGCACGTGGAGTAAAATTTCCTCTGGGTGCGGTGCGAAGAGTTGCTTTGTCCCGGTCAGCTTTGGCAGTTCCGACGCTAAGAATTTATCGACGGTTTCGAAGCGCTGCGCCTTAAGCCATTCGTTATCTGCGGGAAGCAAACGCGGGTATTCGTCCTTTGCACTGAGTACGGCGCTTGCCTCTAGACCCAAAATAGGTGCGTTTTTGAGTGTTTTTGTCGCATTTTGAAGATTTTTCAGCGCTTTTTGGGCTATTTTCTTCGATTCTGGCAAAAAACCACCACTTATCGCTGCGCGTCCACTCGGGCCACAAACAACCGCTGGACTATATCCGAGCGCGCCGAGCACGTCCAGTGCTTTTCCCACAAGCAGGGGATCTTGAGCTTGCGTAAATTCATCTACCCACAAAATCACTGTGCGCTCCTGGTCCGCGGCACTTTCTACCGAATAGTTTTTTTCATAGGCTTTCATATAGGCCGGTGGTGCAAGCCCTGGAACTGATCGCTCCGGGTGAATGCCCATCAATCGTTTGGTCAGTCCAGATTTCAGGACAGGATTGATCAAACGCCATAATCCTTGGTAGCTTAAGCTCTTATGGAAGTTGGCAAAGGCCTTATCCGCCATCGTACGTTTAGAACGGTTTTGATAGAGGTATTCAGACTTCATGGCGGCCATATCAACCCCAGAAGGACATTCCTTCGTACACCCTTTACAGCCCACACAATGTTGCATGGCTTCTGCCAATTCTGGTGCTTTGAACCCGGCTATACTTTGTTCGGTCAATACGCTCCGCAGCACATTGGCCCGACCACGCGTGCTGTCCCATTCATTGCGAGAGGCCATATACGAAGGGCACATCAGGGCTCCGGTATGCGGAAGTCTTCTGCAATCGCCCGATCCGTTGCATTTTTCTACAGCGCGTAAGAATCCGCCTTCCTCGCTAAACGGGAATTGGGTGTCTAAAACGGGCTCCTCACGATCCACTTTATAGCGCAAATCTTCGTCCATGGGCTTTGCGCCCACGATCTTACCTGGGTTTAATTGGTTCTCGGGATCCCAAGCTTTCTTAAAGCTTTCCATCCACGGGTAGACCTCGGGGCCGTAAAAATCTTTGATGAAGGCCGCACGAACGCGACCGTCACCGTGCTCGCCTGAGAGCGAGCCGCCGTATCTTTTGACGAGCGCGGCGCTGGCTTTACTGATTTCGTATAATAATCGGACCCCCTCGGAAGTCTTTAAATTTAGAATAGGGCGCAGGTGCAATTCCCCAGCACCGGCATGCGCGTAGTAGACACTTTCCTGGCCGAAGTCCTGCATTAATGCATCAAATTCCCGGATATAGTCTTGGAGCACATCGATGCGCACGGCAGTATCTTCAATACACGCAACGGGTTTTGCATCGCCAGGGACATTAGAAAGCAGTCCCAATCCGGCAGCGCGGAGCTTCCAAACTTTATCGCTGTCCTCGCCAAAGAGTTCGGCTCTTGCATAGCTGGTCTCACACTGAAGTGCAGCTAAATTTTCGGTCAGTTCTTTCTCGCTTTCACCGCGTACTTCCACCAATAAAATGGCAGCCGGATCGCCTTGTACGAAATCGCGGTAGCTTGAATATTCTTTACTCTCACGCGTACATTCTAAGATGATGCGGTCCATGAGCTCGAGTTGATAAGGCTTATAAGCCATTAGTTTGGGCGTGGCCCCCATGGCATCGTCCATACTCTGGTAGTGCAGTGCTGCTACTGCGACATGCGCAGGTGGGAGCGGATCTAAGGCTATACGAATCTTCGTGGTAATGCCTAAAGTTCCTTCAGAGCCACACAGTACTTGCAAGAGTGCTTCCGGGTTTGCTCCCAAAAGATCAATGGCATAACCGGTATTTCTTCGGTGAATGCTCGGATCCGGGAAATGGATTGCAAGATTTTCTGCGGTCCACGCCTCCGACCATTGCTTGAGCCAGCTTTCGACTGCTTTGGGAATTTCTCGAGATCCTTCAGCGTTGATTGCGCCCATCGCGCGCAACACGCCATCTGCGGTGACCAGTTCAAGGCCAAGCAGCTTTTCGCGTGTGGTTCCGTAGGAAATAGAGGTGGAGCCGGAGCTGTTATTGCCCACCATTCCGCCCATCATACAGCGGTTCGAGGTGGAGGTGTTGGGACCGAAAAACAGCCCGTGTTCTTTAAGATAGTGGTTCAGTTCATCACGTACGACACCCGGTTGTACTTCTGCCCATCGCTCCTCTACGTTGATGTGGAGAATGGCGTTCATGTGCCTGCCGGTATCTAATACGGTACCATTGCCCACGACTTGGCCGGCCAGGGAGGTTCCTGCGGCGCGTGGGATCAGTTGGGCGCCGCTTCGCACTAAATCGACCACATCATCCGCCGATTTTGGAAAGGCTACAGATTCGGGCGTTTCCTGGTAGATGGAAGCATCTTGCGCATAGGCACGTTGAAGGAGTTTATCGCTGGGTTGAGTCACGGTATTACACCATAAAATTATCAGTGAGCTGTCCTTCGCCTAATTCTGCATTTCCAGTGTTCAGGTGACGCAATAACGGACATGGGCGGTAGCGGTCGTCCCCATAGTGTTTGTGGCAGCGTTTTAAGGTGCCGAGCACTTGGTCCCAGCCCATTTCACGTCCCCACTGAATGGGTCCCTTGGGGTAATTTACTCCTTTAGTCATGGCGAGGTCGACATTTTCAGGAGAAGCAATGCCCTGCCACACCGCATCTAAGGCCTCATTGATAATAAGGCATAGAATGCGCTCGACAATTTTTTCACTCAGCATGGGATCAATTTCCACTTCTTCCTGTGCCACTACTGCGGCGTCCATACCACTAGCGTAGTTGTAGAAACCACGGCCGGTTTTACGACCGAACAATCCGGCTTCTTTCAGTCTTTTTTGGGTGATGGAAGGGCGGAAGCGTGGGTCGTAAAAGAATTGGCTCCAGACGGTTTCCGTCACCGTATAATTCACGTCGTGACCGATGAGATCAGTCAATTCAAAAGGTCCCATTCGAAACCCGATACTTTTCACTGCCGCATCAATCTCCGCTACACTTGCTACGCCTTCTTCATAGAGTTTTATAGCCTCACTGTAAAACGGACGGGCTACTTTATTCACGATAAACCCTGGGGTATCTTTTGCCACAACGGGTACTTTGCCCCATTCCAGCATTAAAGCTTCCATAGTCTCCGTAAAGTCATCACCGGTTTTCACGCCAGGCACTATCTCTACTAAGGGCATCAGCGGCGCAGGGTTGAAAAAGTGCAACCCGCCGAAACGTTCTGGATGTGTTAACCCGCTCGAAAGGGCAGCAATACTTAAGCTCGAGGTGTTCGTACATAGCCAAGCATCTGAACGGAGTAATGGCTCCACCTGAGCGAACAACGCTTTTTTCACGTCGAGGTCTTCAATCACGGCTTCAACCACAAGATCTGCACCTGTAACGGCGTCTACATCTGCACTCCAATGCATGCGGCCCAGCATTTCTGCTTTTTGGTCTGACGTGATTTTACCTTTCTCGACCAGTCGGCCAAAGATTTTTTCTATTGAAGCTTTACTGCGGTCTGTAGCGCCGGGGAAGCTGTCGTAATACACTACATGACAACCGTTCTGTACGGCAATCTGTCCAATTCCTGTGCCCATCGCACCAGCACCTAATACGGCTACTTTCATTTTATTCTCCTTTAAATTCAGGTGCACGCTTTTCTAAAAACGCCTGGACACCTTCGTTGAAATCGTATGTTTTTCCTGCTTTAGTCTGCAGTGCTTCTTCTAAGTCCAATTGTGTGTTAAGATCATTCGTTGCCGCCGCGTTCAACGCTCGTTTAGTCAATGCCAAACCTTTAGTCGGCATCTGAGCCATGCGCAGCGCTAATGCAGCAACTTCTCCTTCGTAGCGTTCTTCCGGGAACACTTGATAGACCATGCCCATACGCTGCGCTTGAGCAGCAGGCACCTTATCGCCGGTCATCATCAGTGCACTCGCGTGCTGAAAACCGACCAATCTGGGCAGTGTAAACGTACCGCCGCTGTCTGGAATTAGACCAATTTTACTGAAGGCTTGCACAAAACTGGCCTTTTCGTGTGCCACTACAATGTCACAAGCGAGCGCAATATTTGCACCTGCCCCGGCAGCAACGCCGTTGACCGCTGCTATGACGGGCTTCGGTAATTCTCGAATGGCTTTAATGATGGGGTTGTAATGCTTCGCGACGATATCGCGCAAGGTTGGGCCATTTTCTGCGATGGCTTCACCGAGGTCTTGGCCTGCACAAAAGGCTTTGCCTGCACCGGTGATGACCACACAACGCACCGCTGTATCCGTTGCAGCCAGACGTAATGCTTCCTGCACACCTAAGGCAAGTTCGCGGTTAAATGCATTGAATTTGTCGGGACGATCGAAGGTAATGGTCAATACACCTTCCTTAGTAGTTACTTCTAACATGCTTCCTTGGGTTTGTCTCCCCAAGGTACAGTATAGGCGGCTTTGCTACAACTTAATGGAACGCATCATTGCCTCCATTTCTAACACTACATTTCGCTTCTTCGCAGTAGGTCCATACAGGAGACTTTCAATGGTCAATATGCGGTCGTTTTTCTCGTCGTAAATGGTGTAGGATAAGAACGGGCCGCCCATAAAATCGCCATTCATTCGCCACAATCCGCGCGTTTCAATGGCAAACATCCCGCTGATTTCTGTATTCTCAATGCTGGGCGGGATCATCAGTTCCGTAGACATAAACGACCCTTCGTAGGTGCCTTCAAAATAATTTTTTCCGATGCTGTCGCGGTGCGCAATAATGGCATCAACACTGACCAAACCTTCAGACATAGGGCGTTCGCTCACGATAACGTACTGAATGGTCTTTACCGTCTTCGTTGCGAAAATTTTCAGATCTTCCTTGTCTAGCGTGGGGTCGAACCCTTGATGGAGTAGCATGCTTTTAATGCCGATATCTTTTAAGTTCTCATGGGTATAGGCATAAGACGATTTCTTCAACCTACCCTGAATTACGCCCATGTCGTGCTCCTTAAAAGCGTCCATCAATTGCTTCGCACTTTCTTTTATGGACTTTGCTATTGCTTCTTCGCTCGGTGCAGTGATGCGTACGATTCGTTGCGGTCGCGCCCACAAATCTTTCTGCATTTTCACAAACGAGGTATCGCTTTTTTCAACCCAAAGGATGCTCTTTGTTTTCTGTAGAATTTTATTGACGTCCTTAGGTTCAACTCTAGAAGCATCGAAATAGGCTTCTGCCTGAGGCAACCCTTCTACATCTGCAAGGTATAGTGCTCTGAATTCTTCCCCCGGTGCACCTTCCCAAAGCGCATCAGGCATTACCAGTAAAAGCTCACTGTGAGTACCGCTGGACGGGGGCAGTATGCGCTCCTTTTTTTTAGTGGTACCGTCTGCGTTTTTCTCTGTACATCCACTAAAGAAGAAGAGGGAGAGCGAAGCAGTAACAAGAAGTGGAAGTAAAGCGCTGTTGCGTAACATAATGCAGGAATTAGTACTGGAAATTAGGCAAAAAGTAGACCAAAGCCTTCTGACAGTTTTTGTTTTAGATGCGGCGCGGATAAACGACAATGCGCTGACCCACACGTATCATATCCGAAGTTAGCCCGTTCCAACGTTTAATCTCACTTACCCCCACGCCGTATTTCCCAGCGATGTGTCCTAAGGTTTCGCCGCTTTGAACCCGGTGCGTAGTCCGTTCGTTCATTTGTGTGAACTCTGGCATCGTGCTCGCGCGCGACTCAAAATAGCCGGCGGCTATGGTGTAAATGGAATCTTGTTGTGCTCTAAAGGCTACGGCACTTTCCTTTGGTAGGGTGATGAAATAATCGGTGCCATCGACAACAGGAATGATCTTATATCGGTACTGCGGATTTAAGAATTCCAGTAGGTCGGATGCAACGCCGAGCTGTTGTTCTAGCTGTTGAAAGTGCAATTGGTTCGTAACGCGAACCGTATCTGTTGCAACGTAGTAGGCGGGTATATCGGCGGGCCCTACACCGTACAAATGCCCGTATTCCATCGCATAAGTCGCTGCGATAAAGAGCGGTACGTACGCCGAAGTTTCGCGCGGTAAAAACGGACGAATTTCCCAGTAGGACGTTTTCCCTCCACTGCGGCGAATGGCTTTACGGACATTGCCTGGACCGCTGTTGTACGCAGCTAGAACGAGGTTCCAATCTTCAAAAACATCATACATTTTAAGCATGTATTGGCACGCGGCTTCGGTACTTTTTAATGGATCGTTGCGGTCATCAACGTAGCTGTTGACCTTGAGATCGTACATTTTCCCCGTGCTGTACATGAATTGCCACAAACCGGTCGCGCCAACGTAGGAGCGGGCCTTAGGATTCAACGCACTTTCAACCACCGCTAAATATTTAAGCTCTAACGGCATGTCATATTTGTCGAGGTGTTCCTCGAACATGGGGAAGTAATATTGACCGTGGGCCATCATGCGACTCAACCGCGCCGTACCGTGCTTGAGGTAACGCTCAATGTATTTACGCACGGTGGGATTGTAGGTCATTTCAAACGGCGTACGTTGGTCCAATTCGGCCATGTAGTGCTCGAAGATGCTGTCTGTTAAGGGCAGCGGATGTACGGTATCAATGACTTTAATCTGTGCAGCGGTGCGAAAAACATGCTCAGCATCCAATTTTGCAAGACGATCATCCAGTGCCCACAAGGCCGCGCTATCTAAAGTGGTTGACGCAGCTAATGCCGTGGTCGTAGTATCAGTCGATAAGGCAGTTGTATCGCTGTTTTGACCAAAAGCGGCTGCAAAAATGAAAGTAAAAAGTAAGGTAGTTGTCGTGCGCATTCTTAGTGGTTTTGGATCCAATCGGCCATGGCCAATACGTCCAAATCCGCACCGTTGCTCCCCATGAGTTGAAGACCCATCGGTAGTCCGTTTGCATGGACGCCCATAGGTATACTAACGGCGGGAACGCCTGCAATATTTGCTTGAACTGTAAAAATATCTTCTAAATAATTCACGGTAGGGTCGCTCACCTCACGCCCAATCTCAAACGCCGTAGTCGGCGAAGTAGGACATAAAATGGCGTCGTATTCTTCCAACGTTTTGTCGGTCCACTCCTGAACCAAACGACGGGCCGATTGTGCCTTGCCAAAGAAAGAATCGTAATACCCTGAGCTCAACACAAAGGTCCCCAGCATAATACGGCGTTGAACCTCTTTGCCAAACCCTGCACTGCGGCTGAGTTTATATACGCTCTCAAGATCGGTACTTTCAGGATGGCGGTAACCTGCGTGAACACCGTCAAACCTTGCGAGGTTGGAACTGGCTTCAGCGGTAGTAATAATGTAGTAAATGGGAACGAGCGTATTCAAGAGCTCCAGTTCTACTGGCTCAACGATGACCCCCGCATTTTCAAGCAATTCTAACTGGGTCATGAACGCCTTGCGAACGCCTTCGTCCACTGCGGGATTGTCTACAGCAGTTTTTAAATAAGCTACTTTTTTCGGCTGGCCTTTTGTTGCAGGAGCTAAGGGCTCTTGCATGGCGGTGGCGTCAAAAGCATCCGGTCCGGCAATGACTTCCATGATGCGGGCCGCGTCTTTCACCGAAGTGGTGAACGGACCGATCTGGTCAAAGCTGCTGGCATAAGCGATCAACCCGTGGCGACTGACGCGGCCGTAGGAAGGCTTGAAGCCAACGGTACCCGTAAAACTAGCGGGCTGGCGAATAGATCCACCCGTATCTGATCCTAGCGCGGCATGGCAAAGACCGGCTGCTACTGCAGCAGCAGAGCCGCCTGAAGAACCGCCAGGTACTTTCGTTGGGTCGTGAGGGTTTTTGGTTGGGCCAAAGGCAGAATTTTCATTCCCAGAACCCATAGCAAATTCATCACAGTTGGTGCGGCCTATAAACACCGCATCTGCAGCAAGCAAACGTTCAACGGCGGTGGCTGAAAATTGGCTTTCGAAACCGTCTAAGATTTTTGACGCAGCACTGACTTTGTGTCCGCGGTAGCAAATATTGTCTTTCAACGCAATGACCATACCTGCGAGAGAACCGGCCGTTCCTGCAGCAATTTTTTCATCGACTTGCGCCGCTTGCGCGCGCGCTTCATCTGCCCAAACTTCTAGAAAGATGTTGAGGTCTTTCGTTTGGTCAATTTTTGCCAAAAACTGTTCAACCGCCTGGGCCGTGGTACTCATATGCGTTACGTTGGGATGGGTTTACTCTTTCGAGTCGTCCTTTGATTCTTCGTCGGCAACGCCGTCCTTAAATTCTTTAACACCGCGACCTAAACCACGCATTAATTCCGGGATTTTGCGGCCTCCAAAAAGCAACAGAACCACCACAAGGATGAGAATCATTTGGTTGGGACCCATGATCCCTAGAAATACTGTGTTCATCACTACTGATTTTGAGCGACTAAAGTACCCATTTTTACTGAATTGGTCCCTATTAATACGCGAGCAAACTGCGCAATGCTCCTTCCACTTTATCGGCGTTCGGGAGCATGGTTTGTTCGAGGGTAGTGTTCAATGGAATCGCCGGTACATTCACTGCACCCAGAAGTTGCACGGGCGCATCTAAAAATTCGAAGCATTCCTCGGCAATAGCACCTTGCACACTTTGAGCGAAACTAGGGCTGCTGCATTCTTCAGTAAGCACCAGCACGCGGCCGTGAGTTCTAGCTTCCGCCATGACCGCAGCACGGTCCCACGGTGCGAGCGTGCGTAAATCCAATATACTGATCTGCCCTGGGAAAGCTTTGGCCGCTTTTTGCGCCCAATACACTCCCATGCCATAGGTCACCACTACCGCAGATTCACCCGAGGTAACTGCAGAAGCTTCCGCTTCGATCACCATACGCGCTTTTCCAAACGGAATGACGTAGTCTGCGCTAGGTTCTGGGGTTTTAGCCCCTTCGGTTCCCGGTATTTTGCTCCAATACAGGCCTTTATGTTCAAAAATAACCACCGGATTAGGGTCATAAAACGCCGATTTCATCAATCCTTTCAGATCCGCTCCTGTCGATGGGTAAGCGATTTTAATACCTCGAATGCTCGTCACGGCTGTCTCAATAGAAGAACTGTGGAAGGGTCCGCCGGATCCATATGCGCCGATGGGGACGCGGATGACGGTACTCACCGGCCATTTTCCATTGCTGAGGTAATAGCTGCGGCTGACTTCAGTGAACAATTGGTTCATGCCTGGCCAGAGGTAATCTGCGAACTGAACTTCGACAAATGGCTTGAGCCCAGTAGCCGACATTCCGACTGTAGAACCGATGATAAATGCTTCTTGAATGGGTGTGTTGAACACGCGCTCGTCACCAAATTTCTGCGCAAGCGTGGCCGCTTCGCGGAACACACCGCCCAATCTTCCACCGACATCCTGCCCGTACAATAGTGCTTCCGGATGCGCTGCCATGAGTTCTTTGATGGCAAACAATGCGGCATCCACCATTACCGTAGGTTCAGCACCTTTGGGCGCACGTTCGCCGCGCTCTTCAGTAATGGGGGTGGGCGCGAAATCATGAGTAAGTAGATCTGCCGGTTGCGGATCTGGCATGGATAGGGCGCTTTCGTACTGGGCTTGAACGAATTGGCCCGCTTCGGTTTCCCACTGGTCCAATTCCTTTTCGCTCACCCCGGCCTTCAAACATTGCGCCTTCAAAATAGGATAGGGGTCGCGTTTTGCCGCTTCCTCCAAATCGTCGCGGTACCATTCCTTTCGCACACCAGAAGTATGGTGGTTCAGCAGCGGGACATCCATGCGAACTAAGAACGGACGACGCTCTTTGCGCATGGTCTTGATAATCTTGCCCAATTCCGAATACGCCGATTCAAAATCTGTCCCGTCTATATCTACGGCTTCAATACCAGTGAACCCTTTCGCATACTCCACCGCATTGCTGTGGTGAACCTCCGCCCTGTTGGCACTGATGTCCCAGCCGTTGTCTTGAACAAACATAAGTAGCGGGAATTGCTTCAAAGCTGCCATGTGCAGTGCTTCAGAAATCTCACCTTCCGTCATGGCACTGTCGCCAATACTACATACGGCGATTCCGCCCAATTCCTCTTTACTGGCTAACCCCTGCTGCTCGCGGTATTGTATCCCCATGGCCACACCGGCTGTGGGAATGGCTTGCATTCCAGTTGCAGAACTCTGGTGCGGAATTTTTGGTTTATCCGCGTCGTTGAGGCTTGGGTGGCTGTAATAGGTGCGACCACCGGAAAAGGGATCGTCCACTTTTGCCAGCAGTTGCAACATTAAATCTTTTGGGGTCATGCCGATACCTAGTAGCAAGCTGTCGTCGCGGTAATATGGAGCGACATAATCTTTTGGCTCTAGATGCAAGGCAAGCGCAAGCTGGGCCGATTCGTGGCCACGGCTCGTCGCGTGAACATATTTTGATGTCGTATCCTTTTCCCGCTCATACAGCTCAGTCATGCTCTTGGCCGTGGCCATGAGCTTAAACGCTTTTTCGAACGGAATAGTGGTCTTTTTTGACATGAGTCTGTGTTTGGGCTCCTCAAAGTTAGGACATGGAGCGCATTTGTCCTCGGTCGTTTCTACAAACACTTAAAGTATTCGAACGGCTCCAAACAACTGTTACAGACGTACTGGCTTTTGCAAGCCGTACTGCCGTGTAAACTGAGCATTCGGGTATCTTGGTCTTTGCATTTGGGACAGCGTACTTTCGGTGCCTCCGCAAAGAGGGCTCTTTTATCAGCTGACCCAGATACAGGGGGTGCAATGCCGTAAGCTTCCATTTTTTTTCTTCCTTCTTCCGAAATCCATTCGGTGGTCCAGGAAGGTTGGAGTTGTTGGGTGATGGCAAAGGGCAATTGGCGCACAAACATTGCCTCTTCAATATCTTGGGACATGCGGTCCATTGCTGGGCAGCCTACGTAGGTTGGGCTGATGACAATCTCATAGACACTATCGGCATGTTCCTTTGGAGCGTCGGGATGGCTCGTGCGAAAGCGCTCTAGTGCCTGCGCATGGCGTTCGTCGTTCTCTGGGAGCACTTTTACTGCGCGTAAAATGCCCATATCGTGAAGGCTCAGTACCGGAATCTCAGGATCGTTGACCTGACCGAGATGCGTGTATATGGTACTGCTTAAATCCATAGGATTACCCGCCTACAACGGCCTTCATTATGTCGTTCCCATTTGCGAAAATGAGTAGTGCGAGAAGTAAGAAGAATCCAACCATTTGTGCATATTCCAGCACTTTGATGGATGGTTTTCTACCCGATACCCATTCGATTACTGTGAAAATCACATGACCACCGTCTAATGCGGGAATAGGGAGGATGTTTAAGAATCCGAGCATGATGCTTAAAAATGCAGTGAATTCCCAGAAATGACGCCAATTCCAGGCTTGGTCGTATTGCTTTAAAATAGTCAAGAAACCGCCAACCTCTTTGTACGCCTCCGTTTTAGGGTTGAAGATGAGCTTGAATTGACGGATATAGCTCATTAATTTATTCTGGACCTCGCCACCAGCGCCGCCCAAGGCTTCAGCAAAGGTGTAGGCTTTGTTCTTGATTTCGTAGTATTTAAAGACCTCGCCAGTATTGTAAACACCAATCTGACCAGATTCAGGGACGGTCATTTTAACACTGTCTAATTGGCCTTCGCGGTACACAGAAAGTACAATCTCTTGCCCTACGAATTCCGGTAAGGCTTCTTTGTACTGGTCAAAAAACAGCAGCTCCTGACCGTTAAGACCGACGATGCTATCGCCCACGGCAAGTCCTGCATCGGCACCGGCACTAACCTCGCCAAATGCGCCTATGACATAGGGCATACGGGGTTTGATCAATCCAACAAATTTTTTGTTGCTGATCATATCTTCGATAGCTTCCATGGTGATGGGTACGGTAACTAGATTACCCGCGCGCTCCACGACGATATCTTCTTCTTGGCTTAATAGAATCTCCATTGGAATTTCACGGTAGCTTTCGGGGACCATATCTCCGATACTCACAATTTTATCACCGTTTTCGAGCCCCATTGAAAGTCCCATTTCGTTGGTCCAGATGCCGTTTACTAAACTTTCGTTAGGCAAATAGTCCTTTCCGTACGACATCAATAAGAAGACGTAAATGAAGTACGCAGTAATGAAATTCATGATGACGCCCCCGGTAAGAATGATCACGCGTTGCCAGGCCGGCTTCGCTCTGAATTCCCAATCTTCAGGCTCTTCGCTGAGGTTTTCGGTATCCATGCTTTCGTCCACCATGCCTTCAATCTTTACATATCCGCCTAATGGAATCCAGCCAATTCCCCATTCAGTTTCCCCGATTTTTTTCTTTAATAATGAAAATTTATAATCGAAAAAGAGGTAGAATTTAGTGACACGCACTCCAAAAAAGCGTGCAGGTAGGTAGTGACCAAACTCGTGAAGTACGATTAATATAGAGAGTCCTAAAACGAACTGTAAAATCTGAATAAGCATGTGCTGTAGTTCTAATTGAGGGTCAAAAGTAACGCTACGGTTGCAGATGAGCACTTTGAGCAGCTAATAAACCTCGATAAAGTGTTGTTAAAAGTGGACGTCCTTACTGTACTACGCCTAATTCCTTACCCACCTTTGTAAATGCCGCAATGGCTTTATCGAGGTGTGATTGGCTATGTGCAGCACTCAACTGAACCCTTATTCTCGCCTGACCTTGCGGCACAACCGGATAAAAGAAGCCTATAACGTAGATACCTTCGGTAAGTAGTTTATCTGCAAACTCCTGACTTAAGGCTGCATCATAAAGCATGATCGGTACAATGGCACTTTCACCATCCTTGTAGTCAAACCCTGCAGCCTTCATGCCGTCTTTGAAGTAGTTAATATTCCATTCCAACTGGTCACGGAGGTCCGTAGTTTCACTTAGCAAATTCAATACCTCAATAGAAGCCCCTACAATAGCCGGCGCTAATGAGTTAGAGAAAAGGTATGGACGCGATTTTTGACGCAACATCTCGATAATTTCCTTTCGTCCTGTAGTAAAACCACCCATTGCACCGCCTAGAGCTTTACCTAAGGTTCCTGTGATAATATCTACACGCCCCAGCACGTTTTTCAGCTCGACCGTCCCACGTCCCGTCTTTCCAATAAACCCGGTTGCGTGGCATTCATCTACCATTACTAACGCATCGTATTTGTCGGCGAGATCACATATTTTATCCAATTGGGCGACATAGCCGTCCATAGAAAAAACACCGTCGGTCACAATTATTTTGAATCGGGCACCTTCAGCTGCTTTTAATTGCAACTCTAAATCTGCCATGTCGTTATTCGCATAACGGTAACGTTGCGCTTTACAAAGTCGAACCCCATCAATAATGGAGGCGTGATTTAAACTGTCAGAAATAATAGCGTCTTCTGCGGTAAGCAGCGGTTCGAACACTCCTCCGTTGGCATCAAAGGCGGCTGCGTATAGTATTGTGTCTTCGCAGTGCAAGAACTCCGCAAGTTTTGCTTCCAATTCTTTGTGAATGTCTTGTGTCCCGCAAATAAAACGTACGGATGACATGCCGAAACCGTGCGTTTCTAATGTCTTTTGAGCTGCCGCCAATACTCGCGGATGTGAGCTCAAGCCTAAATAATTGTTTGCACAAAAATTCAGAACCTCTTCGCCTTCAGTAGTTTTAATGATGGCATCTTGGGGTGTTGTAATGACACGTTCGCGCTTGAATAAGCCGGCTGCTGTGATTTCTTCGAGCTGTGTGGTCAAATGTTCTTTTAATCCTCCGTACATAGGTCAGTTGTATTCGTTGTGGTGTTAACGCTGCGTGAGCGGTTTAGTTTAATTCATGAAGGGCTGCTCATTCGCCCATTCTATACTTTCTTTAAGACATTGGACGGCTTTGTCCGCTGAACAGAAGTCCTGTTCAATATAGTAGTGTTCGAGTCCTGCTGTTTCTGCCATGGCAAATATTTCCGCCCAATCTAGGACGCCTTGCCCTACGGGAACTTGAGTCGCAGTATCTGCAGCAAAATCTTTAACGTGCCATAAAGGAAATCTACCGGGATAATTGGCCATCCATTCTACAGGATTTTGCCCTGCGAAGGCGACCCAATGAATATCCATTTCAAAGACGACATTGCTCCCCTCTAAGGCGTTCAGAAGGTATTCATAAGCGAAGGGTGATCCCGGCTGATTGGGTTCTAAAGGCTCAAATTCGAAATCGTGGTTGTGCCAGCCTGCGACCATGCCTCGTTTTGCTGCTGCCTCTCCTAATTTGATAAGGTATTCGATCAAATGATCGTACCCTTCCTTATTTCTCCACGCTTCGTTCATCCAGGGTATAACCACCCATTTTTGCCCTAATGCCTCGGCTGCATTTAGGAAATCATTTATGGATTCAGGATCAATAGTTACCATGTTTGCGCTCTCTAATTCCGATGGCATATAATGTCCTGATGGACTTTTTAGATCAGCATCCTCGATAGCGGTTTTGAAATCTGAGGTACTTAGGCCTAGAAAACCGCCTTCGGCATATCCAAAACTCTCAACTTTATCATAGCCCATATCCCGCGTTGCTTGTAAAGTCACTGCAATAGAGTCCGCACCCGTTAGGGCTTCGCGTACAGTATATAACTGGTATCCTTTTTCAGCGTTATTCATAGTACGTGTGCTTTCATTGTTTTGGGCTATGGCGTTTTTGTCTGTGTTTTGGCAGGCAAAGAATGTACATAGGCTAACAGCACCGAGGAGCGTTAATTTCTTCATTCGATGTTTTTTAATCTTGAAGGCTTGAAATTAGTGGAAAACGTGCAATTTTGTGGTCATGCGTATAGACAAATTCTTGTGGTGTGTCCGATTGTTCAAAACCCGCACCTTAGCAGGTGAGCACATCCGCAATAACCGGGTTTTGATGTCGGAATTACCTGTAAAACCTTCAAGAGACGTGAAGGAAGGGGATGTGTTTACGCTTAAACGTCACGGATATGATGAGATTTATGAAGTTATTGGTCTCCCTAAAAGCAGAGTGAGTGCAAAGTTCGTGGAGGAATTAATTAGCGATCAAACCCCTCAAATTGAGTTAGATAAAAAGAACTTTCTTCGCTTAGCAAGAAACGTAAGTCGACAAAAAGGGGTCGGAAGGCCCACCAAAAAAGAACGTCGAGACATCGATGATTTTCTCGAATAAAATTCACGTACATTCGCTCTGTGAGCCTTCTTAATAGGCTGTAAATCCTTTAATAATGTTAAAATGTCCGGCATTTGTCCGGGCTAAGAAGTTGTTCCTTGACTAATTCATTAGCACATTGCAGTGTACAAAATACACTTTATCAATAAAACTAGACACAATGAACAAACGACAACATTACATCGCGTCCTTTCTAGTCCTTCTTTTCTTAGGATTTTCGGCGCAGGTAAGTGCTCAGTACAGGGGAACGGTAGTCGATGCTACTGACAACTCACCGCTGCCGGGTGCCGTAGTGAAGGCCGGTCAGAAATCTGCAATGACAGACATGGAAGGTAGATGGACGCTTGACGCCAAAGAGGGCTCAACGGCAACAGTTTCCTTCGTGGGATATGTTACCACAGAGGTGTCTCTGGGTGCTTCAAAAAGTATTAACATAAAACTAGTCTACGACAAAGCCGCTTCTACCTTAGATGAAGTAGTTGTTGTTGGGTTTGGAACTCAAAAGAAGTCAAATGTTACCGGAGCGATATCTAGTGTTAAGTCGGAAGACTTAGAGGATATTGTTTTGCCTCGCGTTGAAACTGCGCTTCAAGGTAGAACATCAGGAGTTAGTGTCGTTCAGAGTTCTGGTCAGCCAGGTGCTGGCGCGGTGATTCGTGTACGTGGTACTTCATCAATAAACGGCTCAGATCCACTCTTCGTGATTGACGGTGTTGTTATTGGCGGCGGTATAGATTATTTAAACCCTAACGACATTGAAACTATAGAAGTACTTAAGGATGCAGCTTCTGCCGCTATCTATGGTGCTCGTGGCGCGAATGGTGTTATTATCATTACAACGAAAAACGGATCGAAAGCTCGAGGTATGGAAGTGAAGGTTACTTCATACACGGGTCTGCAGAATCCATGGAAGAAAGCACCAGTATTGAATGCTACTGAGTATGCTACATTGCAAAATGAAATGGCCGGTGCTGCAGGCCAAACTTTACCTTACAGCAATCCAAGCATGTACGGTACAGGTACAGATTGGCAAGACGCTGTATTTAACAGAAACGCAGTGATTCAGAACAGCGATATTAGTATCGCTGGCGGAACAGACCGTGGTTCGTACTATGCCTCTATTAGCTCCTTCAATCAAGAAGGTATTGTCGCGGAAGGCAAGTCGTACTATGAAAGATTGGCGGCTCGCCTAAATACTGTAACGAAAGTCAATGACCGTTTGACAGTAGGCTGGAATGTAGCTTATACACACAATCAAAGCAATGGTGTTGCAGAAAATACAGAATGGGGCTCGCCTTTAGGTCGTGCATTAAACATTGACCCAATTACACCACTTTACGAAACAGATCCTACAGTATTGTCAGGAACTCCCTATTCTTCAGGAGGTGTTCTTCGCGGAAATTTAGTTCGCGATGAGAATGGAATTTTCGGTATTTCAAATCGTGTAACATCTGAGGTAGTAAATCCTGTGGCTGCTTATTCGATGATTAATAATGTAGGTTGGGCAGATAAAATCGTCAATAATACCTACGCTGAATTTGAAATCCTACCTGGATTGAAAGCGCGTTCTAGCATGGGTATTGACCTTGCATTTTGGGGAAATGATGGAATGACTCCATCACACTATCTGAATGCGACAAACCTTCTAGACACTAATAATGTCTACTCTAGTTTCAATAGAGGTTTTACATGGATATGGGACAATACCTTGACCTACACTCAAAGCATAGGTAAGCACAACCTCAACTATTTGGTGGGTCACAGTGCTCAAGAAGTAAACGGTCGTTATATCGGCGGAAATAAGCGTGATGTACCTACACAAGACTTTCAAGACGCTACCATCGACTATGCCCGTAACGAAATTTCAGAGCAAGTATACGGTGGTAAGTGGGAGCGTTATGCAATCGAATCATACTTCGGTCGTGTAAACTATGACTACGATGGTAAATATGTGGCCACTGCAATTCTTCGTGCCGATGCTTCTTCTCGTTTTGGACAGAACAACCGTTGGGGATATTTCCCTTCGTTATCTGCTGGATGGAATGTTCACAAAGAAAATTGGTGGATTTACGATAATGTAAACACGTTGAAGTTTAAGGCCGGTTACGGTTTGAATGGTAGTGACGCAGCAGGTTCTTTAGAGTATGCTTCTACCATCATCGGTGGTCGTTCGTACACATTTGGTGCAAACGAAGTACTTGTTAATGGTACGACACCAGCACAAGTAGCGAATCCTGATTTACGTTGGGAGAGTGTTGCTCAATTAAACGTTGGTACAGAAATTCGTGCCTATGATTACCTTGTATTAGGAGTAGATGTATTTAGTCGTCGTACCAATGGTATGAAAACGCGTCCACCATTACCTGATTACATTGGTAATGACCCTTCTACAGCGAACGTTGGTTCAATGTTGAACCAGGGTGTTGATATTGAATTCGGATACGACCGCAGCTACAGTAAAGATTTCTCTTTCGGTGTTAGCGGAAATGCAAGTTTTATCAAAAACGAAGTAATCTTGATCGGTAATGATGCCGGTTACCTTACAGGTGCCGGATGGGGACCACAGGGTATCGAAATCACTCGTATTACAGAAGGTTTACCTATCGGTTACCTCTACGGATATCAAACGGACGGAATCTTCCAAAATATGGATGATGTATTCAGTTACACGAGTGGCGATGGCGATACTCTGCAGCCAATGGCACAAGCTGGTGATTTCCGTTTTGTTGATGTCAACGGTGACGGTGTAATTGACGCGGATGATAGAACTATGATTGGTAATCCTACACCGGATTGGACTGCTGGTTTAACGATCGATATGCGCTACAAAAATTGGGACGTAAATATTTTCGGTCAAGGAGTATTTGGAAATCAGATTTACAATGCTACACGCCGTTACGACTTACCAACCTCGAACATGCCTGCTAAGGCAATCGATCGCTGGACAGGAGAAGGTTCTACGAATGAATATCCAAGACTTACGTTCAACGACGTAAATAGAAACTTTGCACGTAGTTCAGATTTCTATGTTGAAGACGGTAGCTTCTTTAGATTGAAGTCGTTACAGATAGGATACAATATAACGGGTCCAACTGCCGAGCGTATAGGTCTTCGTAAAATGCGTATATACTACAGCGGTACGAACCTTCTTACATTCACTAAATACAGTGGATTTGATCCGGAAATCGGTGCTGGTTTCGGTATAGACAGAGGTATCTACCCGCAAGCACGAGTGAATACAATAGGATTGAACATCACATTTAAATAAATAAAACATGAATAAGTTAAACCAAACAAAAGGTATCTGGGTAAGCTTGCTTCTAGCGCTTACTATGATTCTGGGCTCGTGTTCAAAAGACTTTTTGAATACTAGACCCGTTGGCCGTGTATTAGAGGTGAACTACTACCAGACTGAGGAGCAAGCTTTCGAAGCATTGGTAAGTATTTACGATGTACTACAGTGGAATGATCAATATGGTTTCACCATGTTTAGATTCTTACAGAATGTTGCTTCTGACGATACATATGCAGGAGGTAGTGATGCTTCCGATCAACCTTCATGGGTTGCCTACAATAACTTTACACTAACCCCGAACCTAGGGCCACAGCGTGGTTTTTGGAGAAAAGGGTATAAAGGAATTTACCGCGCTAATTTATTCCTTGAAAAAATTGACGAAATCGAAGATGCGAGTGAAGCATTTAGAACGCGCACAAAGGCAGAGGCGAAATTCCTCCGTGCGAAGTTTTACTTTGATCTAGTTCGTCTGTTCGGGAATATCCCTTTAATTGATCATACGCTAGGAGCATCAGAATATTACACTGTGGAGCAGGTAGGTCCTGATCAAATTTATCCATTTATTGTTTCTGATCTTGAAGCAGCAATTACAGATTTACCGAGCTCTGTTGGTTCCAACCAATTAGGCCGTGTTACTAAAGGTGCTGCACAAGCACTTCTAGCACGCGTTTTACTTTTCGAAGACGACGCATCTAGCATGGCACAAGTGGCTTCTCTATGTGAGTCAGTAATTCAATCAGGAGAGTATTCACTTCTTTCAAGTTTCTCTGACATTTGGTCTGCAGAAGGGGAGTGGTCTTCGGAGAGTGTTTTTGAAATAACCTACAGTGAAAACTCAGCTTCTGACTGGGGCTCGTTCGGCTGGGGCGGTGGAGAAGGAAACGTTGGTGTCCAGTTCATTGGAATGCGTGACTACAACGGCCCTACGTATGCAACAGGATGGGGCTTCTGCCCAGTGTCAACTGAATTAGAGGCTGCGATGGACGGTGATCCACGTTATGGCTACACCATTATCGATGCAGATGCATTACCAGGTGCAGAATACACGCCTGGGTATCAAAACACTGGGTTCTGGATGCGCAAATATGCACCGATCGCATCAAATGTTGCGCCAGACGGTGATCCTGCTCTTAACTGGGGGAACAACATTCGCGAAATTCGCTATGCAGACGTTTTATTAATGGCTGCTGAGGGAATCGTTAGAAGCGGTGGTTCAGAAGGTACGGCTCGAACGTATTTAAACCAGGTAAGAAGCCGCGTTGGTCTTGCCGCTTTAACGAGCACAGGCAACCAACTACTTGAAGATATTTATACAGAACGTCGCATGGAATTAGCGACGGAAGGACACCGTTTCTTTGATCTTCTCAGAACCGGTAAAGCCACGGAAGTATTGGGTGATCAAGGTTTTGTTGCGTCTACGCATACTTACCTTCCAATCCCGCAGCAGGAAATTGATGCTGCACCAGATGTATTAACTCAGAATCCAGGATACTAAAAATCGATAACGATGTTAAAGAAATTAGCTTTATTTAGTCTTGTAGCTCTCGGTTTTATCGCTTGTGAACCAAGCGAGGCGGGACATACAGAATTGGGGGCACTCCCTCAAGCAGATTACTCCGTAACCTTCATTGACAGTAATACTGTACAATTGGTTTCAACCTCTACCGGTGATCCATTCCTATATCAATGGGAAATCGACGGTGTTGGTACCTACACCGGTGAAAGTATTGAAGTATTCATCGGTGCTATGGGTACTTATGATGTTTCACACACCGTCTTCAATCAAGGGGGTAGTGCATCTGCAACAGGTCAGATTGAAATTTTGATAGATGGCCCGATGCCTTGTATAGGTGCCATGGAGTGGTTAACAGAATGTACATCTCGTACATGGAAATTAGCTCCACAGGCGGGCTCTTTATGGGTTGGTCCTGATGGCAACACTACGTGGTGGGCAATCCCTGCTTCAGGCCCTACGGATCGTCCATGTTTATTCAATGACGAGTGGATTTTCAGTGAGGACGGCACGATGGAATACGATGCTAACGGTGATGTTTATGCTGAAACATATTTCGGTGTTGCTACTGAGGGATGTACTCCTGAGACGGCTTTGACTTCTCCTCATGATGCATGGGCGAGTGGAACGCATTCGTTTGAAATTATACCGGGTAATGGACCGCTTCCAGATCAATTAAAAGTAAACGGTTTAGGTGCCTTTATCGGGATACCTAAGGCAGCAAACGGCGGTGAGGTATCTTCTCCAGTAACGTCTGTGACGTATGATATTTTATCGATGACTGATGTTGCTGGTGATCGTTACATGGAAATTGAATGTGACTTTGGCGGTGGCCTTTGGCGTTTCACGCTTTATTCTGAATAATAATAGATGATTCAGACCCTAAGAAATACAGCAATAACAATCGTAGTAGGCCTTGCAACCGTTGGTTGCGAAGCCCCTTCGGTTCCTCAACTCACTGCGTACAGCATTGAAATAGACGAGGGTAACGCGACTAAAACGATTGACTTTGACGTTTTTCTTTCAGCACCTGCGGCAAAGACTATAACGCTCGATTATACTACAAGCGACGTTAATGCAGAATCTGGTGATGATTTTGAATTGGCACAAGGCACCTTAGAAATTCCGAAAGGCGCAACAATGGCGTCCATTCCACTCACTATTTATGGAGATGAGGAGTCTGAGGAGACCGAGACATTTTGGATTTCTTTCAGTAATGCTGTGAATGTAACGATACCGGAGCCTTATGCGTCAATCACTTTACGTAACGACGACGGTGCACCACCTATTGAAGATATAGGTTACACTACTCCGAACTCCTATTCCGGAAAAACATTAGTCTGGGAAGAAGATTTTTCAGGTACAGATTTAAATTTATCGGATTGGAATTACGAGACCGGTGCTTCAGGTTGGGGAAATAATGAAAGTCAATACTACCGTGGTGGTAATCGCAATGCAGAGCTAGATCAGGGATATTTACGCATAACGGCTAAACAGGAAACGCATTTAGGCGCGCCCTATACTTCGGCTCGAATTACCACTCAAGGAAAGCAGTCATTTAAGTACGGGAGAATAGATATTCGCGCAAAAGTGCCATACGGTCCGGGTATATGGCCTGCGATCTGGATGTTGGGCGATAACTTTTCTACGGATGGCTGGCCCAGCTGTGGTGAGATTGATATTATGGAGTTGATCGGAGGTGACGGTTATAATGATCGCACTGTTTATGGTACAGCACATTGGTCGAATAATGGTAGTCATGCAGAATATGGCGGAAATAACAGCCTTACTTCTGGAAAGTATAATGACGAATTTCATGTATTCTCCATAGTTTGGGATAGTGGTTCCATCAAGTGGTTTCGTGATGATATTTTATTTCACACTTTGAACATCTCCAACTTAGGGGCGTTTAAAGAGAAGTTCTTCTTCATACTAAACATTGCCGTAGAAGGAAACTGGCCAGGTCCAGTTGGCCCTTCAACAACATTCCCTCAGTACATGCTGGTGGATTACATAAGAGTATTTCAATAATTACTAACTATAAATAATGCTTAACATGAAAAAAATCTACGCTTTATTAATGCTTGCCCTACCTATGTTGGGTTTCGCACAAACAACACATGTAGTGACTTTTAAAGTCAATACAGCTAACATCACAGTAGGTGCTAACGGTCTATTCTTAGGCGGTGGTGTCATTGGTGGTGCAAACGCAGTTCAATTAACCGATCCAGATGGTAACGGTGTTTATGAAGGAACTGATACTTTAGATGGAACTGGTGGAGGTAATTTCATCTTCCTTAACAGTCCAGCAAATGATGCAGATTGGGGTACAAAGGAATCGTTAAACGGATTACCGTGTTCTGACCCGAGTAATTATGATGATCGTATTTTACCATCGTTTACTCAGGATACCACGTTAATGTTTTGTTTTGGTACCTGTGCAACAGATACAGTTTGTCCAACGCCATTAACACCTGTTGACGTGACTTTCCAATCTGATCGCTCTAACAGTCCAGCATTTACAAATGCATATCTTTCTGGTACATTCCCGGTTGCGTGGAATGGTACTGCTTATCCGATGACGGATACAGATGGAGATGGTGTGTACACTGTTGTTATGTCATTAACGCCAGGAGACTACCGCTACAAGTTTACTGCTGATGATTGGGCGATTCAAGAAAACTTCGTTCCTGCATCCATGAGCGACACTACTTGTATCAACACTAATTCTGCAGGTTTCACTGATCGCGTTCTTACAGTTGGAACGTCTGATACTACTTTGATGATACATGCTTGGGAAGAGTGTGGTGGTTACTCTAACATTGGAGTTGAAGAGGTTGCTGCTAGCTTTACCGTAAAGCCGAACCCAGCTTCTGATGTGTTATTCATTGAAAATACCACAGGAACTACTACTTCTGTAGCTGTATATAACGTAACAGGTGCCAAAGTAATGGAGGAAAGCTTTGAGGCGAATACACGCCTTGATGTTGCAACATTGCCACGCGGTATGTACATCGTGCGTTTACAAAACGAGGAAACGGATAGTGTAATTCGTATCTCACTCAACTAAAATTTAATTTAGTTAGTAAGTAAGTGATAAAGGGACTCGGTAACGGGTCCCTTTTTCATTTGTAAATTGCTGTATGCGAAGTTTCTTATATATCGTTCTTTTTGTTGCCTGTTCACTTTTTGCAAGCGGCCAGTCCATACGTCATATAGGCGCTGCTGAGGGACTCAACAATCCCACAGTGTATTCCATAGTGCAGGACGACTGGGGTTTTGTTTGGATAGGAACGCGTGACGGTTTATATAAATACAATGAAGGTCGAGCACGCTCTTTTCCTTTTCTAGATTCTACAGATTTTCGTAGATCAAATAATGTCCAAAGCTTATTGGTCACTCAAGACTCAGTACTGCTTATTGGTCTGCAGCTAGGTGGCATAATGGGAGTTGATCTTGAAAGTCTTCGGCCAATTCCAGACAGTAAGATTCCGCAACTTCCAAGAGAGATATCAATAATCTCCCTTCATCAAGATTCGGAAGGAACTATATGGGCAGGAAGTTCTGGTTCCGGAATATTCCAACTAAGACCGGGCAGTGAAAAATGGAAGCGTTTTGTTTCTGACGAATATGCCGAGGACTTAAAATTTATATTCGATTTTGAAGATCAAGGTGATACTTTGTGGATTGCGACGAGCGGTGATCACCTGCTGTATTACTTAAAGTCGCAAAAGTCTGTTTATGCGCTTGAGGCAAATAAAAGCGTGAGTTCTTTTCGAAAATCGGTGGATGTATCTGGCGGGCGAGTCATTTTTTCTGTTGAAGGAACTGGCGTTTTTGAACTGTCAGGCGATGTGTTTTACGAATTAGCGATTCCGACAAAGGGAACCCAGCGTGATGCCATTTTTTACGAGGGCAATGTTTGGATTTCCACGGATGGATATGGCGTATACCAATGGAACGGTAGTGCTATTCAACATTTTACGAAACAAGATCCAACCTCAGGAATTATTACGGATCAATTTTATGGAATATATGAAGTGTATGATGCCCTCTGGTTAGGCACCTATAATGGCGGTGTCGCGCAATTTCCGGTAAACAACAGTGCGGTATCGTTACTTCCGAAGCCTAAAAAATTCGTCGCATCGAGTATTCAAAGTGCCATTAGCATGGTGAGCGATAACGATTTGTGGGTTGGTTTTGATGGAGATGGTCTCGTTCGCTACCGAGAATCGCCGGCAGGCTGGCAGCCCACTACATTTGATAACCCTTATTTACCCGACGTGGTTACAAGTCTTGAGTTTTATCAAGACGAATTATGGATAGGCAGTCTGGGTCAGGGATTATTTGTGATGGATACATCGGGTACCATTAAAGAACAATTCTTAGCCTACTCTCAATCGTCGCGTGGACTCGAAAATTCAAATATTTGGTCGTTGGAGAAAACCTGGGGCGATAGTTTATGGATTGGTACGCTTTACGGTTTACAATTCTGGGATGGGGCGGAAATCACATCGCCATTTGATACTCCATGGCGTGTAGGTCGAAACATAATGGATTTAGAGTTCGATGGTGACTTACTTTGGGTAGGTACAGAATTTCAAGGCATTTATACCCTTTCAAGACAAGGCTCCATTCAAAGTATACCTATAAAAAATTCAGTCTTAGATATAGAGACCTATTTAGATTATAAACTGGTAGGCACTGAAGGCAGTGGGATAATTGTGATCGATGAGGGTCGAGTCGTTGATACAATTATTGGGAAGGAGACGTTTGTGAATTGCTATTCCATTAGCGAAAGAAAAGGAAGGGTATATGCAGCGACAAGTGTAGGTCTTTTAGAGATTAAATTAAATGACCAATTGGAATGGTCTTATGAAGTGTTCAAAGAGCTTGATGAACTTCAAGTAGGTCTCTCGAATAGAAAAGCGTTGTTATGGAATGGGGAACGCCTGTTGTTAGGAGGTACTCAAGGGGTAGTTGAAATATCAACTGAAGACTCCTCTGCAGCAGCGATTCCTCCAATGCTTATTACGGAAGTATTTGCAGATAATCTTCCAGAGCCTATTCCCATTATTAAGGACGGCATTTCTTCAGCGCGGACGGTAGTATTCGCGGCAGGAACTAAATCTGTACGTTTTAATTTTGAATTGGCCAGCAATACGCTCCGGAATGGTATAAGCAATGCATATAGAATAAAGGAGCTCGGAGATTACTATGTGGAGTTGCCTTATGGAACCCGCACTATTGACTTGCAAGAGTTGCCGCCAGGGAAGTATCTATTGGAGGTGCGGTCTCTTGGAGCTAATGCGGTTGAAAAAACAGTGTTAATTTCCTTCAGAATAAAGTCGTTTCTTATCCAGCGATCCTGGTTCAGAATATTAATTTTTGTCATTATTATACTTCTAATAGGCACGGCTGTTTCCTTTTATCAAGAGAGAAAGTACAGGTCAACCCGCCTTAAATTGGTAGAAACAGAAAGAGAGTTACTTAAAGCAAAAGCATCGGAGCTTGAGGTAAAGTCAAACCAGCAAAAAACCGAATTAAGTTTCCAATTATTAAAAACATCAAGCAGACTCGAGCTTCTGCATTCCTTTAAAGAGCGATTGGAAAGTGAAAGCAAACAAAAAAACCGCTCAGATGAAGTATTGACATTTCTAAAATCGATGACTCGTGAGATTAATAGGGAATTACAGAGCGAAAACTATTGGGATCATTTTGAACGGAATTACCGAGAGTTACACGAAGAATTTTCAAGACGTTTAATAAAGCAGTTCCCTAAGCTCACCAAAGGGGAGGTTCGCCTTTGTTATTTAATACGTCAGAAAATGAGTAATAAAGAGATCGCTACGGTTCTAAATGTGAGCCCGGCTGCGATTGAAAAAGCGAAATACCGATTAAAAAAGAAAATAGCGCTTAATAAAGAAGATGCTCTGGACGAATATATTCAGGGCCTTTAACCGTGTCCAGTTATTGTCCACCGGTTTCATCGTAGATTATTGAGATTTTAATAGAACTTGATACCTCTTAAATCATTAAATCAGATGAAAAAGAATTCATTGGCAGGGCTTTTGGTGTTTTGCTTCATAAGTGTATTAACGCCACTTAAAGGACAATATGTTCAGACCGCAGGTAAGGTAATCTTAGATGGTAATGGAGACACCCTGCTTATTCGATCGATGGGTGTCGGTGGTTGGATGGTTCAAGAGGGTTACATGCTTCAGACGGCTTCGTTTGCAAGTCCGCAGCATAAAATTAGAGACACGATCGAAGATCTTATCGGAGTTACAGCAACGGATGCTTTCTATGATGCATGGTTAGAAAATCACTTTAACAAAGCCGATGTAGATTCAATGGCCGCTTGGGGTTTTAATACGGTCCGTGTTCCAATGCACTACAATCTTTTCACTTTGCCGATTGAGGACGAACCTGTCTTAGGACAAAACACATGGCTGACTAAAGGTTTCTACCTGCTTGATTCCGTTGTTAAATGGTGTCGAGTAAACGATATGTATGTCATACTCGATTTACATGCTGCACCGGGTGGACAAGGTTATGACGAAGGGATTAGTGATTACGATCCTTCAAAGCCATCACTATGGGAAAGTGTTCATAACAGAAATAAGACGTCTTCACTGTGGCGAAAACTTGCGGAGCGATACGCTACTGATACAACCATTGCTGGATATGATTTGATCAATGAGCCCAACTGGAACTTACCTGGAGGAACTCTACTGAGATCAATGTATGAGGACATAACCGATAGTATCCGTTCGGTGGATACGAATCATGTGATCTTTATAGAGGGGAATTGGTTCGCTAATACATTTACAGGTTTAACCCCTCCGTGGGATAATAATATGGTGTATTCTCCACATAAATACTGGTCTCCTGTGAATAGTGTTGCTGATATTCAGTACGGATTAGATTTAAGAGACACCTACAACATACCCATCTGGTTTGGGGAATCCGGCGAAAATTCAAATGCTTGGTATACCGGGCTCATCAGTTTATTTGAGGCAGAAGGTGTAGGATGGGCGTGGTGGCCTTTGAAAAAGATAGAAACAATCAACGCTCCCCTTAGTATAACGAAGTCTGCTGGCTATCAAGATCTATTGGATTACTGGAGCGGTAATGGTTCGGCTCCATCAGTAGCTGCTGCCACAGCAACGCTTATGCAGTTGACGACGGATTTGAAAGCTCAGAATTGTACGTATAATAGAGGAGTTATTGACGCGATGTTCCGTCAAGTTCAAGATCCCACATCTCTCCCGTGGAAAACGCATGATTTACCAGGTGTAGTGCATGCCTCAGAATATGATATGGGCCCATTAGGAGACGCATACTTCGATACAGAGTCGTACCAACTTAACCCACCGCCCTCATGGAATTCTGGATGGACGTATAGAAATGACGGTGTAGATATTGAGAAATTCACTGATGCCGTTAACAGTAATGGTTATATGGTAGGGTTTGTCGATACTGAGGATTGGATGAGCTACAGCGTCAATATTCCCCAAGACAGTGTATACACTATTAAAGTTAGACAAGGTTGTAGCGGTTCTACGGGAGGAAATTTTTATTTCGAAGCGGATGGTGTGCGATTAACACCGAACTATTACGCTACGAATACAGGCAGTTGGACGGTTATGTCTACTAAGACTATTCCTAATGTTGTTCTTTCTTCCACCGATAAGAAGATGCGTTTTGTAGCGAATCAAGGCGGGTTTAATGTCACTAGTTTTGAGTTCGTAGCCACAGGTGCAACGAACACCATCACGGCTGATTATGTACATGGGGTGACCTACGATAATACCACGATTGAGGTGCAAACGAATAAACCTCTAGATACTGCCAATCTTGGTCTCGCTGCATCTTATTATGTAACAGTGAATGGAGTGCCAGCGACAGTGACTTCCATAACTAAAAGTTTATCGAATTCACGTAATGTACTTATTGGGGTTGGGCAGGCGCTTACTTTCCTAGATGAAATAAAAATATCCTACGCTGGAACGACGCTAAAAGCAAAAGATGGAACCAACGTTCAGTCATTTAGTCAAGAGTTGGTTGAAAACACCTTGCCTACGGTGCATGTCATACCGGGTAAAATTGAAGCGGAAGCATATTCCAGTATGGACGGTATCTCGTTAGAGAATACCACGGATATAGGCGGTGGTCAAAACATAGGTTATTTGGGAGCTGGTGATTACCTCATTTACGATGTCAAAGTTTTAAATAGTGCTACTTACAGTGTGGATTACAGGCATTCTTCACAGTCAGGAGTCAATATGCAGTTCATTTTTATGGATACGTTGGGTAATTATGTAACGAGTTTCCCCTCGATTTCACTTGGCGCAACTGGAGGTTGGCAAACATGGCAAACAACTAATCAGCCTGGCGGTGTTCTATCTCAAGGCGATTATAAGCTTCGACTTGATGTGGGTTCCGAGTTCAATTTAAATTGGTTCGAATTTGTTCAGGGAATTGGACTTTCAGAGCAAGATCTGTCGAGACCAATCATGTTGTATCCTAATCCAGCGAACGACGAACTGTTCATCGACGGTGCTTGGCTTTCGGGGACGCCTCTTGACATATACATTTACGATACTACAGGTAAGCTTTGGACTCGCGAAAAGCGCATGTATGAGGGCTCAAAGATTAGTTTAAATATTCAATCGTTGCCTAATGGAATTTATCATGTAACTGCGGCTTCAACTTCGAATAGATTTACAGAGCAACTAATTATAGCGCATTAAACCGTTACCGATATGGCGGTGAACGATGACCTGTCGTTACTAAAAACAAAACCAGCGCTTTATAAAACGCGGGTTTTGTTTTTGGATTAATTCTCAAACCAATACTTTCTCAAAGCTAATTGCTCAGGGGTTGGGGTTCTTTGGAAGCGAATAAAATGCTTCTTAGAACCTGTCTGATATTTCACCTTATAGGGAATGGTGAATGATGAATCTTCCCGATTTACTTTGAGGATCATAGAAGTTCCCTCTTCAAGCCCACCGTATTTATTTTCTAGTTCCGCACTGTAACGCTCGATTCGGTCTCCTTCTTGAAGTTGGTAGGGATTTTCTTTTGATACCTTTCTTACCTCGATGTAGTCTACAGAACGAATCCCTCTTATTTTATACCCATTATCGCGAAGGGGATCCATGACGACGGCACCTTCATATCGACGATTATAATCGATACCAACCTTTTTTAGATACGCTCGAGTAGGTAGCTCTTCTCGCCCAGTGACATAGTCGTCAAAGAATTGTTGAAGATCTGGATGAACTAAAGCAACGAATTCACTGATGATGGTTTCATCCTTAAAGCTATTTTCTGGACCGTAAGTATCTCGAAGGGTAAGTATGATATCGTGTAAGTCTTTTTGTCCTTGTGTTAATTCCATAATGCGTATATCAAGCAAGGCGGCCATAAGTGCTCCGCGTTGATACACCTGGGCGTACTGTTTTTTGTAGGGCTTTTTTAAAACGTTTTCACTCATTTCAGTGAATGACATTTTTTTAGTTGGGTATCGGTCCGCCGCACGGATTTTTCCTCGAAGTAAGCTCCGCACATACGTTTCTTCATCTAACACGCTGCCTTTAAGTTGGCTAATACCAGCGAAATATTCAGTAATACCTTCATAGAGCCACAAATGTTGACTCATTTCCGGATTGATATAATTGAAGTTTCCTATTTCTTCACTGTGCAGTCCAAGCGGAGTGAGTATGTGGAAGAATTCATGGATACAAACGTCCGCCATTCCATCAAGGACTGTTGTTCCTCCGAAATCGGGTAAATAGTATACGGAGCTATTGCCATGTTCGAGTGCCCCAAAGCCTTTGCCTGCTAGTTTACGAATGGCTTTAAAAATGGTGCCTATTTTAATTTCCTGCCCGCTGAATAGACTTTCGAACTCTGTATGATCTTTGATGTAAAAAATAAAGGCATAATTTTCTACGGGTAGCTCGCCTTCTAAAAAGGCCTCAATAGCCTTCATACTCGTTTCTACTTGCTTGTAAATTTCTTGCGACAGCGATCTCCCATTTTCTGTAAATACCCCTATGGTAACCTTAGCACCGCCCAGCTTAAAGGAAGTGGTGTCCGGTTTACTGACCATAACTGGGGAATCTAAGAAGTGATGGTAATTACGAGCATAAAAATTCTGTGTATTACCATAACTGTAACTATCCATGGCACTTAGACCATATAGACTAGGACTTTTAGTGATTTCGAGGGATACGGGTAATTCTTCTTGTCCTTCAAAGAAACCAAAGTAACCGGCTGCGTTTAGGAGAAAATTTGCATGCTCTTGATTGTTAGTACCGGCAGGTTCAAAAACTTTGTTCTTGCGTATTCGTGCATCGAAGGTATCATCAGCCCAGTATTCAAGACTTTCCGGTTGGCCGTAAATCCTAAAAGTGTTTCCCTTTTTTTTTACTTTGAGCTTTGTTCCATAGGCGTCATAAGCTTGGAAATTTTGAATAAACCTGCCGTAGTCAAGCGTGGCATAAGTGCCTGGAATAGTGGCCGGGAAATGAAAATTATAAATGTTTTGTTTAGAATTGGACCATTGAATCAATTTGGCATCAACAGTAACTTTGACGCGGTCATCTACTACTTCAGTAAGGTCAATAGCGTACGAATGCATGCCAGTGGGTTGACCGAAAGCGTTTGAAGCGATGAAAAGAATTAGAATTAGAAGCTTAGATCTCATTGTGTCAGTAAAGAGCGTTATTTCTAGGAAGACAATTACATCGTTTTAGAACTAAACAGTTCTATACATATAAATATAAGGCGCTATAGACTTGTTAAAAAAAAAGCCCCACGACTTTCGTCGCGGGGCTCACTAACACTCTGAAACGTATGATTAAGCCGCTTCTGTCTCTGAGCTTATTGCTAGAGAATAGATTACAAGACCGAATCCAATTTTGTTGATTGCATCAGCAAGGTTGTAGCACAAGTTTAGTACTTCTTCGTTTGCCGCGATACCGAGGTCCATTCCGAAGAATCCACCAGCTGTACCTAAGATGTAACCGATAGGGTAGATACCCCAACCGATGATAACAAATTTAGCCAAAGCTCCGTTTGCTTTTGCTACTGCACCACCAGCGTTGTTTGCCAATTTCGCAACGTCTCCTTTCCATACCATCCATACGATGTAGAAGTAAGCAGCACCAGAAATAGCACCCCAAACCCATGAAACAGCATCGTTTGCGTAAAATGCCTCACCGATGTAACCGGTAACTAACATCGCAACTGAAGCTAAGATCAGTTTGTACAAGATTGACTTCGTACCACCAGCTTTCTTGGTGATCAAATAGAACTCAACACACATAAGTGGAACAGTTAAGGTCCAGTCTACATAACGTAGAACAACTGGACTTCCATTACCGGCAGCGTAGAAATCACGCATGTAGTAGTAGTGCACTGCTGCAATACCAGTAATAAGCCCACTAACGAGCATTGAAGTTTTCCACTCGTCTGCAACTCTACTTCTTTCGAAGAAGAAGAATACCGAAGCGGCTAACATCGCCATGTAACCGGCGAAGAATGTGAACGATACGTAATCGTTCGGATCGAATCCCATAGATCCGTCTAAAAATAATGACATGGTGTTAAAATATTAAAGGTTATAACTACCACTTAACTTACGAATAATAGTTTTGTTCACGACATCAAAAAATTGAGTAGAAAAGCTTATAAACCTGCCTGTTTTCCAACAAAAAACCCAATTATATATCTAATAAGCACTACGGACAGAACAAAAACAGCTCGTAATTGTTGCAAATAATATAAAGGGTCTAATCGACATTTAATCAATGGAGCGTTACGATATAGGTTTTCTAGGAATGGGTGCAGCCAACGGATTGCTTTTGCTTGAATTGGAGCGAAAGAATTTACTCCGTTCGCTAAACGTTCTTGTTTTGGAGCCCGACGCAAAATTAAAAAACGATAAAACGTACTGTTTTTGGGCAGATGCGAAACATGAAATACGCACACAGCTTAAAGATGTTATGTTCCATCAGTGGGATACAATTGATACGGTTGATGGTTTAGAGTCACTTGAGGATCAACATTATTATATGGTTGAAAGTATTGCGCTATATAATAAGGTTAAAAGTATAGCACAATCCTATGATAACGTTAAATGGATACGGGGTGCTGTAGATGGACTAAAGGGAGAGCAGGAAAGTATTGTTGTTTCTAGCGGGAGTCATTCTTGGGAGGTTCAGCAATTATTTGACAGCAGACCACCCATCATTAAGGAGCCGATGGGGCCATTAGTATTACAAAGTTTCGTGGGTTGGCGGGTGAAACTGCAGGAAGACTACTGGACACCGAATCAAATGACGCTGATGGATTTTGGTATTCCACAGAATGACTTTACTCAATTCATGTATGTTCTCCCAACGGACGCTAAGGAAGCGCTGGTTGAAATGACACGATTCGGTAGCGAACAATTACCTCATGAATTGGCCAGCAATCACCTTAGAAACTACCTGCTCTCAAGAGGGTTGTCCTTTGAGATACTGCACGAGGAGCGCGGTGTAATCCCGATGACACAATATGCTGAGGTTAAAGATCAAGATGCACGCATCGTTTCAACAGGTGCGCGTGCCGGAAGAGTAAAGGCTACAACCGGTTATGCCTTTAAAAGCATGTTTGAGCATGCAAAAGAACTCGCGGAAAGTATCGCCCAAGAGCGCAAAGATTCGTCATGGTTGCGGCTGCCAAAGAGTAATATGGACCGCTTCAATTTCTATGATCACTTGTTGCTACACATCTTAAAACACAAACCGCATTGGGGCAAGGAGATCTTTGAAACGTTATTCGCGACTCAGAAAGCCAATAAAGTCTTTCAGTTCTTAGATGAGAAGTCTTCCTTTAAATGGGAATTGAGCATGTTTTTCCGTCTACCCATCATGAAATTTTTATGGGCGTTAGCGGCATCATTCGTGGCGATTGTAGTGGCAAAGCCTTCGCGCTGGGCTCCCATTTTATTCGCCGTACTTGCCTTAGCTGCTGAAGCTTTATTGCCAAGCTCCGTTTCTTACGGGTTACAAGCGGTACTCGTTTTCTTGTTATTCTTATACGGTATTCCACATGGAGCACTGGACGGTTATAGCCATGCGAATCAGGAACGGTTACCGAAATTTATTTTGCGTTACTGCTTTATTATGCTGATGGTTGTTTTATTCTGGGCGGCGAGTCCTGTAACAGGACTACTTGCCTTTTTGATTTACAGTGCATGGCATTTTGGAGAAACAGACCTACGAGAATGGGGCTTTCCTAGTATTGGTCTGTCGTTTTTATGGGGGACTTTACTATTGGCGCTGATACTTATACCCCATTCGATTGAAGTGAACACAGTGCTTGAAGTCATGGGTATTGGTAAAGTAACATGGTCCACGGAATTCATGAACATGGTTTACAGAATGGCGCTGTCACTCGGACTTTTTATGGGCTTCTGGTTCCGCTCCATTCCTTGGGTGGTTGCCATGGTGACGCTAAGTCTGACGGCTTACTTACCGCTGGCTACGGCATTTGGAATTTACTTTGTTTTACAACACAGTCTGTCGGGTTGGAGCCACTTAAAATTGTCACACAAATGGACGAATGCCGAAATGTGGATGAAAGCCTTGCCGTTTACCATAGGTGCTGTCGCGCTCTTTCTATTGGTGTTTAGATTTGACAAGAGCTCATTATTGGCTTGGTCGAGCTATTTTTTAGTGTTCCTCAGCGCCATTAGCTTACCACACATTTACTTCATGTCGAAGCTTTACAAGGACCGATTCTAAACGACCTTCTTTTTCAAGGTAATGTGCGTGATTTCAGGCCACATGCCTACACGCCCTGGAAAGGCTAAAAACCCAAATCCGCGGTTTACATGCAGTATTCTCCCATCTTGTTCAGGATATAGTCCCGCCCACTTTGGATATTTGAATTTTACAGGCGACCATTTGATCCATCCAGGAATTTCAATCCCAAACTGCATTCCGTGCGTATGACCGCTTAACGTTAAGTGAATTTTGTTGGGGTGTTGCTTCACTTCAGCGTCAAAATGAGACGGGTCGTGGCTCAAAAGCACAGTGAACGCATCTTCAGGGATTTGTTCTAATGCAGTGTTTATATCTCCGTATTGCGGAAACGGAGGTAAACCCCAGTTTTCAACTCCCGCAAGGTATAATTTTGCGCCGTTTCTCTCGAAATATCGGCTGTCGTTGAGCAGAAGATCCATGCCCATTTCTGCATGGATTTCTTTCAATCTATCCATGTTGGCGACTTTCGCTTCTGGCGTTGGAAACCGCCAATAATCACCATAATCGTGATTGCCTAAGATTGAAAATATACCGGATTTAGCCTTTAAGCGTTGGAAAACAGGGATCCATGGTTCCGCTTCACTGGCCGTGTTGTTGACCATGTCGCCGGTGAACACAATGCAATCGGCTCCTAGTTCTGTGACCATGTCGACGCCGTATTGCACCTTTTCTGTATTGTCGAATGAACCGCTGTGGATGTCTGAAATCTGGGCGATGGTAAAGCCATCGAATGCATCTGGTAGGTCCTCGTATTCGAGGGTGTGCGAAATGACTCGATAGCGGTAACGTCCTTTCCAAATCCCGTCAATAATGCCTAAGAAAGGGATGGCAGCAAGTCCAAGCGCCAATTTCGAAATAAAGGCTCTGCGCTCTGGCAATACCGTGGGCTGAGTGGTTACACCACGGAAAATAAATTGGCCTAATCGGACCACATCTTCGATAAGCAGCGGGCCGATTGCGATGAGTTTAGGTACAGCGAGCAATACAGAGACCCCCATAAGAAGACTTAGGTATTTATAGTCGACTTTCCCACTAGTCATTACAGTCGCCATTACGATAGAGAATATGATATAGGCGACCGTAATACTCCAATAGACATAGGGTGTGGCGCTGCTACGGAAGACGGTTTTAAACGCTTGGTACGCGTAAAGGTCGATGGCGAGCACGAACCCGAGGGTGAAGAATATTCTGAAGATCATAATATCTGAGTGGATGCTTAATAACAACGCCATGCGATTAGGATTGTTTCGATTGCAAAACTCGGTATTTGCCTTGAAGTAGCTATCTTACTTCCCTTATTTTTCTGTAGCCACTCGCAAAATCTATTCAATGGGTCAAGAAACACCAGATCAAGAAAAAAAACTGTTTTTATTAGATGCTTACGCACTGATTTTCAGGGCATACTTTGCCTTTGCCAAAAATCCCCGAGTAACTTCTGGTGGGTTAGATACGAGCGCAGTATACGGATTTACGAGTGCATTACTGGACCTGTTATCGAAGGAGAACCCTACACACATCGCTGTATGTTTCGATTTGCCACAGCCGACGGAACGTCATGAGATTTTTCCTGAATACAAAGCGAATCGCGATGCCACGCCGGAAGCAATAAAACTGGCCGTGCCCTTTATTCATCGGTTGTTGGAGGCTTTTAAAATCCCTGCCATTGGAGTTCCGGGATACGAGGCGGATGATGTGATCGGAACCTTAGCCAAGCAAGCGGAAAAAGAAGGTTATACCACCTACATGATGACTCCCGATAAGGATTTTGGCCAATTGGTGTCGCCGAATATTTTCATGTACCGCCCTGCTCGAGGCGGCAATCCGCCGGAGATTTGGGGTGAAGCTGAGGTTTGCGAGAAGTTTGGCTTGGATCGCGTCGAGCAAGTGATTGATTACCTAGGAATGATGGGTGACGCTGTCGATAATATACCTGGCTTACCAGGTGTTGGTGCGAAGACCGCATCTAAGCTCTTAAAGCAATACGGTTCTTTAGAAGAAACGCTGGCACATGCAGATGAAATCAAAGGCAAACTAGGAGAGAAAATTCGCGATAATGCAGAATTAGGGCTCCTCTCGAAAAAACTAGCTCGGATTATACTTGAAGTACCCGTAGAGCTGAATCCAGGAACACTTACTCGAGATCCATGGGATCAAGAGGCACTATTGGATTTGTTCGAGGAATTGGAGTTTCGAACACTAGGGAGAAGGTTGGGATTACAACGGGAAGCCGCGGATGAAGTGAGTGCAAAGCCTGCACCAACAAAGAAAGTGGAATTGGCCAGTAATGACCAAATGAGTCTTTTCGGTGAGCCGCAACAGACCAATACGGCTGTTGAAGTCCCGAGCGGCAGAAAGTCGATTTCCACGGCGGGCCATCTTTATCAATGTGTAGAGACATTACCTGAAGCCCGAGAATTGGGCCGATTACTGCTCGAGAAGGAAGAAGTTTGTTTCGATACAGAAACCACCTCTTTAGATATACGCTCTGCCGAGCTTATCGGTATTAGTTTCTCCTTCGAAGCAGGCAAAGCCTATTACGTTCCCCTGCCCGAAGAGCGCGATGCGGCACAACCATGGCTCGCTGCCTTTCAGCCGTTTTTCGAATCGGAATCGGTACGTAAAATCGGTCAGAATCTAAAGTACGATATCGGTGTATTACTGAATTATGGTGTTGAAGTGCACGGTCCCTTGTTTGATACTATGATTGCCCATTACTTACTGCAGCCGGATATGCGCCACAAAATGGATATTCTCGCGGAGACCTATTTGAATTATACCACTATTTCCTACGAAAGTGTGGTGGGTAAAAAGGGTAAAACGCAGAAGACCTTGCGTGAGGTGACGTTAGAAGCAGTAACCGATTATGCTGCGGAGGATGCAGATATTACGCTACAGTTAAAGGAGGTTTTTGCACCAAAATTGAGAGAAACCGGCGTTGCGAAGGTGTTTGAAAATATTGAAATGCCGTTGGTCCCAGTCTTAGCGCGAATGGAGCGTGAAGGGATTAAGGTTGACGTTGCTGCATTGAACAGTTACAGTCATGAATTGGGCCAATTAATTGAATCCTTAGAGGAAACTATTATTGAATTGGCTGGCCGTCCTTTTAATGTGGGCTCCCCACGTCAATTGGGTGAGGTCCTGTTCGAAGATTTGAAATTATCTGATAAGCCTAAGAAAACAAAAACAGGCCAATACGCCACATCGGAGGACATCTTGCAAGGTTACAGAGACAAACACGAGATTGTGGATTCGATCTTGACCTACCGCGAGTTAAAAAAACTGAAGAGTACCTATGTAGACGCTTTACCAGAATTAGCCCATCCAGCATCAGGGCGTATCCATACCAGTTATAACCAGACAGTCGCTGCAACGGGACGATTAAGTTCGACTAACCCGAACCTTCAGAACATTCCTATCCGTACAGAAAACGGTCGCCGCGTGCGCGCTATGTTTATTCCTGCTAACGAAAATCATTTGTTGCTTGCGGCAGATTATAGTCAGATAGAATTGCGTGTGATTGCGGCTTTGGCAAAAGATACTGCGATGATCGAGGCCTTCCGCAACGGGGAGGACATTCACAAGGCTACGGCAGCGAAGGTTTTTGAAGTACCGCTGGAAGAAGTGTCTCGTGAACAACGTTCTAACGCCAAGACGGTCAATTTCGGTATTGTCTATGGTGTGAGCGCTTTCGGTTTAAGTCAACAAACAGACATGAGTCGTAAAGAAGCTAAAGCCGCAATTGACGGTTACTTCCGAACGTATCCGGGAATCAAAGCCTATATGGATGAACAGGTGGCGTTTGCCCGTGAAAACGGGTATGTAGAGACTATAACGGGTCGACGTAGGTACCTTAAAGACATCGAGAGTCGCAATGCGGTGGTTCGAGGACACAGCGAACGCAATGCAGTAAATGCGCCTATTCAAGGTTCTGCAGCAGATATTATCAAGCTTGCTATGATCGAAATTGATAGAGCTATGCGTGTAGAGGGATTAATGTCGAAGATGCTTCTGCAGGTGCATGATGAACTGGTCTTTGATGTGGTTAAAGAGGAATTAGAGGTTCTCCAGGCGTTAGTTGTAGAAAAAATGGAGGCTGCTGTGGATTTAGCCGTGCCGATGATTGCCGAAGTAGGAACTGGGAAAACTTGGCTAGAGGCACATTAATTCGGTATTCTAATTTTTGTATTATTGTAAGTGAATACTTACAATGACCGAAAAACAACAAGCCTTGCTAAAAAGCGCTCAGACGCTCATCGCTTCACACGGATTTTCTGCCGTATCGACAGCGAAGATTGCTGCGCATGCAGGTGTGAGTGAAGCATTGATTTTTCGTCACTTTAAATCTAAAAAAGGATTGGCTTCAGCAGTTCTGTCCGCTGGCGAGCGAGCGAGATCTGAAATGATTTACGGTCGTCTTAATGACCCAGATCCCACCCAAGTCTTACGTTCCTTTACAGCCATTCAACTCAATGTATTAAATGATTCAGAGAGTGTTCTCGCGTGGGTAGCTATGATTCGAATTACAAGGGAAAATCCAGAGAGTCGCACCATAGACGCATTTGTTTTGGAACGCTTGCGTTGGGCCATCTCAAGTGTTGGTCACGGTGCAGAGGAAGCAGTGGCTCGCACCGCTATTGAAATTTTGGAACGGTCAATACTGCTTGCCTTTCGCGGCGATGAAGAAAGT
Source organism: Schleiferiaceae bacterium (assembly GCA_028357285.1). Classification (GTDB taxonomy): domain Bacteria; phylum Bacteroidota; class Bacteroidia; order Flavobacteriales; family Schleiferiaceae; genus UBA10364. The sequence continues at coordinate 62,614 of JAOMWM010000002.1, read as the reverse complement.
TCTTTGATGCTGTTGCGCGGTTTGCGTGAATTAATTATAAATGAGTGATTACTTACTTATTATTGATTATTAAAAAGATAATTTTCTGTAAGCGCATGTATTGCGATTAGACGAAATAAAAAAAGACGCCCTTGGGCGCCTTTTTTAGTCCTTATCCAAGGCCTTAAAATTTCATTTCCGGTACATCACCTTCAACGACTAGGCGACCTGCGGTCTTTGCTTGAATTTCTTCGACAGTGACACCTGGTGCGCGCTCAATTAAAAGGAAGCCGCGTTCTGCGTCCACCTCTAGTACGGCGAGATCCGTTACAATGCGCTTTACACAAGCAACACCGGTAAGCGGCAAGGAACAGTCACTGAGGAGTTTACTTTCTCCTGCACGATTCGTGTGTTGCATGGCTACGATGATGTTTTCTGCGGAAGCCACTAAATCCATAGCACCGCCCATTCCTTTAACCATCTTCCCTGGAATCTTCCAGTTCGCAATATCGCCGCGATCGCTCACTTCCATGGCGCCCAAAACGGTCAATTGAACGTGTTGACCGCGAATCATTCCGAAACTGAGCTCGCTGGAAAAGAAGCTCGCACCCGGCAGTGCCGTGATGGTTTGCTTGCCTGCGTTGATTAAATCCGCATCCTCCTCACCCTCAAAAGGGAAGGGTCCCATGCCTAAAATGCCATTTTCACTTTGAAACTCCACATTGATGCCTTGCGGGATGTGGTTGGCCACTAAGGTTGGAATTCCAATACCTAAGTTTACATACCAACCGTCGCGAAGTTCTTGGGCAATGCGCTGTGCAATTTGATCTTTACTCAATCCCATGGTTATTCGCTTTTAGCACGCACGGTGCGTTGTTCTATTCGTTTCTCGTAATCCACCCCCTGGAAAATGCGTTGCACGAAGATCCCAGGAATGTGAATACTGTTCGGGTCCAATTCACCGACTTCAACCAGTTCTTCAACCTCTGCAACGGTTATCTTACCTGCCATGGCCATCATCGGATTAAAATTGCGTGCCGTTCCCTTAAAAATCAGGTTGCCGGCTTTGTCGCCCTTCCACGCTTTAACAAATGCAAAAGGAGCATCAAAAGCATGTTCCAAAATATGCGGCTTGCCATCAAACACACGTACCTCTTTTCCCTCCGCTACCTCTGTACCGTAGCCTGCAGGGGTATAAAAAGCAGGAATCCCTGCTCCAGCAGCGCGACAGCGTTCTGCTAGTGTTCCTTGAGGAATGAGATCAACTTCGAGCTCGCCGGACAACATTTGACGCTCAAATTCGTCGTTCTCGCCCACGTAAGAGGCAATCATTTTTTTTATCTGCTTGGTTTGAAGCAGTAGCCCTAGACCAAAGTTGTCCACGCCGGCATTATTAGAAATACAGGTAATGTCTTTGATTCCGGCTGATTTAATGGCTGTAATGCTGTTTTCCGGAATACCGCAAAGGCCGAATCCGCCAAACATCACATTCATCCCATCTTCTAATCCCGCAATGGCTTCAGTGGCGCCGGCCACCACCTTGGAGATGTAGGTGTGTTTTTCTGACATAATAGGTGCTGTAATTGGGTCTACCCAAGTTATAAAAAAGCCCCAACCTTTTCAGGAAGCGGGCTTTGTTTGCTTAATCCTCAATGGCCGGTAGCAACCTCGTGCGTACCTCGCCAAAGCCAATTCTCGTCGTACCGTTTGTACACCAGCCACGCATGGTAACCGTGTCGCCGTCTTCGATAAACGTGCGCGTATCTCCAGTACCTAAGGTAATGGGCTCTTTACCTGCCCAGCTAAGTTCTAACATGGATCCGTAGCTGTCTTTCGTGGGTCCAGAAATGGTTCCTGAAGCCATCATATCACCGGCATTAATGTTACAGCCGTTGACGGTATGGTGGGCCAATTGTTGGCGCTGGTTCCAATACATGTATTTGTAATTGGACCTTGAAATGACCGATTCCGTCTTGCCTTCCGGAGTCAAACCTACTTCGAGGTGAATGTCATAGTTATTCTTGCCCGTGGTCTCTAAATACGGCAAAACGGGTGGATCCTGCTGGGGTCCTTCCACTTTAAACGGCGCTAAGGCGTCCATGGTTACGACCCAAGGACTCATGCTTGAGCCAAAGTTTTTACCCAGGAACGGTCCTAGCGGCACATATTCCCATTTTTGAATATCGCGCGCACTCCAGTCATTAAAGACCACCATCCCAAAGATGTATTCGTCGGCTTCTTCCGCCTTTATTCTATGACCGAGGGGCTTTCCTTCTCCTGTAACAAAGGCCATTTCCAATTCAAAATCCATACGAACAGACGGACCGAAAGTCGGCGCATCCGCCCCCGGCGCCATGCGCTGACCTTTAGGACGGTGCAGATCTACACCACTGATCACAATAGACGAGCTGCGGCCGTGGTAGCCTACCGGAATGTGTTTCCAGTTGGGCAATAAGGCATTTTCCGGATCGCGGAACATCATACCTACATTGGTTGCATGTTCGATGGAGCTGTAGAAATCCGTATAATCTTGAACGAATACCGGCATGAGCATCTGAACGTGATCTACAGGAAAAAGCACCTGATTTTGATGCGCAACATTCGCTTTGAGCGTCATGTTGTTTTCGTCAAAAAGTTCCGCCAATCGGTTTCTGATGCGGCGCCAAGTCGGGCGACCCAGAGCAATAAAATCATTTAAAGTATCCTGTAAAAACACATCGTCCGGCAGATCAATTCCTTTGAAATAGCCTAATTGTTGTAGGGCACTTAAATCAATCGCGGTATCTCCAATACGCGTTCCGGTTGTAATGATATCGTCCTCCGGAATGAAAACACCGAACGGCAAATTCTGAATAGGAAAATCACTGTTTTCTGGAACGGGAATCCACGAAGTTCTTGAAGGATCGTTTGCTTGATTTTCGATCATGCTGTACTGTACTTATTAAGGGTTGTATTATAAGGTTCCTCTGTTCTCTTGCTCGCGCTCTATCGCTTCAAACAATGCTTTAAAGTTTCCTTTTCCAAAGCTCGTGGCACCTTTGCGTTGAATGATTTCAATAAAGACGGTCGGGCGGTCCATTAGTGGTTTAGTGAACAACTGCAGTAAGTATCCTTCATCGTCACGGTCCACTAGAATCTTATACTTCTTTAATACCTCAATGTCCTCATCGATAGCACCCACGCGGTCCTGTAGGTCTAGGTAGTAGGAATCTGGCACATTCAGAAAGTCAACCCCGCGCTCACGCAGTTCATGGATAGTATAGATAATATTATCTGTTGCTAATGCTAAATGCTGCACACCTGCACCTTTGTAGAAGTTGATATATTCTTCAATCTGCGAACGCTTCTTACCTTCTGCTGGCTCGTTGATAGGGAATTTAATACGGCCATTTCCGTTTGACATTACCTTCGACATCAGTGCCGTATATTCTGTAGAAATATCGTTGTCGTCAAACGAGATGATTTGTGAGAAGCCCATGACGTCCGCGTAGAATTTTACCCACGTATTCATCTCTCCCCAATCTACATTACCCACCATGTGGTCAATGTATTTCAGTCCCACCGATTCCGGTTGATACTTTGGACTGCGTGCCACATAACCGGGCAGGAACGGCCCATTGTAGTCGTTGCGTTCTACAAACAAATGCACGGTCTCACCGTAGGTATAGATTCCTGAGGTCACTACTTTTCCATTACTATCTTCACTTACCTGTGGCTGTTGGAACGGTTTTGCACCGCGTTTTGTGGTTTCCTCAAACGCCTTTGTAGCATCTGGTACCCACAGCGCGACGATTTTCACGCCATCACCGTGCTCGTTCAAATGGCGATTGATATCGCTGTTCTCCACTAAGGAAGAAGTAATGACCAATCTAATTTTATCTTGTTGAAGGACATAGGATGTGCGATCGGTTACACCCGTCTCTAATCCAGCATAAGCGACTTCCTGAAAGCCAAAGGCCGTTTTAAAGTAGTAGGCACTTTGTTTCGCGTTGCCTACATAGAATTCAACGTAATCTGTTCCCCATAGCTCTAGAAAATCTTGCGCGTCTTCGTATTGCTTTGGTAAAGTAGCTGTATTCATAGCGTTGTTCTTTGTTGGGTTAAAGGTATTAAATGATCGTGTCTAAACTCCGATTCAGATCGTCGATTAAGTCGCTGGGCGCCTCAAGTCCTATACTCAATCGAATGAGACCCTCTGTGATACCCAATTTTACTTTCATCAGATCGTCCACTTTACTGTGAGTCATGGAATAGGGGTGTTCTGCCAAGCTTTCTGTACTTCCTAAACTCACGCCAAGACGGAATACTTTTAGATGATCCAGTACTTTGAAAGCTGCGCTTTCGTCGCCATGAATGTGTAAGGCAATCATAGAGCCCGTACCCTGATATTCGTCTTTGAAAAAAGCGGCTTGCCCAGGACTCCATTGCTCGAGGTTTCCTAAATACCGCACTTCTTTAACCGCAGGATGTTGGGCCAGCGCTGCAGCCACTTCATGCGTAGTTTTTTGCTGGGCAGCGATGCGTAGGGTGAACGTTTCAAGCGAGCGTAAAATAAGCCAGCTGTCCATAGGGCCTAAAATGCCGCCGATGAAAGTTCGTGCGATGCGCAATCTATTGATCCAAGCTGTTTTTCCGGTCGCCGCACCGGCAATAACGTCGCTGTGTCCGGCGAGGTTTTTCGTCACAGAATAAACCACGATGTCTGCGCCGTTTTCATGCTGACGACTCATTGTAGGCCCTAAATACGTATTGTCTACCACTACCGCTACGGGGTGATCTTCCGATCCCAGGGCATCTGCGATTTTCCGAGCTTTCTTCACTGAATACAGATCCATTGTTGGATTTGCTGGGGTCTCCGTAAAAAAGGCACATACCTGCAGTCCGGGGTAAGCGGCTTTAACCTCCGCAACCACATCTTCGGCACTTTTATCGTGTTCAACAACGTGGTGGATTACACCGTATTTATGCAGGTAATGGTCTATGAAGCTGTGCGTTCCACCGTAAACGGGAGCGGTATAGAGAAATACCGTGTTTGGGGTGGCCAATTCCAGCATCGTCGCTGAAATAACTGCCATTCCACTGGCAAAGACGAGTGCATCCTCCGTTTCGTCTAAAACCGCTAAACGTTGTTCGAGCAACTGGGTATTTGGAGAGCCAAGTCGGCTGTAGATGTTACCCATTTTTGCGCCGTCCGGCATCTCTTCCTTTCCAGTGGCCCAAGCGAAATAATCCTTACCTGCCTGGGAGTTGGGAAACTCGTAGGTGGAGGTTTGGTAAATGGGTTGCTTCATACTGCCGTGGTAATCGGCAGCATGGTAGCCATGACCAAGCATGGCTGTTTGCGGTTCTTTTTTCATGTTCTGCGGTTTTAAGCCACAAGTGGGGGTTCAAGCCACTTGCGGTCCGTATTTCTTATTACATCCAACTCTTGTGGTAATCGCCTGCATCCAATGCCAATGCCTGTTCAGTGAGCTTCAAAGGTCTGAAGGTATCTACCATTACGGCATATTCTTCGGTGTCTTTTTTACCTATGGACCCTTCATAGGTTCCTGGGTGAGGTCCGTGTGGGATCCCAGCCGGATGAAGGGTGATTTGTCCACGTCCGATGTTATTACGACTCATAAAATCGCCATCCACATAGTAGAGCACTTCATCAGAATCGATATTGCTGTGGTTGTAAGGAGCAGGTATAGATTCTGGGTGGTAATCGTACAATCTGGGTACAAAGGAACACACCACAAAAGCACTAGTTTCAAAGGTTTGATGCACCGGTGGCGGTTGGTGTACACGTCCGGTAATGGGTTCGAAATCTTTGATATTGAACGCATAAGGGTAATTGTAACCGTCCCAGCCAACTACATCGAAGGGGTGTGAACCGTAGATGTACTGGTGAAGCATATCTTGTTTCTTCACCCGGATGTCAAAATCCCCTAGCGCATTTATGGGCGCTACCGCCTCAGGGGTGCGCAAGTCGCGTTCACAGTAGGGACTGTGCTCTAGCAGTTGACCGAACCAATTCCTATAGCGCTTCGGGGTATAAATGGGTGAGGCACTTTCAACAATAAATAACCGGTTTTCAGCACTGTCGAAATGAAACTGTTGAATCATTCCGCGGGGGATGAGCAAGTAGTCGCCGGGGCCAAAATCAAGCTTGCCCATTTGCGTATGCAGTGAACCCGAACCCTCGTGTACGAAGACCAATTCATCATTTTGTGCGTTTTTATAATAGTACGATCCCATCGAAGCCGAAGGTGCGGCTAGGGAAATGGTCAGATCTGCATTCGTTAACACCGGTACGCGGGATGCTAAATAATCTTCGTTTGGAGCAACCTTGAAGCCTTCTAAACGATATGCCTTCATGTTTTTATCTACGGCAATCTTCGGTGCAACATCCGTGCTTTGGAGCACTTCTTTAACCATGGTTGGCGGATGTTCGTGGTAAAGCAAGGTCGACATACCGTCGAATCCTATGGTTCCGAAGAGTTCTTCGTGGTACAAGCTACCGTCCGATTTTCTGAAGGTAGTATGGCGTTTGTGCGGAATACGCCCCGATTTTTGGTAAAACGGCATGGTCTTCTGTTTGCGGGTTCCCTACAAATATAGTGTAACTTGTGGGGGTAAAATCTCAGTTATGTCTGCTATTGATCAACATGCCCATGACTTGTTCGGAGCATTGCGCGACGGCCGCACTATTGCGCCATTACGCGATTCTATAAACAATGATATTCCTACTGCATACGCCATTCAAGATAAAGTTGTGGCTTTACGATTGGCAGATGGTGAGCGTATTGTGGGCAAGAAAATTGGATTAACCAGTCCGGCGGTTCAAGCCCAGCTCGGCGTCGATCAACCCGATTACGGTGTACTATTCGACAATATGGATATGACGGGTAAAGGCCCGATTCCCATGGAATTATTGATGCAACCTAAAGTTGAAGGAGAATTGGCTTTCATTTTGGGAAAGGACTTGAGCGATCCTGATGTCGATTTAGCAACATTGAAATCGGCAATTGTTGCCGTTCAACCGGCCATTGAAATAGTAGGTTCGCGTGTGGAAAAATGGAACATTAAAATCTCAGATACCATTGCTGACAATGCCTCAGGATCTCATTATGTTTTAGGGACTGAATCAAAGCCATTGGCTGAAGTATCGACTGCTTCTATTGAAATGACGCTGCTCAAAAACGGCGCTTTAGCGAGTGAAGGAAATGGAAATGCGTGTATGGGCGATCCGCTGAATGCCGCTTTATGGTTGGCTCAAACGATGGCTCAAATGGGAAGACCGCTTTTAAAGGGTGAGATTCTGCTCTCAGGCGCACTGGGACCTATGGTTGCAGTGGAACGGGGTGATGCTTTTGAGTTGCGTTTAAATGGTTTTTCCAGCACCATGGTCTCCTTTGAATAAACGATCCAGTAAATAGTATTTTTAATAGAATGAAAAAAACGTATTACCTCCTGTTTGCCTTATTGGCGTTGAATCTTTCAGGATTCACCCAATCAAAAACAATATTCTTACCAGAACCGGGAGAAGGTTTTTCGTTCAACTCAGGTTTACTTTCGGTGCTTGAAGCACCTGAATCCTTTGAGTCGAACGCCCGTTCGAACAGTCAGTCGTTTCAATTGATGCGCGATAACGTGATCGGTCTAAGCCATTTTTCTGTGGCCTACGGATTAGGTTATAGCGCACAGTTTTATCATGGAAATTTGCGCATTGATGTGGCTGAAGATGGAACACAGACACTAGTAGATCTAACCGGGCACGATTTTATTTCCAATCGATTTGCTACAGAATATGTGGACGCTGCCCTAGAGCTGCGCTACAGAGGCAAAGTCAATCGTAAGGGTCGGTACAATAGATTGTACATCGGAGGCTGCTTTGGGTACCGCACTGATGCGTATTCGTATTATAAAGACGCTGTTTACCAGGTCAAATACTACCAGATAGCCGGCTTTAATCCATTCCGGTATGGAGTGCATGTTAAGGCAGGTAGGGGCCCTATAAATGCCTATGTACTTTATGGCTTGAGTGCGATTGTCGTTGATGGCCCAATGCTGTCGGAATGGTCAAAAGCTCGTCCATTAAGTGTAGGGTTGAGTATAACGCTCTAAATTACTTTAGGGGTACGGCCGAACACGCCTCACCGTAGCTGATTTTTTTTGCCACAGGTTTTAAATACTGGGTGGCAACAACGTAGGCGTCTTTCGGAATGCGCTTATCGCCGCAGCCTTTAATAATGACCGGTTTTCCTGAGTATTCCTGCCAATTGTGTTGCGTCATACGTTCACGAAAGAAGGCACTATAGAATCCTGCTTCGTTTTCTGACCATATGCAGGTAAGCCCGGCGTCACTGCACTTGCTTGCGACCAAAAGGGGCGCCCAAGCTGGAAGTATGGCATCTGTGCTGCAATGGAGGTGTATTACAGCACCTTCATATATCGTAAAGTCAGTGCTTTTCAGTGCATTTCGAAATTCGGTTTCACGCAAAATAAATCCTTGCTCGAGCCATTGGCTCAGGTCCATAGATTTCACCTTTTTTGGGAGAAAATCTTCCAAATTGAAAGTGATTAGCGGACTAGCAGCTACTTTATTTACAATGGTACCGTTATTCATCATTTAGGCCGTAAAGGTATAATCTCTAAAGTACTCCTGATTTTCTTCGGTCCGCAATCCCGTAAATGTAAATCCAGATTTCTCAGGAGAGAGAGGTGCAGTGAGTCGTTCGTTATGCCAAAGCTCGTACGTTTTAAAGTCTACTGGAGAGCGGTTTTCAAGTGCACTAAATAGATCTAATTGGCCCACTTTAGCCCAACCGGCTTCTACAGTGCCCTGAAATACTTTCGCTTTTGAACCGGAACCGTAACCCATGAAGCCGATGGTATTTCCCTCAATGGCTTCTCCTTTATCTGCAGCATCGCAAAGCGTGCTTAGGAGCCCCATGAAAATAGAGGCGGTGTACATATTACCAATCAAGCTTGAAGCACGTTCGGCCGGTGCTAATGCTTTTGCCACATAGGCGCGATAATAGTCCGATTTACTGAAGGCGCGTACCCATTCTTTTGCTTCACCTTTATCTGTAGGTTTATCGCTACCCATTACCGTAACTACATCTTGCCACTTACCGTTGGCTTGCATCCAGTCCAGGTAAAAATTTACCAGCATACGTCTGCCTTGGAAAGCATAAGGTAGGTGCATGACCACTTTATCCCAATCTAAGGCAGGGTTGATCTTTACTTTCGTTCCGAAATGTTCCAATGCTTCGCTGATGCGGCTGACGTAGGCAAAGTTACTGTATTGACCATCAAAGACGGGCTCTTCGACGTAGCTACGGAGCATGCGATTGCCGCCCCAAAAGCCTTCCGCTTGGGCAACCTTTACTTCCGCATCTTCCATCGAAAGCTGCTGGCCTAAGAGTGCTGCTGCTTCTACGAGTAATTCTGCTTTGGTGTGGGTTCTGCGGGGTTTGAAAAAATCGCGTTCCCCTTTAGTGGCCACACCTATTTCATCTCCTAACGAGATGATGGATGGATTCACTGAAACCACAAGCGCAACTGCTCCTGCGCCCTGGGTATACTCGCCTGTTGAACCTAGGTTGTATTTCGCTAAGTCGGAAGCGACAATAATGGCTTTTTTCTCGGGATTTTGACGCACAAACAAGCAGGCGTTTTCTAAAGCATCGACAGCACCGATACAAGCAAAAGTCATGTCAACTGCATCAACATTGCGCAAGCAATTTGCGCCATGCGCACCAGCCAGTTGTTGCTCAACTAAATCTAAGATATATGTTGCAGTAGGTTTGGCGCTATCTAGAGCACTTTCAGTGCCTAAGTAAAGACGTCCTACGGTGCTCGGGTCTAAAGGCTCAGTAGTAAAAAGATTAAGTACTGCATTGGCTCCCATCGTTGCAGCATCCTCATCAATGTCTGGAAAAGACATTGAGGTCAAACCGAGACCTTTATTGAGTTTAGCATATTCTATATTTCGCGCCTCTGCCAGCGATTCAATAGGCAAGTACTGCTGAGGTACGTAATAGGCGAGGGCGTCGATTCCAATCTTCATTTTGGCGGGTATTTATATATCACAAAAAATCACTCGATTCTTTGAGGAACGAGCGGCTAATTAACGAAGACATTAACGATTTTGTGATGGTTTGGTTCGTCTTTTAGGAAAATCTTAAGAAGTGAGCGAAACGGACTAAAGAATGCCTAGTTCAAGCTTTGCTTCTTCACTCATCATACTTTTATCCCAAGGTGGATCAAAAGTGAGTTCTACTTCTACCTCACGTACGTTATCGAGAGCTCGTGATTTTTCTTTCACCTCTTGAGGCATACTTTCAGCCACTGGGCAGTTTGGTGAAGTCAGGGTCATTAGAATATGGACATCACGCTCCGTACTTACCTTCACGTCATAGATCAACCCGAGCTGATAAATATCTACAGGGATTTCAGGATCGAAAATATTACACAACACACCAACGACTTCTTCGCCGACGGATTGCATTTCTTGATGGCTTAATTCGTTACTCATACGCTTAGTTTGCGCTGGAAAAGGCCAACGCGTAGAATTTCATTTGTTTTATCATGCTCATCAATCCGTTGGCACGTGTAGGGCTGAGATGATCTTTAAGCCCAATTTCCTCTAAGAAGCTAAGATCCGCTGCTGCAACTTCTGTTGCCGGTTGATTGTCAAACACATCGATTAACATTGCAACGATACCTTTTGCTATAATGGCATCTGCATCGGCAAAAAAACGGACGCAATCACCTTTTTTTTCTGCCTTGAGCCAAACTTTACTTTGGCATCCTTGTACCAAAAGATCATCGTTTTTATCGACCGCATCAATCACGGGCATTGCTTTACCCATTTCGATGATGTGATTGTATTTATCCATCCATTCGTCGAAGAATTCGAATTCTTCGATAAGTACGGCTTGTTTTTCAGCAATTGTAGACATAGTGACTTATCGTAGCATGGTTACGGCGCGCTCGAGCGCAGCCTTGAACAAATCGATTTCTTCGAAGGTATTGTACATCGCGAAGCTTGCGCGAGCGGTTCCCGCGATGCAGAACTGGTCCATAATGGGTTGTGTACAATGCTGTCCAGTGCGCACTGCAACTCCCTGCTGGTCGAGTAGTACACCTAAATCGTACGGATGGGTGCCTTCAACTAGAAAGCTGATCACGCTAGCCTTCTTTTCGGCCGTTCCTATGATTCTAAAACCGTCAATGGTCGACAAGGTAGTTGTAGCATAATCTAAAAGTGCCGCTTCATGCGCTGCAATAGCCTCGATTCCTACCGAATTGATATATTCTAAAGCAGCACCGAATCCGATGATGCCTTCGATATGCGGTGTACCGGCTTCAAATTTGTGTGGGATATCTGCGTAGGTACTTTTCTCCATAGTCACCGTAGCAATCATTTCACCGCCGCCTTGGTAAGGAGGAAGCGTCTCTAAGCGCTCCCGTTTTCCGTATAAAACACCCAAACCAGTGGGCCCGTACATTTTGTGTGAGGATAATGTAAAGAAGTCAACATCCCAATCTTGTACATCCACTAGAGCATGTGGGCCACTTTGTGCACCGTCGACCAAGGTCCATGCTCCGACAGCTTTTGCTCTATTTAAAATGGTTTTGACCGGATTAATGGTTCCAAGGGCGTTTGAAATGTGGTTGAACGCGACCATGGCAGTGTTTTCATCGACTAAAAGCTCCAACGTGGAGAGATCTAACTCGCCTTTATCGTTCATCGGTATGTAGCGCAATGCCGCTCCCGTTCGCTCACAAAGCATTTGCCAAGGCACAATATTGCTGTGATGTTCCAAAGCCGTAATGACTACATTTTGGTGCGGTTGTAGTAATGCCCCCATACCGAAGGCAACCGTATTAATGCTGTCGGTGATGCCACGTGTGAAAATGATTTCAGCGACTTCTCGGGCATTAATGTGCGCACATACAGCAGTGCGTACAGCCTCCATGGCATCCGTTGAACGTTGGCTTAAAGTATGAACACCGCGATGCACGTTTGCATTATCCTTCGTGTAAAAGTCAGTAATAGTCTTAATTACAGCAAGCGGTTTCTGTGCAGTGGCAGCGTTGTCCAGGTATACGAGCGGTCGACCATGTATCTGCTGGTGCAGAATGGGAAATTCCTTTCGTATGGCGTGGACATCGTAGCTCATTATAAGGCAAATTCTAAGTTGATTCCTAGTTTTTCAGCGATGACTCTATTCAGTCGCTTTTCAAGCTGCGGAATTTTAACATATTCCAATGCATCCGCTGCAAAAGCATAGGTCATTAACCCTTCAGCTTCGCGCTTTGGAATTCCTCTTGAGCGTAGGTAAAAAAGAGCATTGCGGTCCAATTGGCCAATAGTACAACCATGCGAACAACGCACATCGTCTGCAAAAATCTCTAATTGAGGCTTCGTATCTACTTTCGCTTTATCACTCAACAAAATATTGTCATTTTGTTGGAAAGCGTTTGTTTTCTGCGCCTTCTGGCGGACCATCACCTTTCCATTGAAAATACCGTGGCTCTTACCGAGGTAGATTCCCTTGTACAGCTCCCGGCTGTAACAATTCGGCTCTTGGTGATCTACAAGTGTGTGGTGATCCACAGTTTGTCCATCACCGATAATGGTAATACCGTCCATATGGCTCTCTGCACGTTCTCCAGCGGAATAAAAGTGCAGGTTATTGCGGACTAATTTTCCACCAAAAGTATAGGTACCTACATGAACGTTGCTCTGCTCTTTTTGGACAACATGGGTATTATCAACCAATGTAGCCTCATCGGAATCGTTTTGTACTTTGTAATAACTCACGCGTGCATCGCGGGCGGCGAAGACCTCACTTACAAAATTCGTAAAGCTCGGCTGGTCTCCTATGTTTTGATGGCGCTCTAAAAGTTGCACCTCCGCATTCTGTTCAGCAATGATCAAATTCCGCACCTGTGAAAATGCAGGTCCGTTTTCATTCGTTGTGAGGTAAAGAATTTCGATAGGTTTATCGACGGTTTGATTTGCCTTCACTCGAATAAACGCGCCGTCGTCAGCGAAGGCGGTATTTAGGTCCACAAACGTCTCGCCTTTTGGCGCTCCTTTGCCTAAATACTCCGCGATAATATCCGGGTATTTATTCAGCGCCGCAGCAAACGTACAAACGTCGAATTCCTGATGTGTTGAATCGCTTAACCACGAGCTGTATTTCCCGTTGATAAACACGAGTTTATACGTGTCAAGGTCACTCAATAAGTACGATTTGATATCGGCAAACGATACGGCATCATCACCTTTTAAAAGAATGCGATAGTCGTGCTTTAATACCGGCTTTAGGTTGGTGTATTTCCACTCTTCGTCCCGCGTGGTGGGGAAACCCTGGGCTTCAAATCTGTCCAGCGCTTCCTTACGCAAGTGAACGACGCCGAGATTTCGGCTGCCATTGAGTTGCGGTTCTGCAACAACAAAAGAGGAGAGTAAATCTTGTGCTAAATCTGTCATGCGTTTTCTGCCTTGATCCAGTCGTATCCTTTCTCTTCCAACTCATGTGCCAATTCTGGCCCGCCACTTTTTACAATTTTACCGTTGAATAAAACGTGTACGAAATCTGGTTTGATGTAGTCCAAAAGACGCTGGTAATGCGTAATTACTACAACGGCATTGTCTGCAGTACGTAGCTTATTCACACCGCCGGCAACAATGCGCAGTGCATCGATATCTAAGCCAGAATCCGTCTCATCCAGTATTGCCAATTTCGGCTCTAACATTGCCATTTGGAAGATTTCATTGCGCTTTTTCTCACCACCCGAAAAGCCTTCGTTTAAACTGCGGCTGAGGTAGCTTTTATCCATTTCTAAGAGGGCTGTTTTTTCACGCATTTTCGCGAGCATTTCGCGCGCTTTCATGGGCTCTTCGCCGCGGCCTTTGCGGCTTTCATTGATGGCAGTCTTAATGAAGTTACTCACCGTGACCCCAGGAATTTCCACGGGGTACTGAAAGCTTAAGAAGATGCCTTTGTGAGCACGCTCTTCAGGATCTAAATCCATAAGATCTTCTCCTTCAAAGTCGATGCTACCACCGGTTACTTCATAATCTTCGCGACCTGCAATTACACTGGAAAGCGTCGATTTACCTGAGCCATTAGGACCCATAATCGCATGGATCTCACCAGGATTAACTTCTAGGTTGATGCCTTTGAGAATTTCTTTGTCTTCTACCCGGGCTTGGAGGTTGTTAATTTTAATCATGATTTATCCTACAGAGCCTTCTAAAGAGACTTCCAATAGTTTTTGTGCTTCTACGGCAAATTCCATAGGAAGCTGGTTCAATACATCTTTACAATAGCCATTCACAATAAGTGCAATAGCTTCTTCAGTGCCAATTCCTCGCTGGTTGCAATAGAATATCTGGTCTTCACCAATCTTCGAAGTCGTCGCTTCGTGCTCGATTTGAGCGGTAGGATGCTGTGCTTCGATATACGGGAATGTATGCGCACCACATTGATCACCCATCAATAGCGAATCACATTGGCTGAAATTTCGTGCATTCTCTGCACGCGCACCAACGCGAACTAAACCTCTGTAGCTGTTGTGACTTTTACCTGCGCTAATACCTTTAGAGATGATCGTGCTTTTGGTGTTTTTACCTAAATGGATCATTTTCGTTCCAGTATCTGCTTGCTGGTAATTATTCGTAACTGCGACACTGTAGAATTCGCCGATGCTGTTATCTCCTTTCAAAATACACGAAGGGTACTTCCAGGTTACTGCAGAACCGGTTTCGACCTGTGTCCAGCTGATTTTCGCATTGCGCTCGCAAATACCCCTTTTCGTCACGAAGTTGAAGACACCGCCTTTTCCTTCTGCATCGCCCGGGTACCAGTTTTGAACGGTACTGTATTTAATTTCTGCATTATCCATTGCAACGAGCTCGACTACTGCTGCGTGCAATTGGTTCTCATCGCGCGAAGGTGCAGTACATCCCTCAAGGTAACTCACGTAAGAGCCTTCGTCAGCAATGACTAGGGTACGCTCGAATTGGCCCGTGTTGGCCTCGTTAATACGGAAATAGGTGCTCAACTCCATAGGACAACGCACTCCTTTCGGGATATAACAGAACGAACCGTCGGTAAAGACTGCGCTATTCAGCGCAGCATAAAAGTTGTCGCGCTTCGGTATTACAGTTCCAAGGTGCTTACGCACGAGCTCCGAGTGTTCTTGAATGGCTTCACTCATGGAACAGAAAATGATGCCTTTTTCAGCAAGCGTTTTCTTAAAAGTGGTAGCAACAGAAACTGAATCTACAACAACATCCATGGCAACGCCAGATAAACGCTTTTGCTCGTCAAGGCTAATCCCTAAACGTTCGAAGGTTCGTAATAATTCAGGATCTACTTCATCAAGACTGTCTAATTCTTTCTTTTGCTTTGGTGCACTGTAGTAAGAAACCGCCTGAAAATCCGGTTTAGTGTAAGTAACGTTGTGCCATTCAGGCTCTACCATCGCCAACCATGTCTTGTAGGCGTCTAAACGCCAATCCAACATCCATTGGGGTTCGTTTTTCTTTTCACTGATCAATCGTATGACATCCTCGTTTAGCCCAGGGGGCACGGTATCGCTTTCGATATCTGTGGTGAACCCGTACTTGTAGTCGGATGCGGTGATTTCATCTAGGATTTCGTCGCTCATATATAGGGGGGTTAAACGGCGAAGCTTTCTCCACACCCGCAGGTGCGTGTCGCATTGGGGTTATTAAAATTGAATCCATTTCCATTGAGGCCACCACTATATTCTAAAGTGGTACCAATGAGATAAAGGAGTGATTTTTTCTCGACTACGACCTTAACGCCGTTGTCCTCATAGAGTTCCGCATTTTCGGGCATTTCCGGGGTAAAATCCATTTTATAAGACAGTCCGGAACATCCGCCACTTTCCACGCCTACACTGATGTAGGTCTTTTCTAATTGCTTGCCTTCCTCCTGCATGAGTGCAGCAAGTTTAGACTTCGCAGTATCTGATACTTTTACCATATTATTTAGAAACATTCTAAAGATGCGCGACAAAGTTACGTAATACGCGGCTTTTTTCTTGTGTTCTCACCAATGAACACAATAACTTTGCTACATGTTCGATTCAAAAAACCCACAGCGCACGCCCATCAGTGATTTGGGCGAGTTTGGCCTCATAGGTCATTTAACGCAAGCCACTAAATTGAAACACACCCATACCGCATTAGGAGTGGGAGATGATGCCGCACTTATAGACGTAGGTACGCACTACCAGGCGATTTCTACCGATCTTCTGGTGGAAGGAGTTCACTTTGATTTGAGCTATATGCCGTTAAAACATTTAGGCTATAAAAGCGTGATTGTTAACCTCAGCGATATTTATGCGATGAATGGAACGCCAGAACACATCACAGTTGGCTTAGCCGTTTCAAATCGATTTCCAGTAGAGGCTCTAGAAGAGATCTACGAGGGTATTCATTTGGCTTGTGAACGTTATAATGTTGATTTAGTAGGAGGTGATACTACGGCGTCAAAATCTGGACTGATGATTTCAGTTACGGTCGTTGGTCGCGTTGAAAAAGAGCGCGTTGCGAAACGAAGCGGGGCAAAAGACAACGATCTTATTGTCGTTAGCGGCGATTTAGGCGGTGCTTATATGGGGCTTCAAATCTTAGAGCGTGAAAAGCAGGTGTATTTGGAGAACCCAGACATGCAGCCGGAACTGGGCGGACACGAATATATTTTGGAACGTCAGTTGAAACCAGAGGCACGTAAGGATGTCGTCGAAATCCTTAAGGCATTGGACATTCAGCCGACTTCGATGATTGATATTTCTGACGGTCTTAGCTCAGAAACCTTACACCTTGCTAACACCGGACAGATGCAATACAATCTGTACGAGAGTAAAATCCCTATCGATCCATCCATATACGCTCTTTGTGAAGAGTTTAATCTAAATACGACGACGGTTGCTTTGAACGGAGGAGAAGACTATGAGCTACTCTTTACAGTACCGATCGAAGATCACGATAAGGTCAAGACGAATCCCAACCTAACGGTCATCGGTTATGTCAAAGATGGTAGTGGTGCAAACCTCATTACTCGAGACGATAAAGTTATTGGTCTAAAAGCCCAGGGATTCAACCACCACGAAGCAGAGTAACCGTAGATTATTGCGGTAAGATTGAATGAAAGGGTAACATTCCAACTTCTTCGGCTTGTTTCGATTGATACTATTTTTATAAGTGTCTGATTTTCAACCATAAAATTCGGTATCTTAAAGGTCCAAACCAACCTAGTTACCTTATCATGGAAGAAAAAATATTCAACAACCTGTTGCACGGGTACCCTTTCTATTTCCCCTTTTGGAGAGCCCCCTTAGACGAGCAGCGCACCTTAGAAGAAGCGATTGCGTCTAAAAATATTCAAAAAATACCTGGTTTTCAGCATTGTACTTTGAAGCAGGCGGAAGCAATTAACAAAAGTGTCAAACATCTTTTTGCAGTGTATGCTTCTGGTGACCGCTCGCATTTACAGTGGAATGAATCAAAGCAAGTGGTGCGCGCTTTTCCTCATTCGTACCAGGAAGTCATGGGTATTACGACACCACTGCGTAGCTGGTTGCCTAAACTTATTTAACGAGGATTAATGGGAATTACGCGGCACCAGTGATCGGATGAAAACCACGCTTGACGACCGTCGCCAAGTGCGATATAGAACCACCCTTCCGAAGCTCTTACTAAACGACCCGCACTGCCCTCACTTAAAAGCACTATTCTTTTACCATTGGCATCGGGTGCACTGTAGCCATAACTGTTGTTGCTGACCACAACAACTTTATCGCTCTGCGGTATACTTATTTGTGCAGCGAGCAGCAGTACTAAGCCTATACTACTTAGGGTGAGCGGCAAACGCCAGCTCAATGCAGGTCTTTTAAATTTACGGAGTAAAAGCAATGATAATGCTCCTACTAAAAGGACTCCAGCGAATAAGCCCCAATGTTCAGGAGCAAGAATGGCTCTTAATTGATGGCCAATCCAATGCAATAGCGCATCGTTTGGTGGTGGTAGCGAGTCTGTAAGTCGGGTATTGAGCCATTCTAGATTGTGAAGTGTCTCCTCATTACTAGGGTCTAATAATAGCGACCGTTCAAACCAAAGACGTGCCTCTCCGAATTGACCCAGACGCGTGCAGCAGTTGCCGATATTATAGTACAACGCCGGATCGGAAGTACCTTTTACGGCTAAAGATTCAAAAAGTGTGCGTGCCGATTCAAACTGACCGTCCGCATATAAAGTGCTGGCACTATCGCTTAGCGAAATTACAGTTGCTCCCATAGTGCGTTAAATTCGTTTAACCATTCTTCGTTTGAGCCTTTTGCACTCGGTGCGTAAAGGGCCAATTGTAACTTTTCAATCAGGGTATTTACTTGAGTCCCGAGTACGGCTCCGAGGACTTCGTTTAACGTGAACAGACTAATGTTTTCTTTGGCGATGCCCTTGCGCACTAATTCTACCTCTAGGGCATTGAGCATTTTACCAACGGCATCCGGCTCGTTCGTTTTCCATGCAGTATTGATTGCGTTTTTCACAGCTGCACGTTCGGCTTCCGGTGACTTTGTGCGTGTATTAAGGGAAACGAGCTGCAGTAGCCATCCCAAAAGCACCAATCCTAAAACCGCCCAAACCCAGAGCAAAGGTTGCTCCCCACGCCTGGTTTTTTCGTCCACTTCTTGTAAGTATCGTATGTCGCTATCAATATTACTTACCTCGCGTTGTACTTTCGGTATGGTACCGTTGTCATCGGTTGCAGCCTCTTTTAATCCAATTCCGGTTACAGTGAGTGTAGTTTCCTCGAGCGTAATAGTTTCATAGTCACCTTTCTTAACGTCAAAATAGGTCCATTGCATCTGTGGCAGAATGAATTGACCCTTGAATTGAGGCACCAATAAATATTCATATTCCTTATAACCGCGAACGCCGCGCTCACTGTAGCGAATCTTCTCATTGAATTTGGGATCGTACAAGTCGAATCCTTGCGGCGGTATCAAATCTGGAACGCTGATCGTGTTGAAATTACCTGATCCTTCGATGCGTAGTTTTAGGGTAATGGATTCATTGCCATTTACGGAAGTGCGGCTCAATTCTCGAACCAATTTCAATTCCCCCACGGCACCTGAAAATCCTTCGGGTTGAGGTGCTGGGAGTGGTTTGATTTCAACCGCTGGAATTTTCGCGGTTGCCACTTCTTGTTCCCACCGCATCAAAGGCATATTAAAAAAGTCTCGACGCCCTGTGGGTTTTTGAACTGCACCAGTGATTTTTAGTTCTTGGCCGCCTAATGTTCCTGGTTTATTGGGGATGATTAATCGTTTATCAAAGTCTAATATCGTTGCAATTTTTGAGCCTATACGTTCTCTTCTGGACTGCTGTTCAAAGTCTAACTGTTGCTGAAGAACATTCTCAAAATTGGGTGTCTGGAGCATATTTAAATCCCGTACTTGGTCGAAGAGTGTGGCAGTGAATAATAAAACTACAGGCTCTCCAACAAACACCTCTTTTTTGGAGCTCAAAATATCTACCTCGAAGCCGACAGTTTTTGCCTTAGATGTTGCGCTTTCGCGCTTCACACCCGCTTTGACCTGAATCTTTAACTGATTGCTCTCGAACCGTTTGCCTTTTGATTCAAAAGTTGCGGGACCTATGGTAAAAGTTCCTTCTTCTTGTGCAACGAGTTGGTAGGTCAGTTCCCGAGAGAAACTCATGGAACCGTTAATGATTTGGGTCTGCTTTGAGCTGTAAGGTCCGCTGACCACGATAAAGTGCTTAAAATTCGGTGGAGTAAGCTCGCCACCACGTGCATTACTGCTGAAGGTTACTCGGAAGGGCTCGTCAAGGCCTACGGAAGTTCGAGAACTCCGTGCAGTTAGCTGCACCTCCTGCGCTACTAGACCTGTCGCTAGCAGTATAAAGGCCCAAAGCCAATGGTATTTACCAATCTTTCTCTCCACTCTTTTTCTTTCCTTTCGCTTTTTTAGCGGTCATTTTTTCTGCTGTTTTCTCTTCAGCGCGCTGCACTGCCTCGAGCAATCCTTTTATCTGTTCCGGCGTCATCTTTGCCTGTGCCTCACCGCCCTCTTTCGGCGAATTCTCTTCTTCCTCACCGTCTTCATCCTGAGGTTTACCTTTCTCGTTTTGTTGCTCGTCCTGCTGCTCATCCCCCTGGTCGTTTTCTCCCTGCTGGTCGTCTTGCGGTTCGTCTTTTTTACTTTCGTCGTCCTCAGGATTTTCCTTCTGCGGCTCGTCTTGGTCGTTTTTAGGCTCTTCTTTCTCGTCCTTCTCCTGGTTTTCTTTGTCCTGTTGATCGTCCTGCTGCTCCTGATTTTCTTCGTTTTGCTGTTGTCTTTTCAGTTGTTCTAAAGCACGGTTAAGGTTGTAAATAGCATCTGTTTGGGAAGGGTTTTTCCGGAGGCTTTCTGCAAATGCACCAACTGCTTCTTTATATTTTTCCGCGGCCATAAAGGCAATTCCGGCGTTATATAATGCGTCGCTTTGTACCAATGGATCCTCTGTGTTTTGGGCCGATTTTAACAAAACACTTGCCGCCTGTTCCGCTTCGCCTGCCGCCATTAATGTACTGCCTAAATTATACAATGGTTCGAAAGCATCGGGCTCTGCCGTAGCAGCTTCTGAGAAAGCTTGCGCTGCACCGTTTAAATCGCCTTTTTCAAACTTTTCATTCCCCTCTCGTATGCGTTTTCCATAGTCGTGTCTGGTCCAGTCTTCGGTGACAGTAACCGCAAGACTGTCCACTTCTTGTGCATGCAGGGCCGGGTGGGAAACGAATAAGAGAAAAATTACCCACGTTCCTTTCACTTTTCTGCCTGTATGAGCCGGAAGCAGGAGGTACAGTGCTAAAAAGAAGAGTGCTGGGAAGAGGAACCACTGGAATTGGCTCTCATAATTTATTGCAATTTCTTCATTGATGTCGGCTTTGTCGCCACCTGAAATAAAGCCTTGTATGGCGTTCAATGCAGGATCGGTATTATTTCCATCTATAACCGTTGCATCCAGCGAACGTCCAATGCTATTGAGTTTTTCGTAATCACGTTTGGTAATGACTACTTCACCGTTGTTGTCTTTTTTGTAGGTGGTTCCGCGGGAAGTGCGGCGCATTGGGATGGGTCCGCCGGAGGTGGTGCCTAGGCCGACAAGCATGGTTTGAACAGATAGTGCGGGGTCCGCACTTCCCGCAGCCAAATCTTCGTGATCTTCTCCGTCGGTAAGTACGATGATGAAGCGTCCTGCGGGAGAAGCTGGATTGAAGTATTCGGTAGCGTAGTCCAGGGCGGCTGCAAGATTCGTTCCTTGTGAAGGCACGGCATCCGGGCTTGCAGCGCGTAATGCCATTTTTGCAGCGGCGTAATCTGTGGTTATGGGTAGGGCAGGGTAGGCACTTCCGGCATAGGCGATGATGCCGACACGGTCGCCGCCTAATTGGTCCACCGTTCGAGAAATAAGGAGTTTCGCCTTTTCCAAACGCGAAGGGGTAAGATCTTCTGCGAGCATGGAGCGACTCACGTCAAGCGCGAAAACAACATCAGCTCCTTGTCTTTTAACTTCGGCAGTTTGCCCGCTCATCTGAAGATTCGCTAAACTCAGACATAGGAAGGCCACGGCCAATGCTAACAGCGTATAGCGAGTATACAAACGCGCAGCACTCAGCGCAGCTACGGTGCGCTCGGAGCGTTCATTAATACCCAGAATTTGCCAAGCTTTTTGACGCCAACGCTGAAACAATACAGCTGAAACTACAATTGCCAGAAGCAAGAGTGGTGCCGCGTAAAGCCATTCGGTATGTTGCCATTTAAAATCCATTAGAAGGCGGTTTTTAAGAGGACGAAGTTCAGCAGCAACTCAAGCCCGATACAGGCGAGTGCGAGATAAAGGAAGATGGAAAAATGTTCCGTGTAACGGTAAAATTCAAAGCCTTCGATTTCGCTTTTTTCTAATTGGTCAATGCTCTCGTAAATCTGTACTAAACTTTCATTATCCGTGGCGCGGAAGTACTGCCCTCCGGTGATGCTTGCAATGCGTTGGAGCAATTCCTCATCGATAGTAACCGGTCTGGGCTGGTAAATGAGATTTCCCCTAGGGTCCTTCATTACAGGGGTAGAGGCCATTCCATTCGTGCCAAGTCCTATAGTGTACACTTTGATATCTAGACTGGCAGCCAATTCAGCGGCCTGCACAGGATCCACCATACCGCCATTATTTTCACCGTCAGTGAGTAAAATAATGACCTTACTCTTGGCAGTGCTTTCAACCAATCGATTCACAGCGGTACTCAATCCCATCCCGATGGCCGTGCCCCCTTCGAGCATTTCGTGATGAAGCGCACTGATTTGC
Organism: Schleiferiaceae bacterium; assembly: GCA_028357285.1. Taxonomy (GTDB): domain Bacteria; phylum Bacteroidota; class Bacteroidia; order Flavobacteriales; family Schleiferiaceae; genus UBA10364. The sequence continues at coordinate 40,227 of JAOMWM010000002.1, read as the reverse complement.
TGACTTAGTAGACTTTGATCAGTGGTCAGTGGCACGGGACTGTATGCTTCTCCAGCGTAAATCACTAGGCCTAGGCGGTCCATGGCCCGCTGCGCTACAAAATCTGTTGCCACTTCCTTCAGCGCTTCTAGTCGATTAGGCTTTAGATCGCGCGCCAACATGGAGGTACTGATATCAAGCGCCATCATAAGATCTATTCCTAAATTTTGGCTCGGCTGTTGGAACATTTGACTGCTCTGCGGACGCGCCAATGCGGTAAATACAAAAGCCAGTGCCAACCAGCTCAATCCGCCGCTCGCAGCACGAATACTACCTAAGGAGCTGCTCGGCAACTGCTGGTTTGAGCTGAAAGTGTAGGAGTTAAAACGACGTTTACGCCGCAGATAAATGCCCGTCCAACCTAGAGGGATGACCAGTAGGCCGATGAGCCAAAGCGGCTGTGCAAAATCCCAATTAAACATCTTGCTCTGGTTTAAAGTCTGTTATAAGTGCAGTTGCCTTATCTAAACAATCGCGGTGTACTGCGACGTCCCAGCTTCCCTTAGCGAACTTCACATAGTCCGCTCGTGTGAGGATGAATTGGTAGGATTCGATTTGCGCCGCAGTCCATTTCTGGTAGAGCATACGCACACTTTCAGACGTTGTTTGCTCCGATAGAGGCAGTCCAGTGCGGTGGGTTAAATACGTACGCACCACATCGCCTAAGGCGACATAAAACCCTTTCATATCGCGTTCCCACAAGGCCTCTGCACGAAGGGCGGCAATGGCATCCATTGCTTCTTTGTAGTAGTCGCGCTCTGGTTCCGGGGCAACTGTGGGAGCATCTTGTTGCTTTTTCGCATAGCGCCAAACCAGGTAACCGATCAATAAAAGTGCACCTCCTAAGGCGATCCAGTGCCAATAGGCTTCAAGCCACCAAACGAAATTAAATGGCACATCCGCAAGTGGACGCGCCGCTGCGTTATCTACGCCTTCTTCTGCGGGTAAGAATCGGGATTGAACCGTATCAGGAATGACGGTATAGATGCCAATTGAGCTTACGGCGGAAAGCACGGGCATTACCAAAGCACCTGTATCTAGCACTAAATAGGTAAACGTCGCGCTGCGTGTGAGCGCTGTGGAGTCGGTAGTCGCGGAAACCAGCAGAAACGCGCTAGTACTATCAGTAGGCAAGAGTTCTAAATCAGCATCGGCTAGCCAAGCTACTTCTTGCGTGATGGCGCCTCCCACAATTTGCGCATTCGTATCGATATGTGCATTGAACACGGTCGTATCGATTACCGCATTTTCTTGCCCAATGGCAACCCCCATCCAAAGGATACCCAAAAGCACAGTTAGCAGTTTTTTCATCGCGCTTTATTCTTTAAAAATTGGAGCAATGGTGGAACGAAATCTTGACGATCATCCAGTGAGATATAGCCGGCGCCGGCACTGCGTGTGAAGTTCTTAAGGAATTGACTGTAGTTTGTGTGCCTTTGGGCAAGTGCTTCGCGGAATTTACGCCCGCCCGAACGTACCCATTGCACCGCTCCTGTTTCGGAATCGGCCAGTGGAACTAATCCAATTTTTGGCAGCGCCACCTCTTTCGCGTTGAAGGTATTTATGGCGCACAAATCAAAGCGCTTTGCGGCAATTTTAAAATTGCGGTCGGGTGCACTGTCCAGATAATCACTCAACACAAAAACGATACTGTGTCTTTTTTGCACCTTTAACAGGTGTGCCAAGGCACCCTCTACATCCGTTCCTTGGGCGGTGGCTTCAGTTTCCAGAATGCTTTTAATAATGCGCATGACGTGGAGCTTTCCTTTCTTCGGCGGGATGACTTTCTCTACTTTCCCACTGAATAAGATGAGTCCAATTTTATCGTTGTTGCCCATCGCGCTAAAGGCCAAGGTCGCTGCGATCTCCGTGATCATATCGCGTTTCGAGCGCTCTTCGGTACCGAAATTGGTAGAACCGCTAATATCAATGACTAGGAAGAGTGTCAATTCGCGCTCTTCTTCAAACACTTTGATGTACGGACTCCGTTTGCGAGCGGTCACGTTCCAATCAATGCTGCGCACATCATCACCGCTTTGGTAAGGGCGCACTTCTGCAAAGCTCATACCGCGTCCTTTAAATGAACTTTGGTATTCACCTGAAAAGAGCTGGTCGCTCAATCGGCGCGTCTTTATTTCAATGCGCCGAACTTTTTGCAAGAGTGTTACAGCATCCACCGAATTAAGGAACCATTAAGGTGTTTAAGATTTCAGTCACGATATTTTCAGTGCTCAGCTCTTCTGCTTCCGCCTCGTAGGTAAGACCAATTCTATGACGCAAAACCGCTGGAGCCACTGCGCGAACATCATCCGGCGTTACAAAACCTCTGTGACGCAAAAAGGCATGACATTTTGCAGCTTTTGCCAGTGCAATAGAGCCGCGCGGTGAAGCGCCAAAGCTGATCTTGTTGCGCAAGGTCCCGAGCTGGTAATTCTGCGGTTCGCGGGTAGCGAAGACAATATCGAGAATGTAGTTTTCAATTTTTTCATCCATGTAGATCCGCTCAATAAAGCCGCGCGCACGGACGATCTGCTCTAAACTTACCACGGCATTGAGCTCTTCGAGTGCACCGCTCATTTGCTTGCGCATGATGTTGAGCTCATCGCTTTTCGTTGGGTAGCCCAGCGTTACTTTTAAAAGGAATCGGTCCATTTGCGCTTCCGGCAGTGGATACGTGCCTTCTTGCTCCACAGGATTCTGTGTAGCCATTACGAGAAACGGCTTCGGCAGCGGGTAACTTTCTTCTCCTATGGTGACCTGGCGCTCTTGCATCGCTTCAAGCAGGGCGCTTTGCACCTTCGCAGGCGCACGATTGATCTCATCTGCTAAGACAAAATTGCTGAAAATAGGCCCTTGCTTGGTTTCGAACGCATGTTCCCTCATGTTGTAGATCTGCGTGCCGATGACATCCGATGGGAGCAAGTCTGGAGTAAACTGTACCCTTGAAAAACTTCCGCCCAAGGTCTTGCTCAAACTGTTAATCGCGAGGGTTTTGGCCAGCCCGGGAACTCCCTCTAAGAGGATGTGTCCGTTAGCGAGCAGCCCAATGAGCAGCCCTTCTACCATGCCGTTTTGTCCTACTATAACCTTGCGTAATTCACTTTGAATGAGATCGATAAATGCGCTCTCATTTTTAATCTCTTCGTTTAATGCTACTATATCTGGTGCACCTTCCATAGGTTGTGTTTTTTAATGCTGTTCAAAAGAATAAAAAGCTGCGAAATTCAGCCGTTAAAAGAGGGTTAAAATAGACTAGAATTAGGCTATTCCTTCAAATTTATGATTGTCCCATCCACTATTCCGTAGTACGTTCCTGGTACTTTAAGGGGATGTTGGCCAGTAAATGTGCCGAACGCGGGTAAAACGCAGAGCCACTGGTTCGAATAAAAGGCCTTTATTCTAACACGCGTGCGTCCTTTTCCGCGCAAAGCAACGCCAGGATGTAAATGGCCGCAGACCAGAAAAACATCTTTAGCGAGGCTTGGGAAGCTTTGCTGAGCGGCCGCCACCGTGAACGGCGTATCCGTATCAAAATCTGAACCCGGCGGCTCGTGCAAACAAACAAGCGGCCCCACTCGCCATTGATCCACCACCGTAAGTTGCTTCCATTCGGGAAGGTCAAAATCGTGATTGCCTTTAACTAAGATGAAGGTGTGCGCCGGATGTGCATCTAATACGGATTGAAGCGAGCGCGTTTCTTTGTTTTGAAGACCATGAAAAACATCGCCTAAGAAGACGACTGTAGCGGCTGGATGCGCGGCAAAGGCGCGTGTCAATTGGTCTATATTCTTCTCGTGCAGACCTTGCGGCGCAGGAATACCCGCTTTCCTAAAAACCCCCGATTTTCCTAAATGAACATCAGCAATCAGTAGGGAATTGTATTCCGGCATATAGGCAGAGCCATCGCCATTTAAGCGCAGCAATGTATCACCGAAGCGTACCTCAGTTCTTTGCATTATTATTTAAAAACGCTACGTTGAAAAACAAAAAGTAGACCCACCCCTGTAGAAATGGAGACATCTGCTATGTTGAAGATGGGACGGAAGAAAGTAAAAAATTGGCCGCCCCAGATCGGGAGCCATTCTGGCAACTCACCCGCGTATATCGGGAAGTAGAGCATATCTACTACGCGTCCTTGGAGCATTGGTGAATAACCACCAGCTTCGGGTAGAAAAGTCGCTACTTTGCCTATGGATTCGGAGAAAATAACACCGTAATACAAGGAGTCTAAGACATTGCCTATTGCCCCGGCAAGAATGAGACTAATGCCCCACGTTGTAACACTGGTCGCTCCGGATTTTATAGTGTTACGCAACCACCATATAATGCCGCCAATTGCAGCTATTCGAAAAATGGTAAGTGCCAGTTTACCGGCTACACCACCCCATTCAAGCCCGAAGGCCATTCCAGGATTTTCTGTAAAATGAATGTAAAACCAGGAAGTGATTTCATGGCTTTGGCCTAAATACATCGTCGATTTAACCCACAACTTCGTGGCTTGATCTACAAAGAGCACCCCTAAAACTATGAGTAGTGCTTTTCTCAACGCTGGTTTAGTTTCGCTTCCATGCTTAAAGTAGCATGTGGAACCAATTTTAATCGTTCGGCATCAATCAACTTACCTGTTACGCGACAAACGCCGTAGGTTTTGTTTTCGATACGGATTAAAGCATTTTTCAGATCACGAATGAACTTTTCTTGACGAGTGGCTAGTTGCGAATTACGCTCCTTACTCATTACTGAAGAACCTTCCTCAAAGGATTTGAACTGCGGTGAAGTATCGTCTGTGCCGTTGTTCTTATCGTTCGCAAATTGCTCGCGCAACAGGTCTAAATCCTGCTCAGCTTTTTCTATTTTCTTCTGAATGATGACTTTGAACTCTGCAAGTTCAGCATCACTGTATTTACTTTTATTCTCTTCAGCCATAGTTTCTTATGTTTAAAGGGTTAGGCTTTCTAGGTCTAGGAAGGCCTCGAAAATAAACTATTTCTTGAAAATAGAAACATTAATTTTTTCACCCTCAATTTCAACAGTTTCACCCGTATTAAGATCAAAGCTGATGGTATCTGCGAGTACCTCGTCTTTAATGTACGCTATAAAGGGTGTAATGCCTAATTCTAGCGAATCGGACCCTTCTATCTGTACATCAATTCTATCGACTACATCTAAACCGCTGGATTTTCTCAAGTTTTGCAGGCGATTGACCATTTCACGCGCTAAGCCTTCATTGCGTAGAGCATCAGTTAACGTTGCATCAAGGGCAACAGTCAAACCGTCACTAGTAGCTACGAGCATTCCAGGAATATCTTCCGTCACCACTTCTGCATCAATCAAATCAACACGCACTGTTTGGCCTTGATCTTCGAATTCCACAAAACCCCGGTTCTCAAAGGCATCAACAGCCGCACTGTCCATAGCTTGAAAATAGGTCTTTACCGCTTTCATGTGGCGTCCTACTTTCGGACCTAATGCTTTAAAATTCGGTTTGACCTTTTTCACAAAGACACCGGCATCAGGTGTGATGACTTCAAGCGCTTTTACATTCACCTCTGCCAACAAAATGGATTGAATGCTTTCGAGCAATTCTCTATCACCTTCGTTTAGCGCAGGTACTAAAACACGCGCAAGTGGCTGTCGAACTTTTAGGTTCTCTTTCTTGCGGATCGAAAGCACCATGGAAGTTAACTGGCGTGCAAGATTAATTTTCTTCTCTAAAGGCGCATTTACAGCGTGCGCATTTACCGTAGGGAAGTCTGTAAGGTGCACGCTGGTTTCGCCGGTTTTGGCAATTCCTTTATGGAGGTCCGTGTACAATTGGTCTGCATAGAAGGGAGCGAGCGGGGCCATGAGTCTACTCAACGTTTCTAAACACGTCCAAAGCGTTTGATAAGCGCTGATTTTATCTGCTTCGTATGCGCCTTTCCAAAAACGGCGGCGGCCTAAGCGCACGTACCAATTCGAAAGTTTTTCCGTTGTAAATTCTTGAATGGGTCGGAATGCTCTGGTAGGTTCAAATGCTTCCATACCGTCCTCCACTTTGGCAATAAGACTGTGAAGTTCAGATAAAATCCACTGGTCCATTTCTGGACGCTCGTGCAGAGGAATGTCCGCTTCTTCATAGCGGAAACCGTCCACATTCGCGTACAAGGCAAAGAAGGCGTAGGTGTTGTGCAAGGTGCCGAAGAATTTTCGACGGACCTCTTGCAATCCTTCCATATCAAAGCGCAAATTATCCCAAGGGGCAGCGTTCGTTAATAAATACCAGCGTAGTGCGTCCGCTCCATATTCGTCCATCGTGGTGAACGGGTCTACGGCGTTGCCTAAACGTTTTGACATCTTCATTCCATTCTTGTCCAGTACGAGACCGTTGGAGATGACATTTTTATACGCGACACTGTCGAATACCATGGATGAAATGGCGTGAAGGGTAAAGAACCAGCCGCGCGTTTGATCGACTCCTTCTGCAATGAAGTTTGCGGGAAATGCACCTCCATCTTCTACCTTTTCTTTGTTTTCAAAGGGGTAATGCCATTGTGCATAGGGCATCGATCCACTATCAAACCAGACGTCGATCAGGTCACTTTCACGTTTCATGCCTTTGCCTGAGGGGCTCACCAGTACAACGGTATCCATGATATGACGGTGCAAATCTATTTTAGCGTAGTTATCGTCGCTCATGTCCGTTGGGTCAAAATCACCCATTGGATTCGTGTCCATGAGACCGGCTGCAATCGCTTTTTCAATTTCTTCTTTTAATTGGGCCGCGCTCTCAATACAAATGTGTTCGTCGCCTTCCTCCGTGCTCCAGATCGGCAATGGAATTCCCCAAAAGCGCGAACGACTCAGGTTCCAATCGTTGAGGTTTTCCAACCAATTTCCAAAACGTCCCGTACCCGTCGAAGCCGGTTTCCAATTGATGGTCTTGTTCAACGCAATCATTTGGTCCTTTTTCTCAGTGGATTTGATAAACCAGCTGTCTAATGGATAGTACAAGACGGGTTTATCTGTACGCCAACAGTGCGGATAACTGTGTTCGTACTTCTCAATCTTGAACGCTTTGTTTTCGATTTTTAATTTCAGTGCAATGCGCTCATCTACGCTGAGGTAGGCTTTGAGCTCAGGAATGATGTGCTTCAATAAGGCTTGTTGCTTTACCAATTCCTCTGCTTTCTCCTCGTCGGTGAGGTACTCTGCTTTAATGTATTCTTCTCCGAAGCCAAACACAGGATCGGCCAATTCAGAGCGGAACTTCCCTCTTAAATCCACCAACGGTACGAGATTCCCTTGCTCGTCTTTCACCAATAAAGGAGGTACACCTGCATCGGCAGCAACTTTAGCATCGTCTGCACCAAAGGTGGGCGCTGTGTGAACGATACCCGTACCGTCTTCTGTAGTAACAAAATCTCCAGGGATCACAAGGAAGGCGTCTTCCGGGCGTTCATTAGGCAGGGCGTACGGCATGAGTTGCTCGTACTTTAAGCCAACTAAATCTGTACCCGTAACGGTTTTCTCGATCTGGTACGGAATCTTTTTTGCACCTGCTTCGTAGGTGGCCGTATCACCTTCTACGAATTTTTTACCAAAGAGTTTACCAAGAAGTGGCGTGGCAGCAATAATGCTTACCGGTTCGTGTGTGTATTGGTTAAACGTGTGAACTAAACTGTATTCTATTTTAGGTCCTACGGTTAAGGCTGTATTCGAAGGCAAGGTCCACGGCGTGGTAGTCCAGGCGAGGAAGTGCACGGTCGCTGCGCCGAAGAGCGCTTCGCTTTGCCCGTTATTTATCATTTTGAATTGGGCCACGACGGTGTTGTCTTTGACATCCTGGTAACAGCCCGGCTGATTCAGCTCGTGTGAACTTAGTCCCGTACCCGCCTTTGGTGAGTATGGTTGAATGGTATAGCCCTTGTAAATCAAGCCCTTTTTGTAAAGTTGCGAGAGCAGCCACCACACACTTTCCATGTACTTTGGCTCATAGGTAACATAGGGTTTATCCATATCTACCCAATAGCCCATTTGGTCAGTCAAGTCTTTCCAAATACCGGTGTAACGCATGACTGCAGTACGGCACGCATCGTTGTATTCTTCAACAGTGATGGACTTTCCTATGTCCTCTTTAGTAATGCCCAATTCTTTCTCGACACCCAATTCTACCGGCAAACCGTGAGTATCCCATCCCGCTTTGCGGTCTACGAGGTAGCCTTTTTGAGTCTTGTAGCGACAAAAAACATCTTTTAAGGAGCGCCCCATGACGTGGTGGATACCTGGAAGTCCGTTCGCGCTTGGAGGACCTTCAAAGAAAATCCAAGGCTCTGCATCCTTTCGTGCAGCGAGCGTTTGTTCAAATAAATGCGATTGCTTCCATTTTGCTAAAACAGCTTTGTGGATGCCTGCAAGGTCGAGGTTGGCGTATTCTGGAAATGTGCTCATGAGGTTATTCTACAGTAGCGATACACTTGAGTTCTATGGCAATGGGAGTGGGTAGGCTATTGATTTCCACCGTAGTGCGGCACGGTTGGTTCTCTTTAAAGTATTCAGCATAGATGCGATTGAACGTGTGAAAATCACGCTTCATATCCACTAGAAAGACCTGTACGTCGACCAATTCCTCCCAAGAAGAACCGCTCGCCTCCAAAATGGCCTTCACGTTTGCAAAAACGCTGTGGACCTGTGCTTCAAAATCAAAAGCTTTAAAATTGCCGTTATGATCCAATTCCAATCCTGGAACCCCGCTATCATTCGCATCGCTTCCCGCCGTTCTAGGACCTACTCCTGAGAGGAACAACAAGTTGCCAACTTTTCTGGCGTGTGGGTACAAACCCACTGGTTTTGGGGCGGTTGAGGTTGAGATCTTGCTTGAATCGGCCATATCACTTCTTTATTAAGTCTGCAAAAATAGGGAATGCACATGGGAAGCCCTTCATGAAATGGCAACAGGTTCAAAGAAAACTTAGTGTTATTTGTACACTTAGTACAATTTGTTATATATTTGTCCCTGTATGTGAAGATTGGTGGTTCTTTCTTTTCATGCTTCTGTGATAGGTTCTAGGGGCTATTTGGCAGAGTTTTCAAGGTGTTACTGAGCCGATTTTTAGCACCTGAAAATCCTTCCAAATTCCCCTTTTTTTATGCCCTAAACCTTCGTTTTTAGGGATTTTCACCCTGCCAATGTGTCCATTTTTGCCGGAAAGTTTCGAATTGGCCCTTTTTTAGCAGTCATAAAAGTCTACCCTTCGGGTACAACCTATTATTTTTGTAGACTATTTATAAGAATCTGACAGCCTCATGCTGAAACTCATATCCAAACTCGTGGGATCTAAAAGTGACCGCGATCTTAAAAAATTACAGCCTCACGTAGAATCTGTAAATGCATTCAATGCAGCGCTCAAGACAATGAGCAATGATCAGTTGCGTGAACGCACGGTTGCGTTTAAAGCGAACATCGCGGAAGTGACGGCTGAAACAAAAGCAGCGAAGGATGCACTCTATGCGCAGATTGACGCTACACAGGATTACGATGCTCGCGAACCGTTGTACGAAGATATAGAAGCGTTAGACGTACAAGAACTTGAATTGATTGAAGGTGTGTTGAGCGCTATACATCCAGAAGCTTTTGGTGTGATGCGCGAGACGGCCCGACGTTTTAATGCGGGTGATGTTCGTGCCACTGCGACAGCATTGGACCGAGAATTGGCAAAAACACACGCTCATATTACCCTAGAAGGGGATGAAGTAATTTATTCAAATTCGTGGAAGGCTGCAGGTGGAGATATTACCTGGAACATGGTACACTATGATGTCCAGTTGATTGGTGGAACGGTCTTACATCAAGGAAAGATTGCGGAGATGGCTACTGGTGAAGGAAAAACTTTAGTTGCCACCTTACCCGTTTATTTGAACGCACTTCCGCAGCGTGGGGTACACGTGGTTACGGTAAACGACTACCTAGCGAAACGCGATAGCGAATGGATGGCTCCGGTATTTAATTTCCACGGGTTGACCATCGATTGTATTGACAAACACCCTTCGAATTCTGAAGAGCGTCGTGCAGCGTATTACAGCGATATCACTTACGGTACAAATAATGAGTTTGGTTTCGACTATTTGCGCGATAACATGGCGCGCCGTCAAGAAGATCGCGTTCAGACGCGCGGCCACCACTTTGCGATTGTAGATGAGGTGGATAGTGTCTTGATTGACGATGCACGAACACCGCTTATTATTTCCGGCCCAACACCCAAGGGCGATCAGCATCAGTTCAATGAGTTGAAATCGTATGTTGATGCACTGATGACGGCTCAAAAGGCATTGGTTCAGAAAGAATTGACCGAAGCAAAAAAAATGATCAGTGAAGGCGATACCGAAGAGGGTGGCGTGAAATTATTGCGGGCTTACCGCGGTCTCCCAAAATCGAAGCCGTTGATTAAATTCTTGTCCCAAGACGGTATGAAGTCGCTGCTCCAAAAGACGGAGGCTAATTACATGCAAGAGCAAGGCAAGAAAATGAAACTCATTGATGAGGAAATGTATTTCACCATTGAGGAGAAAAACAATCAAATTGATCTGAGTGGTAAAGGCGTCGATCTCATCTCGAAAAATACTGCAAAAGACTTTTTCGTTATGCCCGATATTACTGCTGAGCTCAGTGCCTTGGAAGATGCAGGACTGAGCGCAGAGGAAAAGGCGGCGAAAAAAGATGTGATCATGCGCGATTATGGAGTGAAATCTGAGCGTATTCATACGGTAAACCAGCTACTCAAAGCCTACGCTTTATTTGAAAAGGATACGGAGTACGTGATCATGGACAACAAGGTGAAAATTGTCGATGAACAGACGGGACGTATCATGGAAGGTCGTCGTTATTCTGACGGTCTCCATCAGGCTATTGAAGCAAAAGAAAATGTAAAAATCGAGGCCGCAACACAGACCTATGCGACCATAACATTACAGAACTACTTCCGAATGTACCATAAGCTTGCCGGGATGACGGGTACGGCGGAGACGGAAGCCGGCGAATTCTGGGAGATCTATGAACTAGAAGTAGTGGTGATTCCAACGAATCGTCCTATTGCCCGTGATGATCGTGACGATATGGTTTTTAAAACCAATCGCGAGAAATACAATGCGGTAATTGAGGAGATTGCATCGCTGCGCGATGCCGGACGTCCTATTTTGGTAGGTACTACATCCGTAGAAATTTCCGAACTCTTGAGTCGTGCACTGAAGATTCGTAAAGTACCGCATCAAGTCTTAAACGCTAAGATGCACCAGAAAGAAGCGGAGGTGGTAGCTGAAGCAGGGAAGCCTGGCATGGTAACCATTGCAACGAACATGGCAGGTCGTGGTACGGATATCAAACTAAGTGATGAAGCAAAGGCAGCAGGTGGTCTAGCGATTATTGGTACCGAACGTCACGACAGCCGTCGTGTAGACCGCCAGTTACGCGGACGTGCCGGACGTCAAGGTGATGTGGGTTCTTCTCAATTCTTCGTCTCGCTTGAAGACAAACTCATGCGCTTATTTAACTCTGAGCGTATTGCGGGTCTCATGGATCGTTTAGGCCTTGAGGAAGGAGAAGTGATCCAGCACAGTATGGTCAGTAAATCCATAGAACGTGCACAGAAGAAAGTCGAAGAGAACAACTTCGGAACACGTAAACGCTTACTAGAATATGATGATGTAATGAACAGTCAGCGTACTGTTATTTACAAACGTCGTGCGAATGCTTTGAGCGGTCAGCGTATCAAGGTGGATATCGCCAATATGATGTACGATACTTTGGCGGATCTAGTAGAAGGGTACCAGCCGGCAAAAGATTTTGAAGGGTTTAAATTAGACTTCTTTAGAACTTTTGCTTTTGAACCTAATCTAGATACTGAGGCATTCAATACAGGCGCTATTGATGATTTAGCAAATGAATTGTTCAGTCAAGCAACTACCTTCTATCGCGAAAAAGGGAATCGAATAGCTACGGCTGCATTACCAGTATTTAAGCAGGTCGTAGAAGACCCTAAGAATAATTTTGACAAAATTCTCGTACCTATTACGGACGGGAACAAAGCTTTGCAGGTGACCTCGGTACTTGACGAGGTGATGAATTCTTCTGGTCAATCGCTCATATCGGATATTGAGAAAGGCATTTCTATTGCCATTATTGATGACCAATGGAAGGAGCATTTACGTGCCATGGATGATTTACGTCAAAGTGTACAAGGCGCTGTGTATGAGCAGAAAGATCCATTATTGATTTACAAATTTGAATCTTTCGAATTGTTTAAGTCGCTTGTTTCTCGTGTGAATCAGGAAATCGTAAGCTTCTTATTCCGAGGCGATCTTCCGGCTAATGACCCTAGCAGTGTGCGTCAAGCTCCGGCTTCACAACCCAAACAACCAAAGCTTCAAGAGAGTCACCCTGGGGCCGATGGATCTTCAACCCCGTCAGGCAGGGCGCCACAACAGCCGCGTCCAAAGCCATCACCGGTAGTGAACACGGGTAAAACCTACGGACGAAACGATGCAGTGACCATTGTGAATATGCAATCGGGTGAAGAGCGCAATGTGAAATACAAAAAGGCCGAACCGCTGCTACAACAGGGCTGGGTTATAAAAGAGTAATTTGATGTTCTGGACGGTACTGACGCGTATTCTTCTTCGCAACAGGTTGGCATGGTTAGTTACCGTGGCTTTGGCTACTGCTTTTATGGCATACCAGGGTACTTCTGTCGCGATGACCTATGAATTCGCGAAATTGATGCCGGATACAGACTCAGTCTCCATAGAATATGACCAATTAGTAGAGGAATTCGGACAAGTATCGAACACCGTCGTTATTGCTATGGAAGATGCGGATTTCTTTCAGCGCGAGCATCTCGAGCAATGGCTCGAATTAATGTCAGATTTAAAAGCAGTAGATGGCGTAGAGCATGTACAAAGTTTGACTGAAGCGTATGGATTATACGTTGACAGCGTCACCGAAAAATTGGCTCCAGATACGTTGTTTCAATTTTTACCTGAAAACGGCGAAGAAGAAATTGCGCTAGAAGCTCGCGTGAAAAGTTGGCCATTCTACAAGGGGATTTTATATCAAGGAGATACGTACATGGCCGTTTTGCGCATCGATGAAAATCGATTGTACAATAAAGAAATTGTACCTGTAATTGAAAATGCAAAAGCCATCATTCTAGCATGGGAGGCAAATTCAGGAAGGGACCTTCACATGTCTGGATTGCCATGGATTCGAATCGCAAATTCTAATGCTTTAGAAAAGGAAATCTACCGCACTGTGGGACTAACATTGCTGGTAACTGTTATTATTTTCTACCTTTTCTTAAAAAGCTTCCGGGCGACAGCCATTTCTATCATGATTGTGGCATTAGGCGCTATCTGGGCTTACGGAATTATGGGACTTTTCGGTTACGGATTGACGCTACTCTCTTCTTTGATTGCACCGTTGATTATCGTTATCGGCGTTCCAAATTGTATTTACCTCATCAATAAATACCATCAGGAATACAAAAAGCATGGCCAACAAATCAAGGCTATTCAACGTGTAGTAAGCAAGGTGGGATATATCGCGTTAATTACAAATACAACGACAGCATTAGGTTTTGCCGCATTCATTCTTACCAGTAGTGAAAACTTAGTCCAGTTTGGCGTAGTCAGTTCGCTCAGTATTCTCGCCGTTTTTATTTTATCGCTGGTTCTTGTCCCCATCATTTACAGTTATGTAAGTCCTCCGAAAGAACGCCACCTGAATCATTTTGATGTTGCTTGGCTTATTTCGTTTTTGGACTTTCTTGACGATGCAGTTGAAAACAAGCGTAAATGGGTTTATGGGATTACGGGGGTTGCAGTAATTGCAGCCATTTATGGCGTTACGCTGATTCAAACGGCCGGTAACCTCACCGCAGATTTTAATAAAAACAAGCAAATTTACAAGGATGTCAAATATTTCGAGCACGCTGTAGGAGGAGTCGTGCCACTGGACATTATTATAGATACCAAACGCGAGGGTGGGGTAGAACGACTAAGTACGCTCCGTCGCATTGAACAGTTGCAAGACAGTTTAAATGCCATGCCAGAGTTGAGTCGATCTGGTAGTATTGTTGACTTCGTGAAATTTGCAAAGCAGGGTGTCATGTTTGGTAATCCGGATCTGTACGAACTGCCATCACGCTCAGAGCAGCAGTGGTTGCTTACGTATTTGCCACGTGGCATGAAGGACGAATCGGGATTGGCAAATTCTATGGCGACCGCTGACGGCCGTAAAGCGCGCATCTCCGTGCAAATGGCGGACCTTACTACACCAGAAATGCGTGTCTTGACGGATAAAGTGAAGCGACTCGTAGCTCAAATATTTCCGGGCGATAATTATCAAGTCAGTATCACAGGAGCCTCGATTAAATTCATTCGTTCCACGAGCTATCTCATTAACAATTTAATACTCTCCTTATTGCTTGCAATCATTGCCATATCTATAATTATGGCATTGTTGTTCATGAGCGCACGCATGGTTTTGATTTCACTCATTCCCAACCTGATACCCATGCTCATCACAGCAGGGATTATGGGGTACGCTGGGATTCCATTGAAGCCTTCAACCATACTAGTATTCAGTATTGCCTTTGGTATTTCTGTGGACGACAGCTTGCATTTTCTTGCGAAATATAGACAGGAGTTGAAAGCAAACGGTTGGAATATCAAATGGGCGGTAAAGAGCTCCATTCTTGAGACGGGCCTCAGCATGTTCTACACTTCAGTGGTTTTGTTTTGCGGTTTCTCTGTCTTTATGACTTCAAGTTTTGCGGGCAACCAAAGTTTAGGGCTATTGACTGCCATTACCCTGTTTGTTGCCATGCTGAGTAATCTATTAGTCCTTCCTTCGTTCTTAATGTCCATGGAAAAATGGGTCACGAAGAAAGATTTAAGCGAAAACATTCTCGATATTTATGATTCTGAGGTAGGAACCGAAGACGAAGAATAAGCACTATGAAAGGAATACTACTCGCCGGAGGCTCCGGTACACGACTCCATCCACTGACCCTTGCGGTGAGCAAACAGTTGATGCCGGTCTACGACAAGCCTATGATTTATTACCCGCTCAGTACGTTGATGCAGGCGGGCATTCGGGAGATTCTGATCATTACTACGCCGCATGATGCGCCGTTGTTTAAGAAGCTTTTGGGTGACGGATCCAGTTTAGGTTGCGTGTTTGAATACACCGTTCAAGAGCGACCAGAAGGCCTTGCCCAAGCATTCATCTTGGGTGAAAAGTTTATCGGAGACGATAGTGTTGCACTTATTCTAGGCGATAACATTTTTTACGGTTCTTCCATGGCGCAGGTCTTGCAACAAAGTAAAGATCCTTCCGGAGGTATGGTATTCGCTTACCGCGTAAGCGATCCTGAGCGTTACGGTGTAGTGGAATTTGATGGGAATATGAAAGCCCTTTCCATTGAAGAAAAACCGGAGCAACCAAAAAGTGATTATGCAGTTCCTGGTTTGTATTTCTACGACAATAGAGTGGTAGAGATTGCTAAGAATTTGAAGCCAAGCCCGCGCGGCGAATTGGAAATTACAGATGTGAACAAGCGTTACCTAGAATGGGGTGAACTGGAAGTGGGGGTGCTGGACCGTGGAACGGCGTGGTTAGATACCGGAACTTTTGCTAGTCTTCAACAGGCTGGACAGTTTGTGGAAGTGATCGAAGAGCGCCAGGGTTTGAAGGTAGGATGTATAGAAGAAATCGCCTACGAGCAAGGGTTTATTGATGCGGCGCAGCTTGAACAATTGGCACAACCGCTCGTTAAAAGTGGGTACGGAAAGTACTTACTGAAATTGCTCAAATAACATGAAACACCTTACCGCCTTACAAGACCTTTTTCAAGCTGAAGTAGACCAATTAAACTTAGGCACAGCGCCATCAAAGTTGTACGATCCCATGCATTACATCATGCAACTGGGTGGGAAGCGTCTACGACCCATTTTAAGTTTAATGGGTGCTGGTATCTACGGCGATCCATCGAGAGCCATGCCTCAAGCCATAGCGATAGAACTCTTCCACAATTTCTCGCTCATTCATGATGATATTATGGATGCGGCGCCTTTGCGCCGCGGTAAAACTACCGTTCACAAAAAATGGAACGATAATGTAGGTATACTCTCTGGTGATGGCATGTTGGTCAAAGCCTATCAATACCTCGCGCAATGCGCGCCAGCGGTATTACCTGAGGTGCTCCAAACATTCTCACAGACCGCACTAGAGGTTTGTGAAGGACAACAAATGGATATGGACTTTGAATCTATGGATGAAGTGGCTGCGGCAACCTACATCCAGATGATCCAATTCAAAACTTCCGTCTTGCTCGGTTGTGCTATGAAGGTCGGTGCCCTAGTCGGTGGCGGATCAAAAAAAGATGCAGACGCCTTGTACCAGTTCGCCCTCTTATTAGGCACTTCATTCCAAATCAAAGACGATTACCTCGATGTCTATGGCGATCCTGAGAAGTTTGGGAAGCAGGTGGGCGGAGATATTCTTAGCAATAAGAAAACCTTACTATGGATTGAAGCGAAGCGTCGTGCAGCGGTTCAAAATATTGACTTCGGCGCGTATGCAGCGATGGAGCCTAACGAAGAAAAGGTACACAGTTTTCAGGAATTGTATAAAATCCTGGGAGTGGATGCCTTTGCGAAAGAGCAAATTGATCACTACTACCAATTAAGTCTGGAGGCGTTGGATTCAGTCGAAGTTCCAGCCGAAAAATTGGCTCCTTTAAAGGAGTTTGCGGCGTGGCTTTATTCGCGTGAGTCTTAATTAACGAACACCTTTCCCAACCCACTATTTCGGGTTATTTTTGCCGTCTAATCTCACCCATCATGAATGTATTGGTATTAGGCTCAGGCGGCCGCGAACACGCATTATCCCATAAAATCGTTCAAAGCACGAAGTGCGAAAAACTGTTTATTGCACCAGGCAATGGCGGTACGGCTGCACTCGGAGAGAATGTCTCGCTGGACATTGAAAGTGCTGCTGAGGTGGCCGCTTTTGTGAAAGCTCATGCTATAGATATTGTGGTAATCGGTCCAGAGGCACCGCTCGTTGCTGGTGTGCACGATGGCTTGAAATCGTTTCCAGAGCTTGAAAATCTTGTAGTTGTAGGACCGCGTCAGGCTGCTGCTGAGCTCGAAGGCTCAAAAGACTTCGCGAAAGAATTCATGATGCGTCATCATATTCCTACGGCAGCATACCAAACATTCACGAAAGACACGCTCGTTGAAGGCCAGGCTTTTCTAGAGACTCTAGAGGCACCTTACGTATTAAAAGCGGACGGCCTTGCGGCGGGAAAGGGAGTGCTTATTATTGAAGATATAGATGAAGCGAAGGAAGAGTTAAGGAATATGCTCGTTGATGCTAAATTTGGCGATGCTTCTTCACGGGTTGTAATTGAAGAGTTCCTAGCAGGAATCGAATTCAGCATTTTTGCCTTATCCGATGGAAAGGGCGGATATGCCTTATTACCGGAAGCGAAAGATTACAAGCGCATCGGCGAGGGCGATACTGGGTTAAACACCGGGGGAATGGGTGCAGTAAGCCCTGTGCCGTTTTTCGATGAAGCTTTACGCGAGCGTACGGTTCGTGAAATCATCGCGCCGACCATTCAGGGTTTAGTGAAAGATAATCTGCCGTACCAGGGTTTTGTCTTCTTTGGTTTGATCAATACAACGAAAGGTCCTAAGGTGATTGAATACAATGTGCGCATGGGTGATCCGGAGACTGAAGTCGTCATTCCTAGATTAGAAACCGACATCATTGATTTGTTTGTTGCCATGCACGATGGAACGCTAGAGGAAATAAACGTAGCGGTGAATCCGCAGACTGCAGCTACGGTTATGGCGGTTAGTGGTGGATATCCGGGATCTTACGAAAAGGGTAAAGCGATACGCGGTTTACGTGACTTTGAAGGTACAACGGTCTATCACGCTGGTACTAAATCAGGTGAAGAGATCATGACTTCAGGCGGTCGCGTAATGGCCTTTACGAGCTTTGGTGCAGATAAGGACGAGGCATTAGCTAAAAGTTATGCCGCCCTTAAAGAAGTGTCGTACGAAGGCATGAATTATCGTACAGACATTGGTTTCGACCTTTAAGTTTTAACTAAATATGCATTCGCGCCGCAGGCTGCGAAAGCAGTGTATATAAAAAAGCCCCGGCGTTGGCCGGGGCTTTTTTTAATTCGTTTCTTAGTGATTAAGCTTCGCCGTTGGCTTTATGCTTTCTCATTTGGATGATCCAGTATATTAATCCACCCGCAATGATTGTCATAAACAGACGGTTTACATTATCACCTGCCAAAGGCAAGATTTTAAAAGTTGCTTGGAACAAATCACCTAAGCCTTCAAAGAAATTTCTTAACATAGCGCGAGCGTTTAATGCCGCTAAAATAAAACAAAAAGCTGATGCTTCTTAGCTATTTCCGAAAGATTGATGCCTATTCTGGCATTCGAATATTTGCACTGGCATTTATGGCCTTGGCATTGACGGGAATAGACGCTTCGTTGCAGTGGGAACGCTTGCTTTTAGCCACCGTTTTGGGCGCAGCTTGGTTGTTTTTGTCCTGGACCGTGATGCGCGATCGCTGGGTGGTGCGCGGTACACTTTTTAGGTATTTGATTTTCTTATTGCTAGCGGTGTACTGGAGTGGGGAGCTCTATTTGACTGATCTGCTGTTTCTTACGCTGGTTTTAGAATTGAATTGGCACCTTATTGAGCTTTATCGACGTAAACCAAAGACCTTATATGTGCTGCACAGTGGCACACTCACGGCAATTACAGGGCTTTGGTCTCCCGATGAAGTGTTCAGTGTTATCGCGCCGGCAGTGATTTTTACCTGGTTGGTTTCGGGTGGAATAAAATTTAAAACACTTCTCCAATGGTTACTGGCCTTTGCTGTTCCAATTACGTTGTTGTTCGGAATTGGTAAAGTGGTTTGGACGCTGACCCCGTTTACTGGTTCTAACATGCCCATTTCGTGGTGGATTCTTCCGTTGCTTTTGGCAGTGTTTGCCTTGTTTGAATGGCTTCAATCCTACAGAAAAGCTAATCAAACGAATAAATCGCGTGCCATGGTAGCTGGATTTTGGCTTGTAATGGGTGCTGCTGTAGCGGTTTTTGGTTCAGTTGCTGGCGGGGTTTTATTCTTCTTAGGCTTGAGTTACCACCTGACCAATGGATTACGTTATTTAAAGAATGAGCGTTTAGCCAATCTATTGGTGGTTGGGCTGACTATCTTTATACTCAGTTCATATTTTAATTTGATACCCTGGTAATGCCTAAGGTTACCTCCATTTTAGTGGTCCGATTATCTGCCATCGGTGATCTCATCCTCGTGGCGCCCATCACTGCCCAACTGGCAAAAGAAGGTCATAGCGTTACCGTTCTATGCAAAGATGCCTACCGTTCGGTAGCGAGCTGTCTTCCGGGGGTGGAAGCTGTGCTGTCATGGGAAAAAGATCGTGCTGGAATCAAAGCGCAAGTCTTCACGTTTGATCAGGTTCTGGATCTTCATGGCACGTCAAAATCAAAGCGCTGGTGTGGTCAACTCAAGCTCCCAGTACGTACCTATAAAAAGCCGTATCTACGACGTGCTCTCCTTCTTCTAACAAAGCAAAATTCGATGGCACTCTCACCAGTAGTTCATAGGTATGCTGCAGCTGCTGCACCGTTTTTCAGCGGTGGATTCAGGCCTGAGTCGGTAGATTACCAACTGCGAATGCCAAAGGTACATATAGAATTGCCGGAGCAACCGTACATCGCGCTTGTATTAGGTGGGTCGTATAAGGGTAAACGCTTAGATTTTCAAGCTTGGCGTCAGATCATGGACGGCTTATCGGTATTTCAAATGCCGCTGGCTTTGATCGGCGGTCCAGAAGAGGCGGGGATGGGCGAAAGTCTAGAGCAGCCTTTAGGAAGTGGCGCCAAGAATTACTGTGGAACTACAACGGTCATTGAAGGGTTCAAGGTAATTGAAAATGCAGCTCTCGTGATAAGTGGAGATACCGGATTTATGCATGCGGCAGCCAATTTCAACCGACCACTTATTAGTTTATGGGGTGCTACACATCCTTCATTAGGTTTTGCACCTTGGCCCGTTTACGATAAGCAGCGTGCTGTTGTCACTACGAGCGCATTGAGTCCCTTAAGTAAACACGGAAAAGTACCTTGGTGGATGCCCAATCCGATACGAAAATTACCTTTAGACAAGGTTATTTCGGCTGTTGGGTCGATTCTTCAGGATAAAACAACGCTTTAAGTTCAGTTGCGTCGTTCGGCTCCATCTTTCCTGCTATGATTAAAGCCAATTGGCGTCTACGCAAAGCAGCCGCATAACGCTCCTTCTCCAACTCCGTCTCAGGATGAATGGCCGGTACATTAATCGGGCTACCTATCTGGTCTACAGCTACAAAAGTGAAAATTCCTTCATTAGCCTTAATCCGGCTGCCGTTTGGGTGTTGCTCCTCTAGATAAACATCTGCTATGATCTCCATAGAAGAAGAAAAGGCCCTTGAAACCTTCGCTTCAATGGTAACAATGGCCCCGTGGGGTATAGGGTTTTTGAAGGCAACATTATTTATCGTAGAAGTAACTACCTGTCGCTTGCAATGACGGTGTGCCGCGATTGCACAGCAGCGGTCCATCCAGCTTAATAATTGGCCCCCGAAAAGGTTGTTCAGCGTGTTTGTATCATTAGGTAATACAATCTGCGTCATGACCGCAAGGCTGTCCTTGGGCGTTCTTAATTCTTCCATAATATTTGTGTTGCTTGCGCAAAGGTATCGCCCTTAGATTAGTAGGCGTATATCCAGGCGTACGAATTCACTTCTGCTTTGATTCCAGCTAGTGCCGATTTAGCCTGCTCACGTGATTCGAAACCGCCTAATCCAACTTTCTTCAAAGAGCCCGGTAAAATCTTCACTTCATGACCCTGTCCTTGAAGCTCTTCCGCTAAATTCTGTGCGTTATTTTCCATTTTGAAGGAACCAACGACAATATAGTAGCGTTTGCTTTCAGTTTTTACGGGGCTTAGTGAAGGCGTATGCTCTTCAGGCGATGACACCTCAATATCAACTGTAGTTTCAACAGGTAGTAGGCTTTCAGTTTCGACGGCTTCAAAGCCATCAAGCGCTTCTTGCGATGCGGGCGCCGGAGTAAACCAACCTGCCATTGCTTGAGGTGTAATATCACTTTGATAGACACCTAAGCTGATCAATGCAGTAATGGCGGCCGCGACTGCAGCTTTACGCCAAGAAGCGAGACCGTTTTCTCTTTGTTCGGTCACCATCTTTAAGCTAGCTACTACTTTGCTTTCTAAAGCACTAGGTTCACTAATTCGGTGCATCATCACGGCGGTGAAACCGAAACTGTTTGGGTCGAATTGATTTTCACGCTCAGGCTGGAACATCCCATTCTTGCGAAAGGATCCCAAACCGGTCAACATCAAGACACTTCCTGAGTCTAAAGTTGTTTGCCATTGATTCACCTTTCTTCGAATCCAACTTTCGGCTACATCCATAGATCCTCCAAGTGTTCGCATTACGTTCGGTAGAAGGGTGTTTTCACTTGACGACCGGGCAGGATTGAATGCGACATACTTACCACGAGGAAAAGCCGTATTAGTTACAGCATCCCAACGGGCCTCTTTTTCCACCAAATAAAACGCACCCCAACCAGGAATTTGAACGCGGTTTTTGGCGTTTAGGGTTTGTATGATTAACTGTTCAATCTGCATCTCTACAAATATGCGAAAGTTGTGGACAACTCTATTTTATTACCTCGCATAACGGTAGTAGTTTTTATACACAAACTGTTAATAACTGAGCATGAATACCTTGCTGTCACTACATTTCTTTAAAAAATGGCCCAATCGTCTCAAAAAGGAGGTGGTATTTGAACATAAAGCATCAGAGAATGACCTTCAAGTCTTCCTGAAACGTCAGATTTCTCAAAACGATTCGTGGAAACGCGATTGGGATAACGCTCAAGAAAAAGCGAATGTCGAGATCGGATATGCCAAGCGCGAAGGTTATTCCATCCTCCCCATTTCTTCTTCAGAGTATCCGGATGGCCTTAAGGTTGTAGCTGATCCCCCTATGGTTTTATTTGGGCGTGGTTCTTGGCCGGGAGTGAAATCACCACTCGCTGTTGTGGGAACCCGTAAGCCCACGGGATATGGGAAGGACTTTTGCCGCCGATTGGCGGTAGAATTGAGTGCGTACCCTATTAATTTCGTCAGTGGACTCGCGCTTGGTATCGATGCAGCCATTCATCGAGAAGCATTGGATATGGGTGCAACTACCACAGCATTTTTAGCAGGCGGTTTGCATGCCATAGGTCCTAAACAACATACTTTATTGGCCCAAGAGTTGGTGGATGAAGGCGGCGGCTATTGGACCGAACAGCCTTTTAGTCAAATTCCATTGAAGCAGTTCTTTCCCGTTCGAAACCGATTAATTGCTGGAGCTTCCATGGCCACCTTTGTCATTGAAGCTGCACGTAAGAGTGGAGCTCTTATTACGGCAGAACAAGCCTTTAGCTATGGACGTGATGTCTTTGCATTACCCGGTGCCTTGTTTCAGCCGATGAGTGCAGGGCCAAATGCACTTATCGAACAGTGTTGCGCACAATCTGTAACGAGCGTAGCGGACTTTCCATCCCGATTCAATACTAGTTGGGCTAAAAATGACGTTCTGGAACCAGATATGGCGGATATACCGCAGCGTATGCTTCGTCAGTTTTTACCCGGTAGAAAGCTCTCTTCGAGGCAATTGCGCATGGCGTTAAATTGCAGTAACTCAATTATTTTCAGAGAGTTAGAGTGGATGATAAGAAATGGAATACTCGATAAAACAGGTCCTGATAAATATGCTCGTAAATCTCTCTAAAGCATGTTTACAACCGTTGAGTTTTGTGATACATTTGTTCCTACAACCTATCAATACAAACAGACATATGTCGAGCCAGTACCAAGCTCTAATCGACGCTTTCACTGCAAAGGTCGAGGCAGCAAATCCAAATGAGCCTGAATTTATGCAGGCCGTTCAGGAAGTAGCAGAATCTGTTATTCCTTTCATCGAAGAAAATCCCAAATACAAGGGCAAAAGCTTGCTCGAACGTATCGTGGAACCGGAACGTACGATCATGTTCCGTGTACCATGGACCGACGATCAAGGCAATGTCCATGTGAATAAAGGCTACCGCGTTGAATTCAATAGTGCGATCGGTCCCTACAAGGGCGGGTTGCGTTTTCACCCAACGGTGAATCTTAGCGTCTTAAAGTTTTTGGGATTCGAGCAAGTATTTAAGAATTCACTGACTACACTCCCTTTAGGCGGTGGAAAAGGCGGATCCAACTTTGATCCCAAAGGAAAGTCCGATGCTGAAGTGATGCGTTTTTGTCAAAGTTTTATGACAGAATTATCACGTCACATTGGAGCAAATACGGATGTTCCTGCAGGCGATATCGGTGTCGGTGGACGTGAAATTGGCTACATGTTTGGTCAGTATAAGCGCTTACGCAACGAATTCACGGGGGTACTAACCGGTAAAGGTCTCGGTTGGGGTGGATCGTTGATTCGTCCCGAAGCTACAGGTTACGGAACGGTATATTTTACGCAAGAAATGCTGGCAACAAAGGGCGAAACTTTTAGTGGCAAGCACGTCGTTATATCTGGTTCGGGTAACGTAGCGCAGTATGCGGCGGAAAAATGTATTGAGCTCGGTGCTAAAGTCATCACTTTGAGTGACTCTTCGGGATACATTCATGCAAAGGACGGTTTGACTTCGGACCAATTGGCTTTTGTCATGGAGCTCAAAAACGTTCGTCGTGGACGTATTAGCGAAGCGGCGACGGCTTTTGACAACATTACTTTTCACGAAGGCACGCCTTGGAATGTTGCATGTAATGTAGCCTTGCCTTGTGCTACTCAGAATGAGCTTAAAGGTGACGACGCGAAACAACTCATCAACAACGGTGTAGTTGCTTTGGGTGAAGGCGCAAATATGCCTTGTACACCAGAAGCTGTAGAGTTATTCCACAATCACGGTGTAATGTTCTCGCCAGGTAAGGCTTCAAACGCCGGTGGTGTTGCAACATCTGGTTTAGAGATGAGCCAGAACAGTTTGCGCATGAACTGGACCCGTGAAGAAGTGGACGGTCATTTGCATAGAATCATGACGGATATCCATACTTCTTGTGTGAAATATGGAACCAAGAAAGACGGAACTGTAGATTACGTATTAGGCGCAAATATCGCCGGATTCGTCAAAGTAGCGGATGCTATGCTCGATCAGGGTGTAGTGTAAGTGAAAGCAATAAACGAATAAAGAAAAAAAAGGGCGCCCATCGGGCGCCCTTTTTTATGCCGCGCCGCCGCGCGTGAGCGATTGCCACCATTCAAGCACGGCTGCAACGCAGCCGCCTCTATCTGACATATGGCCCATATGACCGTACGGCGATTCGTACCGAAAAGTGATCCCAGGGGCTTTCCACCATTGTTGAACTTGGTCAAAGGGGATCACGGTGTCCTGCCTGCCTGCAAAAACGGCTATTCCTCGTTCTTTCAAATGTGCGGGCGGTTGGTACAGTACAAGACTGCGGTCCTCGCGCTGTTTCATACCATAAATGGCCGCAATAATCCCTTGCGTTTCCATTTCTAGTGTCCGTGCAATCAACACATCAATGTCCGATTTAATGATTTCACGTGTTTTTGCATCAAAAAGCTGTGGGATGGATGCGCGGATGAAGGTGTTTTTATTTTGTTTCACTATTTCAACGGCACGTATTCGCATGAGTCTCCGTTCTTCTGAATCCGGTTCCGGAGTAGAGAAAAACAGTCCTAATCCAACCAATTGTTCTGGATAATGCACGGCAAATTCGAGACCAACATAGCCGCCCATGCTGTGGCCTAAGAGCAGGAATGGTTGCAGATTAAGGTGTGTTGTAATGGCATGAACCGCATCGGCCATGAACGCCATGGAGTGTTCGTATCCGAAGGAGGATGTTGCTCCGTGTCCGGGCAAGTCGATGGTTAGTACACTCCCAAAAGCAGTCCACTGTGGCAACAATTCTTTCCACATGTGCAGGTCCTCGAGAAAACCGTGGACCAGTACGAGCGAGGGAGCTGTGGATTCGCGAGAATGAAATTCGTAGTGGAGCGAAGCGCCGTGATACTCTAAAAACGGCATCAGCCTGCCATAAATGCCTCGATTTCTTCCACGGTTTTCGGGATTACACGAGTCAAATTTTCATGTCCGTCTTTGGTAATGACGATGTCGTCCTCAATCCGAATACCTAAGCCTTCTTCGGGGATGTAAATACCCGGCTCTACCGTGAATACCATACCTTCTTCCACGGGGATGGTCCACAACCCATAATCGTGTACATCTATGCCTAAATAGTGGCTGGTTCCATGCATAAAGTACTTTTTATATGCGGGCCATGCTGGATCTTCGTTGGCTACGTCTTCTGCTGAGATCAATCCCAAACCTAGAAGTTCTTTCGTCATTAAAGCTCCAACTTCTTTGTGGAAAACCTCGAGCATAGTGCCGGGACGAAGTAAGGCTATTGCACCTTCGTGAACCCTAAGCACTGCATTATAAACCTCTTTCTGACGCGCCGTGAATTTTCCGCTAATCGGGAAACAACGCGTGACATCACAAGTGTAGTTACCGTATTCAGCGCCTACGTCGAATAAAACTAAATCACCGTCTTTACATTGATCATTGTTTTCGATGTAATGCAAGACATTTGCGTTATTACCGGCTGCAATGATCGGTGTATAAGCGAAGCCTCGGCTGCGATTGGTAAGGAATTCGTGCATGAATTCAGCTTCCAGTTCGTATTCCCAAACACCTGGCTTTAAAAATTTCAGCACACGCTTGTACCCTTTTGTCGTGACTTCGGCGGCAATTCGCATGACCTCTAGTTCATGTTCACTTTTCGTCCCGCGAATACGATGCAAGATGGGTTGACTGCGCTCATATTCATGTCCTGGATAGTGTTCTGTTAACCACTTATTCATTCGATCTTGTCGCATCTCCGTTTCCACGTGAGCACGGAGGTGTTCGTTTCCGTTGATGTAAATGCGTTCCGCGTTTACCGCCATTTCGTTAAAAACGCGCTCAAATTCCGACAACCAGAACACCGTTTTAATACCGCTAATTTCAAAGGCTTCTTCTTTGCTGTATTTGGCTCCCTCCCAAACGGCAATTAGGTCATTAGTTTCCTTCAAAAACAATACTTCACGAAGATGCTCCTTGTGCGCATCGGGGAATAAAACCAGTATACTTTCTTCTTGATCGGCACCGCTTAGATATAAAATATCACTGTGTTGTTTGAACGGTAAATGTGCATCCGCAGAGGTTGGGTACATATCGTTCGAAGTAAATATGGCTAAGGCATTAGACTTTAGGTGCGCTGTAAATTTTTTGCGGTTTTCAATAAAAATGGAGCTGTTGAGTTTGTGGTAACGCATGATAGGTATTAACTATATTAATTTAGAACAGTTCTATGAGTGATTTATATCACAATCTTAGATAAACCAAAGTCTGTGATGTAAATTTGTTGAGTCAAAATTAGGCTATTAAACTTTAAATTGCTCATGGCAACAACTTCGAAAGGGCTTTTCGGCTCTTCTTTAGCACGAAAGTACTGGATGGCAGTATCCGGACTTTTTCTTTGCTCATTCCTCGTAGGCCACTTATTAGGGAATCTTCAACTTTTTGTATCTGGCGAAGAAGGCAAGTTAGCTTTCAATGAATACGGTCACTTTATGACGACTTTTCCAGTAGTCAAGATACTTTCATACGTTACTTATGGTGCTATTTTCTTGCACACTGTTGATGGGATTATGCTTGCGCTTCAGAATCGCGCTGCACGCCCAGTGGGTTATGTAAAAGAAAAGCAATCGGCCAATGCCTCGTGGGCATCTCGCAAGATGGCCCTTCTGGGTACACTCACATTGTTCTTCATCGTTGTCCATATGAAAAGCTTTTGGTATGAAATGCACTATGGCGCGTTGGGTTTGGATGCTAACGGAAATAAAGACCTTTGGACTTTGACGGTCACAGCTTTTGAGCAGTGGTGGTATGCGGCGTTTTACGTAGTGGCCATTACAGGACTGGCATTTCACCTAAGTCATGGCGCTCAGAGTGCCTTTCAGACTTTGGGAGTTAATCATCCAAGATATACCCCCATCATTAAAAAAACCATGACGGCATTGGCTTGGTTGATCCCTGCAGGATTCGTTGCAGTGGCTGTATTCCTATATGTCGTTCAACCGGGTCAAAACTTATAATTCACTTAGTATGGCATTAGATTCTAAAGTTCCAGAAGGCGTATTAGCCGATAAGTGGACGAAGCATAAAGGTGAGATCCCATTAGTATCACCCGCGAATAAGCGACAGTTAGATATCATCGTTGTAGGAACAGGTCTTGCAGGTTCTTCAGCTGCTGCATCCTTAGCAGAGATGGGATACAATGTGAAGGCATTCTGTTTTCAGGATTCTCCCCGCCGTGCACACTCGATTGCAGCACAAGGAGGAATTAATGCGGCGAAGAATTATCAAAACGACGGAGATTCTGTACACCGTTTGTTTTACGACACCATTAAAGGGGGTGATTACCGTTCAAGAGAAGGTAATGTTCACCGTTTGGCGGAGGTTAGTCGTAATATCATTGACCAGTGTGTGGCTCAAGGCGTTCCTTTCGCCCGTGATTATGGTGGCTTACTGGATAACCGTTCGTTCGGTGGTGTTCAGGTTAGCCGTACGTTCTACGCCAAAGGTCAAACAGGTCAACAACTATTGCTTGGCGCATATTCTGCCCTTAACCGCCAAATCGCTAAGGGCCGCGTGAAAATGTACGCCCGTCATGAAATGCAAGAATTGGTAGTTGTGGATGGCAAGGCTCGCGGAATTATCGCGAAAAACCTGGTTACTGGCGAGTTTGAACGTCACAGCGCACACGCTGTATTGTTGTGTACAGGTGGATATGGAAACGTATTCTTCCTATCAACAAATGCAATGGGTTCGAACGTTACCGCAGCATGGAAAGCGCACCGCAAAGGGGCTTATATGGCGAATCCATGTTTCACTCAAATACACCCTACTTGTATTCCAGTAAGTGGTGAGAACCAAAGTAAATTAACACTCATGTCGGAATCGTTACGTAACGATGGCCGTATTTGGGTTCCTGCAAAGAAAGAGGATGCTGAAGCGATCCGTAGTGGTAAACTTCACCCGAACGACATTGCAGAAGAACATAGAGATTACTACCTAGAGCGTCGCTACCCGGCCTTTGGTAACCTTGTTCCTCGTGATGTTGCGTCTAGAGCGGCAAAAGAACGTTGTGATGCAGGATATGGAATTAATAAAACCGGAGAGGCAGTTTATCTGGATTTTGCGGCTGCTATTATGCGCTACGGTGGAGAAGAAGCCCACGTTAAAGGCTTGAAAAATCCTTCTGATGTTGAGGTTAAAGCCTTAGGTGAGAAGGTTGTTGAAGCGAAATACGGTAACCTATTCCAGATGTATGAGAAGATTACAGCATCTAATCCATATAAGGAGCCGATGATGATCTATCCAGCGGTGCATTACACCATGGGGGGTCTTTGGGTCGACTATAATTTAATGACCACTGTACCCGGTTGTTTTGCATTAGGTGAGGCAAATTTCTCTGACCATGGCGCGAACCGCCTAGGGGCATCAGCTTTGATGCAGGGTCTTGCTGACGGTTACTTCGTGGCTCCTTACACCGTAGGAGAATTCTTAAGTACGGACATTCGTACGGGAAGAATCTCAACGGATAGCCCGGAATTTGAAGCTGCTGAACAAGCGGTTCGTGAGCGCACCGAAAAGTTCATCAATAACAACGGTACGAAGTCCGTAGATTTCTTCCACAAGCGTCTTGGAAAGATCATGTGGAATGAAGTGGGTATGGCTCGTAGTGAGAAAGGATTGAAACAAGCCATTGCTGATATACAAGCATTACGCGAAGAATTCTATGCAGATGTTCGTGTATTGGGCGCAGCAAACGGAATGAATCCGGAGCTTGATAAAGCGGGTCGTGTAGCCGATCTTATTGAATTGGGCGAGCTTATGGCAAAAGATGCGCTCGAGCGCAATGAGAGTTGTGGTGGTCACTTCCGTGAGGAATACCAAAGCGCAGAAGGAGAAGCCCTTCGTGATGATGAAAATTTCGCCTTTGTAAGTGCATGGGAGTTCACAGGAATTCCTGCAGAAGCTAATCTGCACAAAGAAGAATTGACTTTCGAGAATGTCGAATTAAAGACGCGTTCTTACAAATAATAGGACCTATGGATTTAACGTTAAAAATCTGGAGACAAAACGGCCCTCAAGAAAAGGGCGAGATGAAAACATACCCCATCTCCGGGGTTGAGGAAGACATGAGCTTTCTTGAAATGTTGGATTACCTGAATGATCAATTGATTAACGAAGGTATTGAGCCGGTAGTTTTCGACCACGATTGTCGTGAAGGGATCTGCGGCATGTGTTCGCTGTTCATCAATGGTGAAGCGCACGGTCCAGGCCGTAAGGTCACGACCTGCCAATTGCATATGCGTGAGTTTAAAAGTGGGGACACCATCTATATCGAGCCGTTCCGTGCAAAGGCATTTCCTATTATCAAAGATTTGATGGTAGACCGTTCATCTTTTGATCGCATTCAACGCGCAGGCGGATACATCAGTGTAAATACATCAGGCAATACGATTGATGCGAATGCTATTCCAGTACCAAAGCAGAACGCAGATAAAGCTTTTGATGCTGCAACTTGTATCGGATGTGGTGCATGTGTTGCCACATGTAAGAATTCCTCGGCCATGCTTTTTGCTTCAGCGAAAATCAGCCAGTTCTCTCTTTTGCCTCAAGGCCAACCAGAAGCCAAAGAGCGTGTATTGAACATGGTTCACCAAATGGATTTGGAAGGTTTTGGTAACTGTACGAACACCGGTGCATGTGAAGTAGAGTGTCCTAAAGGCATTTCGTTAGAAAACATTGCACGCATGAATCGCGATTATCTCTTCGCCTCGTTGAGCAGTAACAAATAAGTTCATACGTCCGTTTTAATAGCGTGTGATCAGAATAAAGCCCTGTCCTTAATGGACGGGGTTTTTTATTTCGGATGAATGGGGATGTAAATATCCTCTTCCGAGGTAGGGTCGTCGTTCTTGTATTTTGAACCTAGTCGTTCAAAGTGTGGTCGGTCGTCAAGCGCCCATTCGCTATTAGGTAGCCATTGACTGTAGATGTAGCGCCATATCGTAGAGTCACTAGAAAGACCTTTGTAGTGGAATACGGCATAGGTACCCGCAGGAATTTCTAAGTGCTCAAAACCCTTATTTGGCGCTGCTACTTCCACACCTCCCCAATAGGTAAAGGCTGGGTTCGCTTCTGGTCCAAACACGGGAATGCCATCGAAGTACCTTAAAGAAATGAGATCCGGACTCGTTCTATTACTAATTTGACTTAAACGCGGCATCACACGGGGCCATAGGGTCCATGGAGTAAATGTTTGAAGCGACATTGGTTCAGAGGCTCCGCAAAGCACAGCACCTTCAAAATTCAAAATAGTGGGTTCAATCATGCCCTCGAGTTACCTACTAGTCATTCAGTTTAAGAACTGCTAAAAAGGCGCTTTGCGGAATCTCCACATTGCCCAGCTGACGCATACGCTTCTTACCTGCTTTTTGCTTTTCAAGGAGTTTGCGTTTTCGCGAAATATCACCACCATAACACTTAGCAGTAACGTCTTTACGCAAGGCGCTCAAAGTTTCACGTGCAATGATTTTATTTCCGATTCCTGCTTGAATCGCAATCATAAACTGCTGACGCGGGATGAGCTCTTTCAACTTTAAACACATCTTCTTCCCGATTTCGTAAGCATTGTCTTTGTGTATCAGTGCACTTAAAGCATCAATAGCATCGCCGTTGAGCATCACATCAACTTTAACCAAATGACTTTCTCTGTAGCCGATCGGGTGGTAGTCAAACGAGGCATAGCCTTTTGAGATAGTTTTTAATCTGTCGTAGAAGTCAAAAACGATTTCTGCTAATGGCATGTCGAAGCTGAGCTCGACACGGTCGCTGGTCAAATACGTTTGATTCGTCAATATTCCGCGCTTGCCTATACAAAGATTCATTACCGGTCCTACAAAGTCCGCACTCGTAATGATTTGCGCACGTATGAACGGTTCCTCCATGCGTTCCATTTGCGTTGGGTCAGGGAAATCAGTAGGATTTTGTACCCAAACGGTTCGGTCAGGGTCGCTCTTTAAATACGACTTATAACTTACGTTAGGAACGGTCGTGATTACTGTCATGTCGAATTCACGTTCGAGTCGTTCCTGTATAATTTCCATATGGAGCATTCCTAAGAATCCACAACGGAATCCAAAGCCTAATGCTACAGAGGTTTCCGCCTCGAATGTCAAAGATGCGTCGTTAAGCTGAAGTTTTTCGAGGGATGAACGAAGCTCTTCGAATTCTTCGGTTTCCACTGGGTAAATACCCGCGAACACCATGGGTTTTACTTCTTCGAATCCTTCAATACCCTTGACAGCAGGTCGCTCAACAGAAGTAATGGTATCACCTACCTTGACTTCCTTAGCTTCTTTAATGCCTGAAATTATATAGCCAACATCGCCGGTTTTGATCTCTTTCGTTGGGAATTGCTTAATTAAATTCACGCCAATTTCGTCCGCATCGTATTGCTTGCCTGTGGACATGAATTTAACGCGTTCCCCTTTTTTAATGGAACCATTGACCACTTTGAAAATGGCTTCAATTCCACGGAATGGGTTATAGTGACTGTCAAATATAAGGGCTTGCAACGGTCCATCTGGATCACCAACTGGGGCCGGCACGCGCTCTATAATAGCATCTAGAATTTCAGGAACACCCTTTCCCGTCTTCGCTGAAGCTAATAAAATATCTTCTCGTTTACAGCCGATAAGGTCGATGATCTGGTCGCCAATTTCTTCCGGATTTGCGCTAGGCAGATCGATTTTATTCAGAATAGGAATGATCTCTAAATCGTGCTCGAGCGCCAGGTAAAGGTTAGAGATGGTTTGCGCTTGAATTCCTTGCGCGGCATCTACAATAAGTAAGGCACCTTCACAGGCCGCAATAGACCTGGAAACTTCATAAGAGAAGTCGACATGTCCCGGGGTATCGATGAGGTTGATTGTATACTTTTCACCGTCTATTTCATGGTACATCTGAACCGCGTGGGATTTTATGGTAATCCCGCGTTCGCGTTCTAGATCCATGTTGTCTAGCAGCTGGTCTTGCTTTTCGCGATCAGTTACAGATGAAGTCGCGTCTAATAGGCGGTCCGCTAACGTTGACTTACCGTGGTCAATGTGCGCGATGATACAGAAATTACGGATGTTTTTCATGGGTGCTAAAATACACTAAACGCCGCCTTCTCTAACGTACTTTGGCAGCTTTTGCCATACCAATTCATAACTGGTTTTTATGAGTTCTTGAATCAGTGTCCAATCGGCGTAATTATCTGCAATAACGGAATTCCAATGCACCTTGTTCGAATGGTATCCTGGAATAATCCAATCGTATCGTTCGCGTAAAGCGATATTCACTTCGGGGTCATTTTTCACATTCATACGCGGCGGCTGTGCATTTAAACTGAGCGTCAGGAACATCTTTCCATGAACCTTAAACACTAGCGTGTATTCGTCGAAGGGAAGGTGTTCAGTAACTATAGGAAGGGAAAGCGCAAATTCGCGGATGGACTCGTGATTCATAAACTTAAAGATAGGGCAAATCGTATCTTTGGAAGATGGAGCAAAAAATTGATTTAGAACGTTGGCCTCGAAAAGAATCGTATGATTTTTTCAAGTCTTTCGCGGATCCCTTTGTTGGTATTCAAGTAGATGTGGATATTACGGCTTTAGTCCTGGCCTGTCGAAAGCGGGATTGGAGCATTCACCACGCTTTGTTGTACATCACATTAAAGGTGGCGAACAGCTATGATCCTATGCGACTCAGAAGAAAGGGCGTTGGAGTAGTGCTTCATGAGACGGTCGATATGGGATGTTCTGTTCTTCGAGAAGATGGGGAGACCTTCACGTTTGCCTATTACCGCTGGGAGCCGGGCGAAACTGTGGACCAATTCATTAACCGTACCTCTGAGGTAACCCGGCGCGCTGCCCAAGGCCTGCCTTTAGATCCACGACCCGACCGCACAAATCTCATTTACGGAACTACGCTTCCTTGGGTGACTTTCACTACTTTTAAGCATCCCAAAAAAAATAACGACGACAGCATTCCTAGAACAGTATTTGGTCGTTTTTATGAGCGTGACGGACGTTACCATCTTCCATTTAATCTTGAAGTGGATCACGCATTAATGGACGGTTTGCATTTGGCAAAGTTTTTCGAACTGGTCGAGTCAGAAGTAAATTCAATCTAATATGAATCATCCGTTAACGCCCTATATCAAGACTATTGAATGCGTCGAATCCCAACTGTTCGGTAAGCCCTCATTAAAAGTTGGAAAGCACCACTTTGCTTGTTTCTTCAAGGAAGATTTGGTGGTTAAAATAGGCGTTGATACAATACAACAACGCTCAAAGGAATTTATCGGTAGCCAGCTATTTGATCCATCTGGAAAAGGAAGGCCGATGAAAGATTGGCTCCAAATACCTTTAGAATACGAAGCCCAATGGGAACAGTTAATTTTCGATGCCTACAATCGGGCTACAGCAGATCAGTAAAGTACTCTTCTTGATTTAAATGTTCCATCGGGTCCCAGATGCATTGTTCGAAATTTTGAATTTGGTCTCCAACGATAAGAATGCCCTCGTTTTTCAGTAGGTCTTCCATAAGGGTACTGCCCCCGAAAAAATGCTTACCCGTTAATACTCCTTTGCGATTAACTACTCTGTGGGCAGGAACCGATGAATCGTTGTGAGAAGCATTCATTGCGTATCCTACAACCCGCGCAGAACGCCCCGTACCTAAAAAACGAGCAATATGTCCATACGTTGTGACGCGACCCTCAGGAATTTGACGGACTACGGTATACACCTTATTGAAAAATTCACTTGCCATTTAGCGATTAAAGCTTTTCCAATGCGCCATGGCCGATTCTAGGCCATCTAGTTTGAAACGCAAATACGTTGTGGGTTTGCCTTGTTCAAGCCAT
Source organism: Schleiferiaceae bacterium (assembly GCA_028357285.1). GTDB lineage: Bacteria > Bacteroidota > Bacteroidia > Flavobacteriales > Schleiferiaceae > UBA10364. Next base: position 5,947 of record JAOMWM010000002.1, on the reverse strand, counting down.
ATGCTTTCGTAATGTGTGATGACATCGAAGAGAATGCCCTCATTGGGTTGAATTTGGTCGTGAATGTCGTGGTACGCTTCCTCTACTTCTAGACCGAGCATCTGGACGATACCGTGCGTATATCCGTGTAAATATTCACTATCGCATTTTAAATTCACGGTGCCACCAGGCTTGAGAAATCGCGCATATTTCATGAGGTATTCCGGATGCGTAAGGCGGTGCTTAGCACGCTTGTATTTCATTTGTGGATCGGGAAAAGTGATCCAGATTTCATCTACTTCATTGGCCCCGAATACTTGTTCTATCCAGTCTATTCTTGTACGAAGAAAAGCGACGTTTTCTAGCCCTTCTTCTGAAGCAGTTTTAGCACCGCGCCACAATCGAGCACCTTTTATATCGATACCAATATGATTTTTCTCGGGATTTCTTCGGCCCAATGCAACGGTATATTCACCTTTTCCACAGCCCAACTCTAGTACTAGTCCGTTTTCATTTTTAAAATGCGTAGCGGCCCAATTTCCTTTTAATTCAAAACCGTGACGTACCTCTTCGGTCTTAGGCTCAATAACATTGTATAGTCCGCCAATTTCTTTAAACTTCCGTAGTTTATCTTTTCCCATGCCGCAAAAGTAGTTGCTTCAGTGCTAGTGGACAACGGCAATTTTCTTCACGAATTGCATTTTGCTAGAAATGAACTCTAAAGAATACATGCCGCTAGCTAATCCTTGTAAATCAAGTATAATTTTTTCCCCGAGCTGATGATTGTCCATTTCAATGACGGCTACTGTTTCACCTGTGTTAGAACGGATCTTTAAATATTCGAACAGGACCGGGGTTATTACCGTACAAATGCCGGTTGTCGGATTCGGATACACAACCACATCTAATGCAATCGCATTGATTTCGTTATCGTTCAAAATGCAATCGGCTCCTATCATGTTTGAATCGAGCCAGTCGATACGATCCATTAACCAATCTTCCATGAGTTCAACGTCTCCGGAAAAAGTAGCGGCAACATACTTTACCGCCGACGGGTTGCTCCCCATCAAGGGCCACCGGGCATGGTTTCTTTGAGCCGCGCTAGATAAATGCGATTCGTTAGTCGCGATAAAATCGGTGATAGAGTCTTTGTGCCAAACAGTTGTTCTTAATTCCTTCCATCTACAATTAACAGCATTTGCAAACTGCGGTGTATAGACTAAATCTTCCCACCATGCAGGATTGGTCCCAGAACACCAGTTTCCAGAGAACATGTATCCATTCGGCAAATAGCCTTGACAATAATCTACCAAGCCGAAGGCAAAATTAAAATCCCAAACGGGACCCGCATGAATCTTACCGCCGTTGCTGTCCTTCTTCTTATAATAGTACGTGCTGGCGCGATATGCGTCTATATCCTTCGTTATTTCCATTATTAGAAAGAAATCTACGAAGGAAGCAAGATCCATGTATTGATGCCAAAATTTACCATTATATGTAACGGTGGTATTTTGCATGGAATGTTCCCAATCATCTACATAATCTTGTATGTAGGTCTCTTGTTGTTGGACTATATTTTTCCGCTTCGGATACGTGTAGGTATATGGGATTTTAGTGGTGTCGATCAACATGCTGAAACTAGAGCGCCAATCCACGGGTTCCCAATCCGTTTTAAAAATATACCCACCGGTCACATCATCGCCGCTTATTTCGTCAGGCTTCAGTTTCGCAATGTCTACACGGTCTTCACCTCGTTTGATTTTTTCCATCATCACATAAAGACCCTCATAGTCACCGTTGATAAAGAGTTCCACGTACCGTGTTCTTGAAGCATAATTGCCTTGTTTATTTGCCAAATGCATGGCCAATACATTTCTCATAAATGAGCGGTCACCATACGGGCCATGTAGTGTCCAATCTTCCTCCATCGGCATATTAAGCGGAGAAACATCGGTGTCTTCCCAGTTAAAGTCTTTGGCCTCAATGGCATACCCATTCTTAGGGTAAACAAATTGGGACCAGCGTCCTCTTTTTTCAATTTCAATATTGGTAATCAAATCAGTGGGAACGCCGTAGGAAGAATGGTTAGTTGCAGTATCATTCCATACAATCTCCATGATGCCACGAATCGAAGGGTCATCTGGAATGTTCTCTTCAAAAGTATTAATGCGCATGATGGCAACAGGGCTTTCGAAACAATCAAAGTCAAACCAAGTGGCTGGAGTGGCGTGTATTTGTGTAGCTGTCGTGACACCACAATGGAGCCAGTAGCGTGCGCTCATATCTGAACTATTCGCACCGCTATGATTGATGGTATGAACGGCAAGAACATTGGTTCCGTTAGTTAAGAGTCCTTGCCATATCGCTTTGTTTATCACAAAGGTAACGGCTTCGCCTCCTTGATACATTTTTGCCTCGCGCCATGTAGGGGGATTATAGTTGTAAGGAGGCGTTAATGTATCTACGTTGGCCCTCGCGATTTCGACGCCATTGAGATAGGCCACAAAACCGTCGTCGTAGTCTGCATCAAGAATTAGCGCTTCAATAGAGTCTAATTGGTTCACAGTAAAGGAACGACGCATGTAAAGCGATGCACAGTTTGTAATAACGGTGCTGTCGTCGCCATCACCATAACCGATACCGCCAGCACCTGTTGACCATGAACTTGAATTAAACGATGTGTTCATCCAGCTGCTTGACGGCTCGCTGTTTCCAACGCGGTATTGCCATGTATCGTTTGCACCTACGAGCTTTTCCCAATGGTTTATTTGAGCCATACCATTGAACGAAAAAACGGTGAACATTGCCGTTAAAAAGATAGCTTTGAAAGTATGAGTCATATCCAGTCTTTAAAAGGGAGTAGACTTAGTGCGCTGTTCGAATATTTTCGTTGACCGCTTACTTCTTTGCCGAGCCACGTGGGCTTCTCGAAGGCTTCGTCTTCACTCTGCAATTCTATTTCCGCAACGACCAAACCTGCGTTAACACCTTCGAAAACATCTACTTCCCAGGTATGTGCACCATGAGGAACGAGGTAGCGTATTTTTTCAATGGCAGGTCGCTCACACAACTGTAATAGTGCAAGTGCATCTGCCAGCGGAATTTCATATTCAAACTCATCTCTTGTGAGACCGGTAGTGATGCCTTTTATAGTCAGGAATCCATTAACCTCAGTGGCACGTACGCGCACTGTCCGCTCAGAATCATAGCTAAGATAACCCTGTCTAAAAACATGAGTAGCAGAGACATCATCCCTCCAGTTGTTCGTGCTAACTAAAAATTTCCGTTCTATTTCTTTAGCCATAATTAAAAGTCTATTGGCGCTTCAATTCTAATGATCTTTTTAGTTGTTGGGTGTGTAAACTCCAATTGATGTGCATGTAAATGTAGGCGCTGGCCGATAATTCCATATAACTCATCTCCAATTATTGGTATACCTAGCCCGTCCGGATGCGCGCAATGCACGCGCAGTTGATGCGTACGACCGGTGATGGGTTTCAGTGCTAATCGGGTACTGGATTTGAAACGCTCCAACACCGTCCAGTGTGTTTCGGATGCTTTACCGGTTTTGTGGCAGACCATTTGTCGAGGGAGATCATAGTAATCTGGCGCTAATGGGAGGCGAATGACACCCCGCTCTTCAGCTACGAGACCTGAAATATCTGCGATGTAGGTTTTTTGAACCTGGCGCTTGATGAATTGGCGTTGCATGCGCTTGTTCGCCTTTGGGTTCAGCGTAAACATTAATAATCCGGATGTACTCATGTCTAATCGGTGCAGAAGAATGGCCCCGGTAGCATTTGGGTACATATTCTTAATACGAGTAAGTGCTGAATCTTCGATTTCGACACCTGGAACGCTGAGCAATCCTGCAGGTTTATTAACCACGACCAGATTATCATCTTCATAAACGACGGGCATGGGTTTATCTTGGCCGTAGGTGAGTAATGGGTTTTCTTCGACCTCTAAACCATCAAGCATATGTCCTAAAATGGGGCGGCAACGCGAGGCGCATGAAGGATAAAAGTATCCATGTTGACGCACTTCCTTATCGGGTGCACTGCCCCACCAAAATTCCCCAAGCGCGAGAGGTTTGAGCTCATTTTTATAAGCGTATTGTAGAAGTTTAGGTGCGCAACAATCGCCTGATCCACTGGGTGGATGCCGCAGGTCAAAATCTGGAAAGCATGCACTGAGCACTTGCGATTCGCCACGCGCATTGAGGAAGATATAATGATCAAAAATTTCACGCTGTAAGGCGTTGGATTTAAGTCGACGCTCTTCTTTTAAATCTCTGATATCAGTATCGAATTGGTCCAATTTTTCGACGAGCACCACCTGTTCAGCCAGCCATTCTTTACTACTGTGTTTAAAAGCCAATTGTCCTTGGATACTTTCGCTCGCCAATCGTTCACAAATGCCCTCGAAATCTTCTTCACTTACAGTAGGTCGTACCGCTTCTCGGTACTTCTGACGTGCCTTTTTAGCTTCTTTGAGTGCTGCACGGCCTTTGCGCAAGTGCTCGTTGATTTCGTCGAGGCGATCTTGAAGTGTCTTTTTCCTTGCTTTTCGCTTAGGATCTTGTTCTAAAGCTACAATCACTGCGCTCATATCATTGAGATCAGCCTCTCCTTTTTTATAAAACGATTGAGCTGCGTGAATGTCTGCAACCGGAGGAACAAAATAACCTTGTGGTTCTTCACTCAGTTTACCGGAATAGGCTGCGAGCCACCCTAAATTCCCTAATGCATCTTTTACTACCAGTACACCAAACATTTTGCCTTGTTCGATCAACGATTCGTGCGTCCCCAGTCCAAAGTTGTGAACTAAAGTTCCTTTCAAAAGAAAAGACTGTAGCTCATTCGAGGCAGCTTCAGTGAGCGGATGTGGTTGGTAGAAGAACGGATAGGTGAATTGCTTAGGGAAGGCAATTTTACTGATGTCCGAACGGAAAGGATGGAAGAGTGGGGCTGTTTTCATGGTACCTGTACTGCCCAGTAAATATAGCTACAATATGTGGCTGTTGAGTATTTGCTTTATCGTGCGCCGTAAATATCGAATCGGTCAAAAAACTCCCAAATAAGCGTATTCATAGAGGCGCCATTTTCTTCAAATCTAAACCAAACGTGCCCCCCGCCGAGGACCTTAATGTGTTCCGAAGTCACACTGCTATCCCCCTGTTCGTAACGAGTGTGCTCTATATCGTAACTCGAGGTGGCACTAGTGGTAATGGTTGGGGTGGATTGTGCATTGTTTTGTGCGGCCCAAAACGCAACTGCATCTGGGGCACTTATGATTTCTGAACCTCCGTCGTAAGCGACTACATCATCATTAGTTCCGTGGATATTGAGTGCGGCAGTGGGGTGCTGCAGCTCACATGTTTCTGTGGTATCTCCAAGACAACCTGATATTGAGGCCACTGCGGCAATTTCATTATTCAGGTAACAACCTAGGGCATACGACATCATCCCTCCGTTGGAGTATCCGCAAGCGTATATCCTTTCTCGATCGATAAGAAAGGCAGAATCTAAAAGTCTCAGGAGTTCACTTGTAAAACCCAAATCTTCGGCATCACTTTTATTATCTGGACCTGGGAGCGCGTTGTTCCAATGGGGGTCGTTACCTAACAGGCTTCCCTGAGGATAGACCAGTAAGAATTGGAAAGAATCCGAAGTAGCCGTCATTCCTGTAGTAGCCGCGTGTGTCGTTGCGTTTCCTCCATAACCATGAAAATTGAGTACTACAGGTAGTGCGAACGAACTGTCATAGTTCTCAGGAATGTGTACCTGGGCGCTACGGTTTAAACCATCATATTGAAAAGATACTTCGTACATATCCAAAGATGAAGGCGGATTCTTGCCTCCGGAATTGCGGTTGCAATTCGTTAATACGAGGGCGGCTGTAGCTAATGCAAGGAAAAGTAAGGGTCTCATAAGCATAGTAATCACGTGTCAAAAATCAGTCCAAA
>JAOMWM010000019.1 GCA_028357285.1 Schleiferiaceae bacterium | reverse complement strand
ATTTATTTGCACAGTTTCAAGGAAAGCCGGAAGGTTTTACAAAGGGACGCGATCGCAGCTTTCATTTTGGAAGTCAAGCGCACCACATCGTTGGAATGATTTCACATTTGGGTGCCCAGTTGGGGTTGGCGTGTGGTTTGGCCTTGCGCGAGCAGCAGTTAGGCACAGGTAAATGTGTCGTTGCTTTCACGGGCGATGGAGCTACCTCTCAGGGTGATTTTCATGAAGCGCTCAATGTTGCTGCCGTATGGTCCCTTCCGGTAGTCTTTATAGTGGAGCGTAACTACTGGGGATTGAGTACGCCCGAAGAAGAACAATTTAAATTTAAAAGCTTCGTAGATAAAGGACCTGCCTACGGTATGGAAGCCCGAAGTTTTGACGGAAATAATTTAGCGGAATGTTACGCTGAAATAGCGAAAGCAGCAGACTTTGCCCGGACACAGGGCAAGCCAATTTTATTAGAGGCAAACACATTTAGAATACGAGGACACGAAGAAGCGAGTGGAACTAAGTATTATCCGGAAGGCATGATAGACACAGCAATGTCTGACGAGCCGATGGTGAAAATCCTTCACGAACCGGATCGTTATTCCACGGATGAAAAGTCCTTGCAACTAGAAATAGAAAAAGCTAAAGCGCGTGTGGATGCGGCTTTCCACGCTGCATTGGCCTTAGATGGCCCTAAATATGATGCGGAGGAAAGTACGCGTGATTTATTCGCAGAAGTGCCTGTGCTTCCGGAAAGCGAGAGCGGAAGCTCGCGCGAAATGAGACTCATTGATGCAGTGCATGATGGATTAAAAGAAAGTTTAGCCCTGTGGCCTGAATTGATTTACCTGGGACAGGATATTGGTCCGTACGGTGGAGTTTTTAAAGCGACCGAAGGTTTAGCGGAATTGTTTGGCTCAAATAGAGTACGAAACACTCCGCTTTGCGAGAGTGCGATTGTGGGTGCATCTTTAGGATGGAGCATTGCAGGCGGTAAAGCTATGATGGAGATGCAGTTTTCGGATTTTGTCACCACAGGATTTAATCAGATCGTCAATAATCTAGCGAAATTGCATTGGCGTTGGGGACAATCGGTAGATGTTGTGATACGAATGCCTACAGGGGCTGGCGTTGCAGCTGGTCCATTCCATTCCCAAAGTACAGAGGCTTGGTTTACCCACGTACCGGGTTTGAAAGTCGTTTATCCGGCTTTTCCAGCCGAGTCGAAAGCCCTGTTGATGTCCAGTTTCAATGAGCCCAATCCAGTCTTATTTTTCGAACACAAGGCCATGTACCGCACTGTTCGGGAGGAAGTTCAGGAGGGCGCTCAATTCATGGAATTGGGTAAGGCAGATGTCGTCCGTTCCGGAACAGATGTAACAGTTGTTACTTATGGAATGGGCGTTCATTGGACACTGGATTTGATCGACGAAGAACGTTTAACGGGTCAATTAGAACTGATCAATCTTCGAACCTTAGTTCCCCTAGATTTCAACGCCATACGCTCGAGTGTAGAGCGAACAGGTAAAGTCATTGTGCTGCAAGAAGATGTTGCTGTGGGCGGCTACGCTGAACACATTTCATCACGCATTGCCCAGGAGTGTTGGGAAGCATTGGATGGCCCTGTACTTACGGTGAGTTCTGATGCAACACCAGTGCCTTTTCATGCCGCGCTAGAGGAGGGGTTCTTAGCGAAATCGAAGTTGAAAGAAGCGGTTCAAAAATTACTGAGATATTAAACATATTGTTGTGGGGCAACGTACGACGCGCGGCCGCCACATAGGGCTATAAAAAAAACACCCCCGAGGCGTGAGCCTCGGGGGTGTTTTGCTTTTGAGAAAAATCGTGCTTATTCTACGATTAATTTCTTAGTGATTTTACTACCCGCACTTTCGATAGTGTAGAAGTATACTCCTGAAGCGTAGTTGGTTACATCAATTGTTTGAATGTGACGTCCAGCGTCTAGACGACCGAAGTCTTTCATTTCTACAAGACGTCCAGTCATGTCCATGACAACCATGCTGTAATCTGCAGCTTCTGCAGACTCAATGGCCACTTTAGTGACACCTGAAGCAGGGTTAGGGAAGTTTTGGCTAACTGCGAAATTATTACGCTCAAGCTCTTCCAAACCGATATTGTTTGGATAAGGTTGGCCTAGGTAATAGAAGTCGATAGAGTTTAGAACACTGAAAGTTCCGAAATCTTCAATAGGCGCATACGTCATGTGTAATTGGTGCGAACCATCTCCGTTATCAAATACCCAATCGGCTACGTTACCCCAAGTTGCATCTCCGAAAGTACCCATAACAGTTTGTGGGCCTTCTAGAGAGTCTCCGATAACATTGTATCCTTGACATCTCCAATCCGGGAATTGGTTATCAGTTGTACCACTCGCAAACGCCGTATCTGTTTCAAACCAAGAGAAGAACATCATGTCTCTATCGGTATTCATTGAAATGTATGGGCGGTTTGCTTCACCTACAGGACCATTGGTTGGGTCGAAGTCGAAGTCAAATGTAAATACCTGGCTAACGATGTTACAATCCCACGAAAGACCGCCATCTGTTGTAAAGATATCCACGAGGAGATTCACGCCAGGGAAGTAATTAAAATCCGCAGCAGGTGTACCTCCAGAAGCAGCGGTCCCTGTACCTGGGAATACATGAACGAACATGTGTGGGTTACCGTTTGCATCTACAGCCAAATCATGACCACGCGTAGAAGATGTTAAGTGACCAATGCTCCATGTACCGCAGGTGATTATTTAGACGAGCGTTTGATTGAAATAGGTCTTAAAAAGAACTAAGGTGCGTATCGATATCATCACCGTTTTACCAGAACTATTAGCAGGCCCTTTCGCGCACAGCATTTTGAAGCGAGCAAAAGATAAAGGCCTCGCAGAAGTCCACGTGCACCAGTTACGTGATTTTGGCGCCGGTAAACACCAACAGGTTGATGATTATCAATACGGCGGTGGTGCCGGTATGGTGATGCAATGTGAACCTCTGGTAGATTGTATTGAAGCATTACAGAATGAACGCAATTACGATGCGGTGCTCTACATGACACCTGACGGCAAGCGATTCAACCAGCAAGATGCGAATGCACTAAGTTTATTAGGAGACATGATCATCATTTGCGGCCACTATAAGGGCATAGATCAGCGGGTTCGCGACCACTGGATCACTCACGAATACAGTATTGGCGACTATGTCTTAAGCGGTGGAGAGCTTGCGGCAGCCGTAATTTCAGACGCAGTTATACGCCTGCTGCCTGGCGTTCTTAATGACGAAACTTCAGCGCTTACGGATAGTTTTCAGGATGATCTTTTAGCACCGCCAGTATATACGAGGCCGGAAGAATTCCGTGGGTATAAAGTACCCGAAGTATTACTCAGTGGAAACACAAAAGCCATCGATCTATGGCGAGAAGAACAGGCGTATCAACGCACTAAAACGCGCCGTCCAGATTTGCTAGACGACTAATACAGGTGTACGTCTTTAATGGCTTCTCGGCCTAGGTGTTCGTTCATACTGCTCACGATTTTTGACTTCACCATGAGCAGCTCTTTGCGTACAACTGCACTTTCCAACTGAACGTATAAAATTTGATTCTGGACTTTTTTCTTCGTCGTTTGACGCACGATTGAAGGCCCCATCAACTCATCCCAGGCTTGCAACACGCGCGTTTCATCCGTTCCTCTACGGAGACGGTAGCGGTCCAACCAGAGCGATAATGCCTCGCCCATGGATTGTTCGTTAGAGACTTTGTATTTCGCCATCATCAGTTATTTCAAAGGTGCTGTGGTTCAATTTGAGATTTTCACTCAATTCAAGCATTCGCTCAGGGTGTGTATCGGTAATGAAAATCTGACCAAACTCTTCGGTATGCACTAAACTCAATAGATTAGCAACCCGCCCTTCGTCTAATTTATCGAAAATATCATCGAGCAATAATAACGGCGGCATCCCTAGATGACGTTTGGTAATTTCAAATTGGGCCAATTTTAATGCGATTAAAAAACTCTTCTGCTGACCTTGAGAACCCACTCGCTTGATGGGATGTTCCCCCAAATGGAAAACTAGATCATCACGATGGGGGCCGTTAGATGTATACTGCAATACCCGGTCTTTGGATTCGTTTTCAGTCAAAAGATCGGTCATAGAAGACTCGTGAAGCGCACTTTTGTAGCGCACGCCTACAGTTTCTTTGCCTCCAGAAAGCAGCTGGTAATAATGCGTTAGTAGCGGCAGTAATTCGGAGGCAAATGCCTTCCGAGCCTCAAATATGATGGTTGCATTGTGGGCCAATTGCTCATTGTACAATCCGATCATCTCTGCATCATAGGTGCGGTTAGAAGCAAAATACTTCAGCGTAGTATTGCGTTGGGTAAGCGCCCTGTTGTACGCCATTAACGCGTTTAAATATCGTTTATCGTTTTGGGAAACCGTCGTATCCATCAATTTCCGTCGCGTTTCAGCCGCGTCGATGATTAAATCGCGGTCCATCGGTGTAATCATGACCACGGGCATGTAACCGACATGATCTGCTAATCTATCTATCTCCTTACCGTCGAGTCGAACTTTCTTTTTCTGACCCTTCTTGAGACCTAAATCAAGCACATGTTCACTACTCTTGCGCTCTAACTTCGCTTTCAGCAGCGACATACTTTCTCCATGGGTGATGTTCTGCCCGTCGCTAGTGTTCAGGTAGCTTTTAGTCAGGGATAAATAATGTAGTGCATCTAAGACGTTGGTCTTACCATTACCGTTATTTCCAGAGATGATATTCACTTTGGGATTAAACTGCCACGACGAACTACGATGGTTCTTGAAGTGGGTCAATTCTAAAGCGTGCACAAGCAGGTTTTCCATAGGAACAAAAATAGGGCTCAAAGCATGAAAATTTATACTATTTTTGGCGGACTCAATTAAAACTAGCTATGGCTAAGAAGAACGCGCCTGCAGAACAGGATAACCTTGGATTTGATAACGTAGAACAAACGCTAACTAAGACGGAACAGTTCCTCGAGAACAATGCCCGTCAGGTGGGTATAGCAGTCGCAGCAGTAGTTGCGGTGGTATTGGCCTACTTCGCTTACAACACGTACATCGTTGAACCAAAAGCGAAAGAAGGAGCTACAGAGATAGCGAAAGCAATCAAATGGTTTGAGACTGATTCTATGGAATTGGCCTTAAATGGAAACGGTGCGTATTACGGCCTGCTCGATATAATTGACGAATTCAGCGGTACTGAAGCCGGAAATAGTGCACATTATTATGCCGGTGTTGCTTATTACACTTTAGGTGATTACGAAAATGCCATCGCATTTATGGACGATTACGATAAATCGGATGCAGCCACCTCAGCAACTGCCTTCGGTGTCGTTGGTGATGCTTTTGTTGAATTGGGTCAAATGGACGATGCCATAGATTTCTACAATAAAGCAGCAAATGCAACGGAAAACGACTTCACTACACCACTCTTCTTGTGGAAAGCTGGGCTGACTTATGAAGCCTTAGGCGAAAATGCTAAAGCTGTAAAATTATACGAGCGAATAGCTTCAGACTTTCCTAAGAGCCGTCAGGCTTCTGGAATTGCTGGTGTTATCGCTGCGTTAAAATAACCTCATGGCTACTGCCCACCAGCACCTCAACAGCTCTGATAACGAAACTGTCCCCTCTGGAGCAGGTAAAGTAGTTGCTATTGTTCGCGCTGAGTGGAATCATGAAATCACGAACGGACTTGCTCAAGGTGCTTACGATACTCTCGTAGCGCACGGTGTCGATCCAGAGCACATCCTTCAAATAGATGTACCTGGAGCCGTTGAACTCACCTTTGGTGCCAAACGGCTTCACGAGAATGATGAACCTGATGCAGTTATTGTAGTAGGTTGTGTCATTCAAGGTGAGACGAAACACTTCGACTATGTATGTCAAAGTGTGACTTACGGCACTACCGAACTTAACCTCAGCTACGACGCCCCAACTATTTTCTGTGTGCTTACCGACAATACTTTAGAGCAGAGTCGCGCACGTTCAGGAGGTATTCATGGTAATAAAGGAGTAGAAGCTGCAGTAGCCGCGCTAAAAATGATGGCGCTCTAACAACCAACCACCACTTTTCTTGTTACTTTTAGGCAAACCCTAAAAACAACTCACATGAAAAAATGGATACTCGGTGCCGCGCTTCTTGCAATGGCCCTACCGATGAACGCTCAAGAGCTACCACAACCTTCACCTACTTCTACCGTTGACCAAAGAATTGGTCTCACAGATTTCAGCATCACTTACAGCAGACCCGCAACAAGAGGCCGCACCATCTTCGGCGATCTTGTTCCTTTTGATAAAGTATGGCGTACAGGAGCGAACGGATGTGTTCTTTTTAGCGCATCCACAGACTTCACCATGAATGGCAACGAAGTTAAGGCTGGAAAATATGCCCTATTTACTATTCCAGGTGAAAATGAGTGGATCATTATCCTTTCGACCCAAACTACTCTTTGGGGCAATAGTGGCTATTCAGAGGAAAATGATGTACTACGCGTTACTGCTCCAGCAGCAAATGGCGACTTCGACGAAAGCTTCACCATAGGCTTCAAATCATTGAATACGTCGGGTGGTGAATTAGTCATTGAATGGGCTGATGCAGAAGTAAGTATCGACCTAGGAGTAGATTCAGAAGGCGAAAGCGGTAAAAATGTCGAGAAAGCCGTATCTGATGCTAAGCGAGCGTACAGAAATGCAGCAAACTACTACAGCGGTCAAGGCGATCACCAAAAAGCGCTAGCGACAATCGAAATTGCCTTACAGTTAGATCCAGAGTACTGGTACACGAACTGGGTAAAGGCTAAAATTCTTTACGCGGCAGGCGATACTAAAGCTGCCCTCAAGCAGGGTAAAAAAGCAATGGACTTGGGAGCACCTGATTCCTACAGAGCCGGCTACGAGAAAGAAATGAAAGGCTGGAAATAATCCGCTTTTACACTTCATAAAGAAACCCCGCCTCGAGCGGGGTTTCTTATTTTGCTTAGTTAGACTTATGCAATTCGACAAGACGGTAAAGCGAGTACTCAAAAGCCTTTTCCTTGTACAGGTACAACTCTTTATGATAAGAATTCACCCACTCCTCGGCGGTCATAACAGATTCCAAGGCTTGCTGTAGTTCGTTTGACCCGGCCAATTTTTTGAAGAATGCATTGAAAAATTCTGGCGCCTCGGCCGGAGCATTTGCTTTCCAATACGCATAGGTATTAAACAAATAGGTCCAATCGATTTCCATAGGGGCCGTCGTTATATCCTGTGATAATTGGACCCCACCGCACTGCTCTCCTTGAAACTTGGGATACTTCGATCCATGATCTGGAGCAGGTGTAAATCGATACTCGTATCCTTCTCCATCAAGCCACGGTGCACCAAAACGGGTAAATGGTGCATCTGTGCCTCGTCCACAGGAAATGGGTGTGCCCTCGAAGTAACACAAGCTCGGGTAATGCCAGATGGCCTCTATGGAGCGTAAATTGGGCGACGGAGGGACTTGGAATTCAGTAAAGAACTCGTTATGAGAATAACCCTTACATCGAATAACTTCTATGCCGCCCTTCCATTCGAAGGTAGTGCGCCACTCTTCATTTTCTGTAGCAGGCATCCAACGCTCACCATAGACCATGGAAGCATACTCCCCCATGGTTAAACCGTGCACTACCGGTATAGGGTGCAAACCTACCATACTCTCGAAGCCTGGTTTTAAGATGGGTCCGTCAATGTAATGACCGTTTGGATTGCCACGGTCCATGATCATGAGCGGAACACCGGCCTCCACACACGCATCTATCACGTAGCTCAAAGTGGTGCTATAGGTGTAGAATCGAACCCCCACATCTTGAATATCATAGATGACCCAATCTAAGCCCTCCAACCAATCCGTGGGTGGACGCTTGGTTTTACCGTACAAACTCTTGATAGGTATACCTGTTTTGGGATCGCGGCCGTCTTCCACATGCTCTCCAGCATCTGCTTCGCCTCTGAAGCCGTGTTCTGGTGCCCAGACTTGATGTACATCGACACTGAGCGAAATCAGATGGTCCACCGTATGGGTGCCATTCGGTAACAAGGATGTTGCATTGGCTACTACCGCCACGGATTTTTCGGTCAGCTTCATGTAGTACTCCCCAGTCTGAGCAATACCTGGCACGTAACTTTCTTGTCCGTGCGTTGAAAAGCACAGGAGCAATGCTGCGAATAACGCGAGAGTTGTTCTAACTTGCGAAGAGATGAAAGAGGCGTTTTTCATAGCAAGAAAGATACAAAAGAGCACGGGTTCCCAAGTGATTGGTCCTTTGCTAAAATTGAGTATTGTAGCCACAGCTTTGGGTATGGCACTCGTGCTATTGTCCATAACATCCGGTAAAGGCTTGCAACATGCCATCATGGATAAATTCAGTGCCTTAGAAGGTGATTTCACTATTAGCGCTTATGCACCGAACCGCACTGAAGAACTCAACCCCATACGCTTAACAGATAGTTTAGCGGACGCTCTACGCGAAGCCCCATACGTTCGGTCTGTTTATCCAGTGGCCCAAAAAATGGCATTGCTGGTAAATCCTATTGAAGATGCCTTCGACGGCATTCAAATCAAAGGTATGGAGACCGATTATTTAAAGACGTTCTCTACCCAGTACGGGACCAGTGGAAGTGCCTCCACTCCTACCTCGCGTTACGGTGCCTTACTATCCACAACTCTCGCACGAGAATTGGGCCTCGGCATTGGAGATACCGCTGTATTGACCGTACTGAAGAATCAGGGCGAATTGCCGCGCCTCCGAAAATCCATAGTGGAAGGGCTTTTTACCACGGGCTTAGACGAATTTGACCGGCAAACTATTTTAATGACTCAGGAAGATGTTGCCCGACTTAATGGTTGGCGCGGCGATAGTGTAAGCAGCTACATGGTAGTCCTGAATGATCAAGAAGGGCGCGAAATCATTTCGTCCTATTGGAATGCCGTGATTCCCTACACCATGCAAGCGAGAAGCATTGAAGACCGCCATCCCGCAATCTTCGGGTGGCTTGCGCTTTTCGATACTAATATTATACTGGTACTGGCTATTGTTCTCATTGTAGCTGTAGCCAATCTGATAACGGCATTACTTGTTTTGATTATTGACCGTACCCGAATGATTGGTACACTTAAAGCACTCGGCGGCAGTGACCGACTCATTCTTCAGGTGTTCCAGTGGCTGAGCATCCGGATTTTGACGCGCGGGTTAGCCTGGGGGAATGCGCTGGGTTTGGGACTGAGCTTTTTACAGTGGCAATTCAGCTGGGTCCAATTAGACCCTGAAACCTATTACATCGCAACCGCCCCCATCACATTTGACTGGGCATGGATTCTGGGTGCGAATGCCGTGTTCATTGTCATCGCCTACTTCATACTCCTGCTCCCCGTTCGTTGGATTGCTAGATTGCACCCTATCCAAAGCATTCGTTTCTCGTAAGAGCCCTTGTTCCAGGCATACAATCGGTTATCTTTACGGAACCTAATACAAAACACATTGGCCCATGCGCCCCATTTACAACAATATCCTTGAGACCATTGGCAATACGCCCATGATCAAACTCAATAAAGTTGCCGAAGATTTCCCTTGTCCGGTTTATGCGAAGGTGGAATACTTTAATCCTGGCCATAGCGTAAAAGACCGCATGGCTGTGCAAATGATCGAAGATGCAGAGGCACGCGGAGACATTAAGCCAGGAGGTACCATCATTGAATGTACTTCTGGCAATACGGGAATGGGACTTGCGTTGGCAGCCATTGTAAAAGGATATAAGCTCATTTGTACGCTGAGCGACAAGCAATCAAAAGAAAAGATGGACATCTTACGCGCCATGGGCGCGGAAGTATACGTGTGTCCTACAAACGTTGCGCCTGAGCATCCCGATAGTTACTACAGTGTAGCTTCGCGATTAAACAAAGAAATTCCAAACTCTTTTTATCCCTATCAATACGATAACCTGAGCAACCGCCAAGCACATTACGATTCTACAGGTCCTGAGATTTGGGAGCAAACCGAAGGCAAAGTGACTCATTTTGTGGTGGGTGTAGGGACCGGCGGCACCATTTCAGGGGTCGGAAAATATCTAAAAGAAAAGAACCCAAATGTGAAAGTCTGGGGCGTGGACTCTTACGGTTCAGTGTTCAAGAAATACCACGAAACGGGCGAATTCGACGAGAAGGAAATCTACAGCTACATTACCGAAGGAATTGGCGAAGATATCCTACCTAAGAATGTAGATTTCGATGTTATTGATTTCTTCGAAAAAGTTACGGATAAGGACGGCGCTTTGGCTACGAGAGAATTGGCACGTAAAGAGGGGCTGTTTTTGGGCTATAGTTGTGGCTCGGCCTTTCAGGGCTTGCGTCAACTAAAAAATCGCCTAACACCAGATGATGTAGTGGTAGTACTGTTCCATGATCACGGCTCGCGTTACGTAGGAAAGGTTTATAACGACGATTGGATGCGTGACAGAGGTTTCTTAGCACCAGCTAATAAATTGGCTAAAGACTTAATCGATAACCACAGCCACCTTCCGCTAGTTACAGTAAGTCCTACCGAGCCGCTTAGTAATGCAGCTACACTAATGAAGGTACACGACATTACCCAGATTCCGGTGATGCAAGACGGTAAGCTAGTCGGTTCTATCGACGACCATACCATGCTTTCCTGCATGCTCGACCACCCTGTAAACAGCAAACTCATAGGCGACATTATGGGCGCACCATATCCAGTGGTCGACCTAACAACAAGTATCGAAGAAGTAGCTAAGATGGTAAAAAGTGGCCACCGCGCTGTGCTCGTTAAGTTGGAGCAAGGCTACCACATTATTACTAAACAAGATATAATTACGGCAATGAGCTAGAAGCGCCAGCCTAAGAATCGACCATGAAGCAGAAGCACCCTACCGCCCAATTACTCCTTGCACTTACACCTCTCGTCGTACTTATGGTACTGCTGTGGTTCAACGTGGGTGAAGTTTATGGCGATGACGCGCTTTCCGGTTCAAACCAGGTGATTCTAATGCTTGCAGCGTTCGTTGCAGCGGTAATTGGAGTTTTTAACGGGAGTTCGGTTGAGGCGGTCTTTACTAAGATCAAGACGAACATTCACGATACGACACAGGCGATATTTATTCTAATCCTTATCGGTGGTTTGGCTGGAACGTGGCTTTTGGGCGGTGTAGTTCCTGCAATGATTTATTACGGCTTAGACTTAATTAATGTCCAATTCTTTCTACCCACCGCCGTCATCATCTCAGCCCTGATCAGCCTAAGTACGGGTTCTTCATGGTCGACCACAGCTACCGTAGGTATTGCATTGATGGGAATAGGTCAAACCATCGGCATTCCCGCCCCAGTTGTGGCCGGTGCCGTAATCTCAGGAGCGTATTTTGGTGATAAATTAAGTCCGTTGAGCGATACCACGAATCTGGCCCCTGCAATGGCAGGAACAGATCTGTTTACCCACATACGTTACATGCTCTATACCACCGTGCCTAGTTTGATTATAGCATTGGTTCTTTTTACCGTGCTTGGTTTAGGGTATAAAGACGGTGCATTAGATGCCGCAGAAGTTGCAGAGGTTCAATCCTTATTGAGCGCCCAATTCAATATTACACCCTGGCTCTTTTTAGTTCCAGCCGTTGTTATCCTACTCATCTCACAAAAAGTGGACGCATTAGTCGCAATTACCGTGGGCATCTTCAGTGGACTCGCAGCAGCACTCGTGTTTCAGCAACCTTTATTGCAAGAATTAGGCACCGGTACACACCCCATTTATGAAATCGCGATGCGAAGCGTCTACGGGAGCATAGCAGTGCCTAGCGAACACCCGATTCTTTCGGATTTACTCAGTACCTCGGGTATGAGCGGAATGCTCGGTACGGTCTGGCTCATTCTCAGTGCCATGGCCTTTGGTGGTGCCATGGAAGCTTCGGGATTCCTTGCTACCATTACTAATGCCATCATTCGATTTGCTCGTGGATCTGCATCCCTTATCACCTCTACCCTCGTTGCGTGTGGGGTTCTTAACGTCACTGCTTCGGATCAATATTTAGCCATCGTAGTACCTGGACGAATGTTTAAAGATGTATATCGTGAACGCGGTCTTGCGCCTGAAAACCTAAGCCGTACATTAGAAGATAGCGGGACAGTAACCTCTGTATTAATTCCGTGGAACACCTGTGGCGCCTATCAAAGCTCTGTGCTAGGTGTAGCAACGGGCGACTACTTTATGTATGCCTTCTTCAATCTGATTTCTCCGGTAATGACCCTAATCTACGCTTGGGTTGGTATTCGCATCAAAAAGATCGAAGACTAACATGAAAAAGGTCCAATTAGGACTTCGCGAAAACGCTGGTCTTTTCAGCATTCTCGTTCTAATGAGTGCCTTTGTTGGGGCCATGGTGGGATTTGAGCGGTCTCTCCTACCAGAACTCACGAAGAATTGGTCCGTCTCTGAAATGGAGGCCACCCTAATCATGGTAGCTGTCTTCGGTCTGAGCAAAGCGATCGCAAATCTTTTTACCGGAAAATTAATCGCTGAAATTGGGAGAAAGCGCACATTATTACTTGGATGGGCAATGGCCCTGCAGGCGCCTTTACTGTTACTCCATTCCGCCGATAGTGCTTTAATTATTGCCGCCAATATCGCTTTAGGTTTAAGCCAAGGCTTTACCTGGTCCACTACGGTGATCATGAAAATAGATATTGTTGGACTAAAACACCGCGGAACAGCCATGGGCTTAAATGAGAGTGCAGGATACGTTGCTGTTGGCGCCTCCGCAGCATTTGCTGCCTATTACGCCGAATCCACAGGGCTGATTGAACCCATTTTATATACGGCCATAGGTATTGTTTTCATCGCCTTCTTCTTCGCAGTTTTCTTTATTCCAGAGACACTTCCTTGGGTGGAATTAGAAGCCCAACAACACGTAAAGTTGAGTTTAAATGAAAATAAACAGTCTGTATTTTATAAAACCACTTTTGGGGATCCTGCCTTACGAATTATAACATGGGCCGGCGTCGTAAACAACGCAAACGACGGTATTCTCTGGGCTGTATTACCCTCTTTACTTTTAGCTAGCGGTGAAAGTCTAACTACTGTCGGCATACTTACAGGTATACACGCCTCAATATGGGGTTTAGGACAACTCTTCACAGGTCCACTCTCGAATAAGGGGAACATACGGAGACTCCTAATGTGGGGTATGATAATGCAAGGGATGGCGCTCATAGGTATTCGGAATTTTCCGTTGCTATGGCTGCCATACATAGTATTAGGATTAGGGACTGCAATGGTCTACCCTACTTTTTTAGTAGGTATTAGCAACCACAGTCATCCCAATTGGCGTCCGCAGGCCCTTTCGACGTATAGATTTTGGCGTGATATGGGCTATGTTTTTGGAGCACTAATAGGCTACATTGCATTACAAATGAATGCCCCTGAAGCTGCCTTTATTGGAATCGCTGTTATTACCTTATTATCGGGCGGAATTTTCCGCTATTCTTCACTTAAATAACTTCTAATTACTCGAATTGATGTCCGATTCTAACCCCTGCCCAGAATGCAATGGAATGTTCGCTTATCCTTTAGATGCATTGCTCATCTGTCCTGAATGTGGACACGAATGGAATCCCGAGGAAGAACCGCAAGGGCTTGTCGTTCTAGATGTAAATGGCAATACTCTACAGGATGGTGACAGCGTCACCGTCATAAAGTCATTGCCTGTGAAAGGTGCACCCAAGCCAATCAAACCCGGTACCAAAGTCAGCCGTATCAAACTAGTGGAAGGCGACCACAATATCAGTTGTAAAGTCGATGGGTTTGGATCGATGATGCTGAAAAGCGAATTTGTAAAAAAGGCATAAAAAAAGCCGCCCCGTAGGGCGGCTTTTACTTTATCGTACGATTTGTATCCGTTCTTGCGTAATGTTCGCGCCGTCCACAATTCTGAGGACATAGCTTCCAGCCGCTAGGCTGGATACATTGATCTGTTGGCGTTGATCACCGCTACCTTGAACAGCCAGAACTGTTCTGCCTAAGGCATCCGTTAGACTAATCTCACCGTTAATGACAAAATCACTTTCGATGGTCAACACGTATTGAACGGGGTTAGGGAACACATCGAGGCGCACCATTTCAGCGTCTGAAACGCCTAAGTTTTCACCTAATATCCCTGTTTTCGTATCGCTATCGCCACAGGCGTTGTAAACAGTTAGCGAAACGTTATACGCTAACGACACTGTACCATACGTATGTAATGGATAATTCGAGGTGGTGTTAGTATTTCCATCACCGAAGTTCCATTGGAAAGAATTTCCGCCGGTTGAGCTTGTTCCGTCAAACTGGACTTGCATTCCTCCACCGCCAGCACTGATCACAGTAGCAGTCCAGTTGGCTGTAGGCTGCACACATATCGTAATGTATAAGGTCGTATCTGCCTCATCACCACAATCATTGGTCACGGTAACGTCAACTGCGAAGGTTCCAGAACCACTGTAGGTATTAGACGGTGTCAATCCTGATCCCGTATTTCCATCGCCAAAGTCCCATGTGGCCCCAATTGCACCTGCAGCTCCAGAAGCATCAAAATTAACTGTGAATACACTCTGCGTGTAGGTTACATTTGGAAGTAGCTCTTCACATACAAGTAGTGTGTCCGTTGCTGTCACAGACTGTCCACAAGAATCTGTCGCAGTAAGTACTACAGCATAAGAACCGCCTGCACCGTAAAGATGGGTTGGCTGATCACCAGTACCTGTATTACCATCACCAAAGTCCCAGCTGTAAGTCAATGCAGCCCCTGATGATGTAGTTGCATCAAAATCTACACTTAGGAAAGTTGAAGTAGACGTAAATGCTGGTGTTGGTGCAGGACAAGGAGACGAACAATTCGCTGAACCTTGATATTTAATTCCAGGCGTCATAGAACCGCCAGCAACTGACGAGACCACTATTCCGTTAGGATCAGTGAGAATATATCCACACTCATCTTCCCAGTTTCCGTTGTCTATAAATTCTAAGTATAGTGTATCACCATCACACACGTTAAACGTAAATGTTTCACTACTGCCCAGTGCTCCTGTAGTGTTCGACATGGTAAAGCTTGTAACTGACGTGCCTGATGTAACTTCTAAGGCATGGAAGTTAGTACCCTGATTATTTCCTGTCCAACCGTCGCCAAAGTCATCGGTAAGTTCCAAGGTATACGTACAACCACCTACACAACTAAGTGTTGTTGCTGTAACCGGTCCTATCCAATCAGAAAATTCGGTTGCGCTACAAGAATCGCGAACATAAAAGTCATAGGTAACACCCGAAGTTAAACCCGTCACAGTATATGGATTCGTTAATGCATTTACGATGGTACCATTACCTTGCACAAAACCGGATTGACCATACTCTACTTGCCATGCCGTGGCACCACCTGTAGTCCATGCCAAATCGATTTCAGTAGTAGATAGTGGTGTTGCGCTCAAGCCAGATGGATCCGGACATGTAGGCGCTTCAACGATACTTAAATCATCAACGGCGATATCCCCTTGCTGCGGCGTATTACCTGAAGACTTCTGCGCAGTAAACTTGATTTTGACCGTTTTATTCGCGTAAGAGCTTAGATCTTCAACGATTTCTATCCATTGATTTCCTTGATTACCAGATATCGAATCTAAAACTACCCACGTTCCTACACTGACATCTTGAATACTCCAGGTTAGTGTCCCTTGCGAGCCATTCTGGGCATACAAGTGATACCAGAAATGCATTTCAGGTGTAGTGAGTGCTGATAAATCTATTGAAGGAGAAGTCAAAGTAGCAACAGGCGTTCCTGTACTAAAACTTGCCTCCGCATAAACGTAACTACCGTAACCACTCGTGTGGTCACCATTAGGTCCGGTACCTCCAGTTGCAGTTCCTCCATCACGGCCACCCCAACGGTAGTTGGTATCCGTGTCAGTACGTGACCAACAAGCACTTATGGTTGCACCAATATTATGTCCTTGACCGGTATCGTTACCTTCATCGAAACCATTATCAAAGTTCTCGTAATACGGAGCTGTCGCCGTACCACAAGCAGTAGATTCCGTTAGAGGTCCCGCCCAATCACTGACATCAGTAGCTGAACACGAATCGCGGACATAAAAATCATAATATGTGGCGGAGCTTAGTCCAGTCACAGTGAATGGATTTGTAGTAGCGCTAACAATTGTTCCCGTGCCCGGTGTAAATCCAACAGGACCATATTCTATCTGCCAATTGCTTGCCCCACCTGTGGTCCAGCTTAGGGACACACTCGTAGTGGTACTTGCGGTACTTGCAAAAGCCGTAGGTTCTAAACACGTCGGTGCATTATCTACTTTAATATCGTCTAAAGCCCAATCCGCTTGGGTAGAATTAAAGCCGAAAGTAGATGAACGGTACCCTGTAAAACGCACCTTGATTGTATCTCCAGCATAAGAACTAAGATCCACAACACCTTCTTCCCACGGTGCCGCAGGATTTGCTTGGAGTGTGAAATTCGTACTGTTTACAATGAGTTCGTTTGTCCAGGTTCCACCACTAAAAATATCTACCTCTAACTCGTCGATATTACCACCTGCACCGTGCCACCAGAAAGTCAATTCTGGAGTACTTAAGGTATCTAAATCAATTTCCGCAGTCGTGAATTCGGCATCAGAATCTGCACCCCCAAAAGCAAAAACAGCTTCGGTATATACATATTTGCCGGTACCGGTTGTATGATCAACAGTCGGTCCTGTGTTGTTTGTAGGCGTTTGTCCTTGTCCTGTTTGCCAGAAATAGGTCGTCGATGTGCTGGTTGTATAACACGGATCGATAGCTCCCGTTGATGCATCGAAAGAAATTCCGTCAAAGTCATCGGACCATGGTGCCGTTACCATACCACAAAGTGTCGAAACGGTCAACGGTCCAACCCAATCTGATACGTTGCCTGATCCACAAGAATCACGCACGTATACATCGTAAGTAGTATTTGGACTCAACCCTGTAATCGACCCAGAAGCCGCAGACGTGGCTAAGAAAGATCCTGTTCCTGGCGTGAAACCGACTGAACCGTAATTCAGTTGCCAATTCGTGGCACCACCGGTAGTCCAGCTGAATGATGCAGAATTACTCGTAGTACCCGTCGAAGCGAAATTGGTAGGTTTTGGACATGTCGGTGCCTCGTGAATATCGAAATCATCGATACTGATATCGACTTGATTATTAAAGCCTTGATAACGGTAAGCAACAAATTTAATCTGAATAGTATCGTTTGCATAACTAGACAGATCGACAACTTCCTCGAGCCATGCATCAGCAGAAGAAGATTGTTGTGCTCCTGATATAGTGGCAACCGTTCCCCAATTTCCGCTTTGAACACGTGCTTGAACCACAAGCTTATTAATTAGGGAGCCATACATGTGGTAGAAGAAACTCAACTCAGGAGTTGTCAACGAGGTAACGTCAACCAATGGTGATGTGATTGAATTATTTAACGTAGAGCCACCTCCAAAGCCTGTATTGGCCTCCGTGAATATATAACCACCACTACCAGAAGTGTGGTCTCCATCGGGGCCTGTATTGTTTGAATGGTTTGTCGGAGGACCTGCTTTAAAGAAATACTCAATTGTATCGGCTCTTAACCAACAACCATCGATTTGACCGGGAGATTGATTTGCCCCGGTAACCCATGAAGTGCTGTCAAAATTCTCAGTGTATGGTGCCGTAAAGGGGTTACAAAGTGTATTAAATGTAAGGGGACCAATCCATAATGAAGCACCAAGTGTACCACACGTATCCCTTACATAGGCATCATAGGTAGTACCCGCCGTTAATCCAGTAACAGTATGGGTTGTACTCGTAAGATTAGAGAGTCCACTTCCTGATGGCGTAAACCCAACGGCTCCTACCTCAATATTCCAGGTAGTAGAACCTCCAGTTACCCAATTGAAAGTAGCGCTTGTTGACCCTACATTAGTAAGACTAAACTGCGATGGGTCAGGACAAAGCGGCTGGTCATCTACGATTACTTCGTCAATAGCAATATCACCTTGAGATCCGTTTCCTTTTGAAGAAATCCAACGTAAAACAATAGTATCGCCTGCGAAACCCGCTAAATCCACCTCTTCAAAAATCCACTGATTTCCTTGATTACCAGATTTAGTAAAGTATGTATTCCACGTTTGTGTAGAATCCACCCATACTTGTAACTTCAGGGTGTTTACGTAGAACCCACGCATGTGGTAATAGAATGAAACACGTGGTTTTAACAAGCTGCTTAAGTCCAGTAATGGCGATTCTAACATCGCCTCTTGATTTGGTGCACCTTGAGAAGCCTCTGTATAAATGTAGTTCCCTGTACCACTAACATCTGTCGTAGGACCTGTCTGACCGGTGGTTGTTGTTCCTGAACGAACACCCCAACTAAGAGCAGAAGATGCTAAAGTATCGGCTTCAGGACTTCTAAACCAACATGCTGCCATGCCATTACCAATGTTATAAAAACCAGTTCCTGAAGTCCAAGTGGTTGAATCAAAATCTTCTGACCATGGCGCTGCGACAGCAGCACAATGCGTTGTTCCTAAGATTGGGCCTATCCAATCCGACTTATCTGAAGGCCCACAAACTTCGCGTATCCAAAATTGATATGACGTTCCAGTGCTTAATCCTGTGATCGTTGCTGGATTAGAACTCACGCTAGTCGTTGTATTTGCCGTTGCACCTAAAGCGGTACCTGGCGCGCCATATTGAATGTCCCAACTCAAGGCATTTACCGCTTGCCACTGTAACGTAATACTCGTTGTTGTACGCGATTGAAGCGCAAATAACGATGGGTCCGGACACGTCGGTGCCTCCTCAAATCCAAAGTCATCAATGGCAATATCAGCTTGATTATTATTTCCAAAACCTCGTGAGGCACTGAATTTGACTAGAACGGTATCGTCCACAAATTGGCTTAGCGTGTATGTCTGAAGCAAGAAGGTATCTGAAGTAGCCGATTGCTGCGGACCATTAATGCTACCTACATTTACCCAACCTGTGGATTTTGACCAAACTTCGGTTTTCAATTCATTAATCTGTGCGCCCGTCATGTGGTACCAAAAATTCAATTCGGGTACGGTTAATGAACTTAAATCCATTAACGGAGATGTCAATGTAGCAACACTTTGGTTTGCAGCTCCACTAGCTTCAGCATAAGCGTATTGCCCGCCTCCTGTTCTATCGTCATTAGGGCCTGTTCCAGCTGTACCTGTACTGTCTTCTCCTACACCAAAGGCATACCCTTGACCATCATCTGGATCCGCTGGATCGCGTTGCCAGCAAGCGTCCACAATAGAACCGTCATTGTCAAAACCCGAACCCGGTACCCAGTCTGTAGTATTGTCAAAGTCTTCCGTGTAACTCGTAGTAAAAGTGATGGGTGCGCACAATGTGGTCAATGAATCAATAGCTGACCATATACTCACATCATTTGTACCACAGGAATCGCGTACGTAGAAATCATAATTAGATGAAGCAGAAAGACCGCTCAGTACGAATGGGTTAGATAGCGCTGCTACCCTAGTTCCTGTACCCGGCGTAAATCCTGGTGTTCCATATTCAACTTCCCATTGTGCCGAGCCACCCGTAGTCCAACTCAACTGTGCTTGGTTACTCATTACCCAATCTACATTTACTGCAGTAGGCTGGTAACAGGTAGGTGCTGGATAGTGGTTAACAACAACCTTCCAGCTACTATCAGCAATACGCTGAGAAGTCGTATTACATGCCGTATTGAATTGCTGTCTGAAAGCATTCAATCTGAACACTAGGAAGGTATCCGTTACGGCGCCATTAAAATCTGTGATGGTGCGGTTGATGGATTCAGTAGCACCATTGGTACCGGAAGTACCGTATCCTAACGCAGCCTCTTTCGCACTCTCACTGACCAATTCCAAATAAGTGCCTATGTCATCCGGTGCAGACCCACCGAATCCCCCGGAGGTCTCAACGGTATACTCTAGTCGCACGGAGGAGATCCAATGTCCCGTTGGGATGGAAATCCCTACCGTATCGGCACAGGAACTTTGCGAATTAATATTTACAGGAGCGACTACTTGAACACCAATATCACCAGAAGTGTACAGTGTGGAGTCGGAAGAAATCTGGGCTTTTAAGCCTACGGAACCAGTAATTAGGAGTAAACCGGTCAGGAAAAAATTCTTCATTAAGAAAAATATAATTGTTTTTTAACAGGGTATTAAGATACTGCATCTCTTTTTCTTAGAGCGCTTCTTTAACTCAAGGTTTAGTTGCTTTTACACATTTATTTATAAGTCTTTATTGAAATCTGATTTCAAATACGCCTTATAATTGGCAATGCTCTGCTTCATATCCTTCCTCAATAAGAAGATTCCCAACAGATTTGGCAGTGTCATTAAGGCTATGGCAATGCCCGCAAATGTCCAAACAATAGTGGTATCGATAATTGCAGCTAGAAAGAATCCAATAACGTACAAAACGCGGTAGTAATTCACATACTTTACCCCGAACAAATACGTTACGCTACGTCCACCATAATAGCTCCATGAAATGGCTGTGGAAAATGCAAAAAGTAAAAGCCCTATGGCCACTATATACTGACCGTAATCCCCAAACAATCCTTTGTTAAAGGCAATTGCCGTTAAGGGTGCGCTATGCACCAACGACTTTCCTGTAAAGGTTAGCCCTGCCGTTTCTTGCAATCGGCCCTTCTGCACCATTAGAACTCCAGAATACGGTCCTTCGCTGCTAGAAACTACTACCTCTTCAGCAATGGAACGCGCATGGAGTACAGTTGCTTCAGACTTAATCTTACCTTCCTTAACAGCTAATTCTCCTTGAAACGGAATCAATGTTAGACTATTTAACCACCCCTGGTTATTAAAGTGATTGAACAATCGACCTCCATCGACTTCTTCAGAGAGTCCACCCTCCATAATTTCGAGATCTGCAAAGCTAAAATCGTTCAGATGCTTTTCATTCCAAACTCCTGAGCTTAAAAGTGTTAAACCCGTAATAGAGCAAATAATAATGGTATCAATAAACGGCTCTAAAATGGCCACCATACCTTCACTTACCGGGTGTTCCGCTTTCGCGGCAGCGTGCGCTATAGGGGCAGAACCTTGTCCGGCTTCATTTGAGAAAAGGCCACGATTCACACCTCTATTAAATGCGTACGCTATGGTTGCACCAAGGAACCCACCTGCAGCGGATGAACCAGTGAACACGTCCGCAAAAATGCTAATAAATGAGGGAACAATATTTTCATAATTCGTTAGAATCACCGACAAAGCACCAACCAAATAAATAAGTGCCATTACGGGAACCAATTTTTCTGTAACCGCTGCGATACGCTTAATTCCTCCTAGGATAATTAGTCCAAGTAGTACGGAAAGCACTGCACCCGTTACAATCTCTTCTATACCAAAGGT
The DNA here is from genome assembly GCA_028357285.1 of Schleiferiaceae bacterium. Taxonomy (GTDB): domain Bacteria; phylum Bacteroidota; class Bacteroidia; order Flavobacteriales; family Schleiferiaceae; genus UBA10364. The sequence goes on along the minus strand of JAOMWM010000019.1, from coordinate 6,488 downwards.
CGCTTTCAATGAGGCAGCAATGCTATTCACTTGCGGCATATTACCCGTTCCAAACGAACTGATAATGGCTGCAACAGCAAAAAGTGTTGCCATCCATTTCATTCCGAGCTTGTTCTTCATGTAATACATTGGGCCACCAGAAGCAGTACCATCTTCAGCAAATTCTCGGTATTTATGACTTAACGTCACTTCTACAAATTTTGTGGTCATCCCAAGGGCAGCCGTGACTAACATCCAGAACAATGCCGCTGGACCGCCTAGGTGAATGGCAAAAGCTACACCCGCTATATTTCCAGTTCCGACCGTTCCTGATAAAGCTGTAGTTAAAGACTGAAAATGAGACGTATCTCCTTTTGCGCCATCTTTATCAAACTTTCCACGCACAACCGCCACAGCATGACCGAAGTAGCGTATTTGAGGAAATCCTAGATAAAGCGTGAAAAAGACACCTGAACCAAGCAAGGCAAAAACGAACCAGCTTGAACCGCCGATGTATCCGTCAATGGTCGCAAGAAAATCATTGATTTGGACTAAATCCATAGTAGGGAGATTTCATTAGTGTTAAGTGGCGTGAATATAATAAAAAAGCCCCCGCACCTTGCGGTACGGGGGCCTGTTACATCCTTTAATTCTTGACTGTTATTTCACCTCCTCAAAATCAACATCAGTGACATCATCTGCTGCACCAGCATCACCGCTAGCACCACCGGCAGGTCCTTGATCCCCACCTTGTTCTTGCTGCATGGCAGCTTGAATTTCAGCAGAAGCCGCCTGTAAGGCGCCATTCAATTTCTCTTGAGCCGCATCACATGCCGCAACATCTTTTGCTGCGTGTGCCGCTTTCAGTTCAGTTAGCGCAGCATCAATAGGACCTTTTTTATCTTCCGGTAATTTACCGTCTAGATCCTTCATTTGTTTCTCAACCTGGAACACCATGCTATCCGCAGCGTTGAGCTTATCAATATCCTCTTTCGCTTTCTTATCTGCGTCTGCATTCGCTTCTGCTTCTTGCTTCATGCGATCAATTTCCTCTTGAGACAACCCCGAAGAAGCCTCAATGCGGATATTTTGCTCTTTACCTGTGTTTTTGTCCTTAGCACTTACGTTAAGAATTCCGTTCGAATCAATATCGAAGGTCACTTCGATTTGAGGAACACCGCGCTGTGCTGGTGGAATACCGTCTAAATGGAAACGACCGATCGTTTTATTGTCGCTGGCCATAGAACGCTCTCCTTGAAGAATATGAATCTCCACCGAAGGCTGGTTATCTGCAGCCGTTGAGAAGGTTTCAGATTTCTTTGTAGGAATGGTTGTATTTGCTTCGATGAGTTTCGTCATCACACCACCCATAGTTTCAATACCTAATGATAGTGGCGTTACATCTAATAGAAGAACGTCTTTCACATCACCTGCAAGAACACCACCCTGGATAGAAGCGCCAATAGCTACCACCTCATCAGGGTTTACACCTTTAGATGGCTCTTTACCGAAGAACGCTTTTACAGCATCTTGAATCGCCGGGATACGCGTTGTACCACCCACTAAAATTACTTCGTCAATTTCAGAAGTTGAGTAGCCTGCATTTTGCAATGCGCTGCGTGCTGGCGCAATAGTACGCTCTATCAAGCTTGCAGCTAATTGCTCAAACTTTGCACGACTCAACGGACGTACTAAGTGTTTAGGGCCTGATGCCGTAGCAGTAACATACGGCAGATTGATTTCCGTAGAAGTTGTTGAAGACAATTCGATTTTAGCTTTCTCAGCCGCTTCTTTCAAACGCTGCAACGCCATGTTGTCATCGCGCAAATCCATATTTTCTTCAGCTTTGAACTCTTCTGCCAACCAGTCAATAATGACCTGATCAAAATCGTCACCACCAAGGTGCGTATCACCATCCGTAGATTTTACTTCGAATACACCATCACCCAGCTCTAATACTGAAACGTCGTGCGTTCCACCGCCACAATCAAACACTGCGATTTTTTGATCCTGTCCTTTCTTATCTAAACCGTAAGCTAAAGCCGCTGCAGTTGGCTCATTAATGATCCGGCGAACAATCAAACCTGCGATTTCACCTGCTTCTTTAGTTGCTTGACGTTGTGCGTCATCAAAGTAAGCTGGAACCGTAATTACGGCTTCAGTTACATCTGCACCTAAATAATCTTCCGCAGTTTTCTTCATTTTTTGAAGAATCATTGCTGAAACCTCTTGAGGCGTATATTGACGACCGTCGATATTTACACGAGGCGTATCGTTGTCGCCACCTTCTACTTTATACGGAACACGCTTTGCTTCTTTCTGTACGTTTGAGAATTTCTCTCCCATGAAACGTTTCACGGAGTATACTGTTTTCTCAGGGTTTGTAATGGCCTGTCGTTTTGCAGGATCACCTACTTTACGTTCACCGCCTTCAACGAAACCTACAATAGAAGGTGTCGTTCTTTTTCCTTCACTGTTAGGAATCACTACAGGCTCGTTACCTTCCATTACGGATACACAAGAGTTCGTGGTTCCAAGGTCAATACCTATGATTTTACCCATTTTATTAATTATTTAGGTTGAGTTTTCAAAATCTTACGACGAGTATAGAACAAGGGTTGTGCCACAAAGAAAGGGATTCAATTTTGCACACAATTTGGCACAAGTACCTCAAGAAATTATGTCACTATGGAACTTTTCACAGTCTAAAAAGTGACAAACTGTCTCTTTACGTTTACTAAAATTTAACAGGAAAGCCGTCAACACATATTACCGAGTCGATGCCCTGGAAATCTACCCAGCCCATGTTGCAGGTATAGATTCCACGCCACAAACTGTCCATAGATGTATTACTTAGTTTGATTTGCTTCTTTATGGTATTCCCGCGAGAACTGAAAAGACCTATTCCACCATCAATATTGGTGAAAAGCGGTTTTTCTTGAACAATCCCTTGTGAAGGTTGACTCACATTAATGTAAGTGGCGTAATCGTCTGCAGCAGCCCAAAGCTCAAAGTCTATGCTTTTAAAAACGCGTACCGTATCCGTAGTTGTTCCAATGTTATTTCTCAAGAACTGGTAGTAAGCGGCATAACTGAGCTCCGTCACATAATTCCCAGAACCCGTTAAATTCGATCCTGTCCGTGTCGGTAATGCATAGGTCACCGTCTTCACTGCACTGTCCTTGGGATTTCGAACGGGCGCTTCTTTGTATTTAAAATGAATGTAACCCTGATACAAACGAGCATTTTTAGCCGCATCCCATCCAAACTTCGCATCCTGAATACCAAAAGTTAGTTTTTGAAAACCTTTAGGTCTTGTGATTTCAACAGGGCCCACCACTGGTGATATCGATTCGAAATTATTGTTTCCTGGAATAAAGCCCTTTAGTCGATATTCAAAATTGTGATCAATAGGCGCATCAGTCCAATACAATCGATAATTATCCGTTGTAAATGTCCCTGAAGCCAATATGTTCGTGTCTTTTCTGTAGAACTCATATGTGTTCAATACATCTCCCTGATCATTAAGCTGAGCCAAATACAAGGAGGCGGTATCGAAATACAAACTGTCGCTATGTGTTGCTCCAGCGAGCAACCCATCAGTTCCTAAATACGTACGATGTAACCGCACCCATTGGGTGTCTTGATCTTTATCAAGAAGGCCATAGACGACATTCTCAACGTCATAATCGGCATTGATTTCTAGGGAATTGTCGCACGAAAACAGTGCGATAAATGCAAAAAAGTATAGAATTAGGTTTTTCATGGGCTTCAAAAATACAACCTATGGCTTAGGATGCTTTTCTTTGTGCTGATTTAATTCACAAAAACCGTGCACTATGTCATTGGCGAAAAAAGAATTTAAGAAGGTTACTACACACAGCCTTCAACAAATGAAGGATCAAGGAGAGAAAATCTCCATGCTAACTGCATACGATTATACCATGGCAAAAATGGTCGATGCTGCAGGAATAGATTGTATACTCGTTGGAGACAGTGCTTCGAATGTTATGGCTGGTCATGAGACGACCCTACCCATAACATTGGATCAAATGATTTATCATGCTAGTTCTGTGATTCGCGCTGTTGACCGTGCATTAGTAGTGGTTGATCTCCCTTTTGGTACTTATCAGGGTGATTCAAAACAAGCCCTTAATTCAGCCATTCGTGTGATGAAAGAGAGTGGCGGACACGCTGTGAAATTAGAAGGTGGTGTAGAAATTATAGAAGGCATCAAGCGAATACTTACAGCAGGTATTCCCGTTATGGGTCATCTTGGATTGACGCCGCAAAGCATCTATAAATTCGGTACCTACAGCGTTCGTGCCAAAGAAGATGCCGAAGCTCAAAAGCTTCTTGAAGATGCGATAGCACTAGAAGAAGCGGGTTGTTTTGGGATTGTCTTAGAGAAAGTTCCTGCGGAATTGGCAAAAAAAGTATCGGATGCTCTTACCATTCCGGTAATTGGTATAGGAGCCGGAGCGGGCGTAGATGGACAAGTATTAGTTTTCCACGATCTCGTGGGTATGACCCACCAATTTCACCCAAGATTTTTACGTCGCTACCTAAATCTTTACGATGAAATCACAGGTGCCATCGGTCAGTACGTTCAAGATGTTAAGGATGTAGATTTCCCTAATGAAAGTGAAAGCTATACCAGCTAAATATGGGCAGTCCACTACCCGAAATTATCTATGAAGACAACCACCTTATCGCTGTAAACAAGCGTGCAGGTGATTTAGTCCAGGGGGATAAAACCGGGGACATTCCTTTACCCGAAGTTCTAAAATCCTACATTAAAAGTAAGTTCAATAAACCGGGAGCAGTCTTTCTTGGTGTCATTCATCGTTTAGATCGGCCAACAACTGGGGTTGTCCTTTTTGCGCGCACATCTAAAGGACTTGAGCGGATGAATGCGGCATTTAAGAACCGTGAAACGCATAAAAAATATTGGGCCCTTGTGGAAGGTCAATTAAAGCAAGAAGGCAAATTGATCCATTACCTCTTAAAAAACCCAAAGAATAATAAAAGTAGGGCCTTCCTCCGTCCCGAAAAGGATGCTAAAGAGGCAAAACTTTCATATTCCATCTTACAAAAGGGGGATCGCTACACACTGATAGAAGTGCATCTCGAGACGGGAAGGCATCATCAGATTCGCGCCCAATTTGCAGCCATAGGCCATCCGATTAAAGGCGATGTAAAGTATGGCGCTCGAAGAGCTGAAAGAGATAAAAGTATCTGTCTTCATGCGAAGAGCCTGGATTTCCTGCATCCAACTACGAAAGAATCTGTTGTTCTAGAAGCACCAGTGCCTGCGAGTTTCACACCTTTCTTGCCTTAAGTACGCTTTAAACCTGTATCCTTCGTACTTAGTTATGAATCTTACGAATTGGGATCTACGTCAAAAACAACCTTTACCCGATTAAAGTCAGGTGTTAACAACACCTCTTGGTGAGATTTTTTAATACGTTCACGCACTTTGGCACCAATACTTCCTTTGTCAACCTTGACAATTATCTGCATCTGGTACAGATTTTTCAAGCGTGAAATGGGGGCAAATTCCGGCCCTAAGAATCTTTCGCCTATTTTACTGTGCAGTGAACGAGCAAATTCACCCGCCGCACGCTGTAACAGTTTTTGATCTCTGTGCTTAAGCGTTATAGTGATCAGCCGCACAAATGGAGGATACTGGTATTCTTGCCGTACGGAAAGCTCTTTAGCTTGCATCCCCGTAAAATCATGGTTCAAAGCCAATTGTATGATGGAGTGTCGCGGCTTCATGGCTTGGATAACTACCTTGCCTTTCGAAGTGCGTCGTCCTGTGCGTCCCGCGACTTGTTCAATCAATTGGAATGCACGCTCATTGGCTCTAAAATCAGGAAAGCTTAATAGATTGTCCGCACTCATGATTCCGACCAGTCCTACTCTATCGAAATCGAGTCCTTTGGTCACCATCTGTGTACCGACTAAAATATCTACTTCACCGTTTTCTACAGCCCGAATAAGGTCACCAAAAGCATGCTTTCCACGAGTGGTATCTAAATCCATTCGCTTTACAGCAGCATTTGGAAAAAGTGAAGCTGCCTCTTCGGCGATCTGCTCGGTCCCAAAGCCCTTATGTAAAACACTCTCACCACCACAAGAACTGCATTTCATCACTGGTGGCACAGTATAACCACAATAATGACATTTAAGTTTTTGCGGACCTTTATGGTAGGTTAGTGAAATATCACAACGCGTACAGCCTTCGATGTGACCGCAGGTCTGGCATTGTTGGAAGGTGCTAAAACCCCTGCGGTTTTGAAAGAGAATGATGCTCTCTCCTTTACTCAATGTATGACGCATGGCATCGACCAATTCAATGGAAAAATTGCCCTGAACTTCGCGCCGTTGCTTCGCTCCAAGCATATCCACCACTTCTAGTTCCGGTAATGGAGCCGTATGAAATCGTTTGTGTAATTGGGCCAATTCATACCTCCCCTGTCGCGCATTGAACATACTCTCTAAGC